>WALH01000066.1 GCA_015522935.1 DHVE2 group archaeon | reverse complement strand
CCACAGGACGCACATACGTGGTTAAGAACCACGTATGTGCGTCCTGTGGAGAACAACACGGAATTCTCGTTGAGGAGATGCTGTACATTTATTTTCACAGGAGCCATAGGTCTAAGCTGGGCAGAGCGATACCATATTGTTGAAACTACCCAGTATTTAGTGGATATCGGTAATCCATACACTAACTCGTAAGGTAGCATATATCCCGATTTTATATCAAATGAATTATAAATTATATGTCCTATTCTCTCATCTGAATCAATAGTGACATTACCCAGATAGGTTTTTATCCATAAGCCCGTGTGGTATTCATCATCGTAAACGTATGAGTTCACACCGAAAGCCTGCATGGAATAGTATGTCAGCGGTGTTGTAGTTGAAATTATGAGAAATACAGCTACATAAATCAAAAGTTTCTTTTTCAAGGTGTGTATTGCTGTCGCAGTGGCGGTATGCCAAGAAAAATCTGTGAAATCAAATGTTCTGCTTATGGATACATATGATTCCAAATCAAGCCCACGTAAAAAGAAGAAAAGTATCATCTGTAAAGGAGCTGTAAGTGTGGAAAGATAGAGCTTTTTATCTTTATGCTCGGTAAAAAGAAGAAGAACAAAGCCCATGGTGATCAGTGGAAGGAGAAGAAGATAACCGAAGGTGAATATGAATGTGTATTTATTGAATTTAGGTGTATGGGGGAATATTGGGACAAAGAAATAAATGGCATATATCACAATGGGTAGAATCGCTACAAGAATGTAATATCTTATTTTAATTCCTTTAAATTGAAGTCTGAAAGCTTTGAGTGATGCTATATAGACGACAACGAAGAGAGATAAAAATAACCACAGATTCCCGGATGGTGAGAGTTCTGAGAGTCGATCAAAATGTCTGAGTATGTAATATAACCCAAAGTATGCCCAGAGAGGGAATATTGCCGCTATCCACAGTTTGTCCTGTTTTGTGTAAAGAATATGATTGTGGTATTTCAGGTATGAGTCAAAAAGCACTTCATAAGTTATGATTATGTAAGTTATTAGTGCCACGTAGTGATGCACCAAGGGCATAAGAACGAGGAGAAAAAGAGAAACAGAATTTCTTCTTTTGTATGTGTAAAGTACAAAAGGCATGAGGGCAAGACCAAGAGCCTGCTTCCATATTAATGTTGTATGAAGCACATAAGTCCCGCTTAGCGCAAACATAATCCCCGTGAATGCTGCTATCTCCTCCTTTCCTGTTATTCTCTTTGCAAGAAGATACCATCCTATTACCCCAATAGACACAATAAACGGGAAGATGTATGGAAGAAAAGTCATCACATTCACACCTGTTAGCTGAGCAATTGCACCTAAAAGCGCGTTTAGAAATGGAGTTACAGGTGTGTGATGATTATTGTAAGCCACGTTGGATGGATAATTCAAACTCCCATGATCCGCTATGAACTGTCCGGCACGAGCTTCTAAAAGAGCATCGTAGTTGTAGGGCATAGAGCTTACGAAAACAGGATAAATTCTTACTACAACGGATATGGCGTATAACACGATGAGAAAGATCCATTTACCTTTCATTCTTTGGGATATATGTTAGAAGAATATTAAACTTCTCTCATCTTGATACGAAGCGATTACCTGCTATGTAAAAGCGGAGATCATAACTCATATCATTTTTCACGCCTATTCTTCTGGACGATTCTATCTCAAAATCATTCCATGGAGATTCCGCTACGTATAGATCTTTTCCCAACTTTTGCTCATTGAAGAGGGGATTTATTTCAAATGCCCGTGTCCACTTTCCGGGTCCGTTGCACAGATTTCTAATCTCTTTTTTCCTTTTTTTAACCATTATATCTATCCCTGATAGAGGTTCAACCGCCCTGATTAGCACAGCCTGAGCATCGTTATTGTCTGTTGTTATGTTAAACATCCAGTTTGCGTGAACCATGTAAACAAATATGTGCCCACCTGTAAGCCACATACCACGATTGTAATTCTTTCTGCCATGATACGCCCTAGAAGCAGGATCGTTCTCTCCATAATAGGCCTCAGTTTCAACAATCTTGCCAAGAAGGTATCTTCTTCCAATTTTTCTCACAATTATTTTTCCTAAAAGATCAATGGCCACATCTTTAGCATCTCTTCTGAAAAAATCAACACTTAAGTGAGAGGGTTTAAAATTCTTGTCTAAGGAATCTTTGAAATCCAGGATATGAGCCACGGGGTAGCCAAGCGAGGATAAACGCGCCGCTACGAATCTTCTGTGACATTTGAACCACAGTTTTTCGGAGCACATTATTCCCACCCTTCTACTCCTTTCCAGTGAAATAAGTTCCTCTATGCCTTCTTTGAAGTCCTCGCTTTTCATATAATTCTCGTATCCACCATCGCGATAACCTCCCAGTTTATCCCCAAGCCAGAGATATTTATCACCGAAATATTCCTCAAATTTTTCTTTATTTAACCAAGGGAATCTGCTTGTGGGAAACCTTCTAATATCAACCATAAGGTCTATGGCGTAGAATTTAATAATGTGATTGATTTCTTCCAGTTTGAGATTTGAATGGCCAAATGTGTAAAACATGTTATATTGCAGGCCAGAATACTTTAGAGAGTTCGACTAATACGGCGAATACTATGGCCATGTATATCACCAATTTCGGATCTATCTTGGGGCCCTTTGTTTTTTCCTCCTCAAAATATCGAATAAGACCTGCTGCCGATTGAAAGCCAGTACCCTTATCTTTCTGAGCCAT
>WALH01000065.1 GCA_015522935.1 DHVE2 group archaeon | reverse complement strand
ATCCATACCCCTGCTGAGAATTCAGGAACAGCGCTTCCAGGAGTAGCCTGAACTTTGTTGCTCGGCTCGCTCTCACCGACAGAATTAACGGCGGTTACATAGTAAGTGTAGGTCTGCCCATTTGTAACGCTCGTGTCGTTGTACCAGAGTTGATTTGAGGGAACAGTTTTTATAAGTAATCCATTACGGTATATTTTATACCCAGTTATAGATACGCCACCATTATTCGCTGGAGTGCTCCAGCTCAGATTTACAAAGTTATTTCCAACAATAGCCTTAAGATTTTGCGGTGGTGAAGGAGCTGTCTCAAACTCTGAATTTTTCACCGGATAATAGTCATACTCATCTGCCTGACCATCTATTTTATACGGCCAATCCACTATGCCGTTTTTAGGATTCTCATCGTTTGTATCATTGTTATTTGCCCAATCATGCCAGTAATTGCCTACATAAGAGGTGGTCTCATACCAATAATTGGGACCTTCCTCACTCCTTGCTTGGATATGCGATGAGTTGTATATGTCACCAGCACCGTTGTTATAATAGAAAAGATTTCTGTATATCTTATTGTACTCTCCAAAAACAATATACACTCCATACCGTCCATTGCGAGCAATAGTATTATTTATGACCATATTGTGGTTCCCCCACTCGATAAGAATCCCGTAGTTGGAGTTATCCCTAATTTTTGAGCTCATTATTACATTATTTTCTGGCACTATGCTTCCTTCCCCACCAATATACATTCCATTAGAATTGTTTTGAAGTATGGAATTTTCAATAATGACCCCATTGGTAGCGGCAAGATATACCCCATAATATTTCTCCCCCGCCACAGTGACATTTTTCACAGTAACTGATGATGTGTAGCCCATCTCAATTCCCACGCTAGCGTTGGAAAAGGTCATATTTGATATTATTGCATGTGTGATGTTGCCAAGTATGAGTTCTCCCATCGATCCTGTAAGCGTGGCATTCTGGAGATCCATATTTTTGTAATAGTAAACAGGTTTGCCATTAACAGTGTTATCTTCCGTTATTTTTTGGTCTGTGTAAACGTTCTCATTATCACCAGATATGAAGATGCTGCAATTTATCATCTTATTTGAGTATAATTTATTGGGGTAAGACAATAATCGTATTCCTATAATGTTGTTTTCAAGGTAATTGTTTGCAATTTTTGACGGTGATTCAGCATCTATCCCGGTGGATATGTTAATAAAACTGCTGTTTTCTACAGTAATATTGCTGGATGCCATGTACTGAACTCCCAAAAGCATATTTGAAAAATTGTTTTTGTATACGCTTATGTTTTTACTGTATGCTATCTCTACCCCAAGGGTAGCGTTGCTTATCCTAAGATTACCCACATTTATATCTGTCGAATTTACTATGATAGCCTCACCGGCATCAGAGGGAATATTTCCTCCACTCATATTTTTATAGTAATAAACGGGCATTCCATTAACGGTATTGTTCGTGGTTATCGTATGGGAAGCATATGTTTCTATAATATATCCCCCAAACAAATATATGCTACAATTAATCAGGGTATTTGAATACACCTTTGAAGTAGTTGACAGATAGGAATATATGCCAATGCCTGTGTTAATGCAGGTATTATTTGAGACAACAACATTTGAAGATTGGGTGTAAATAATACCTGTATCAATAAAGTACTCAGGAGGTGAAAGATTCTCAATATAGTTCCTCTTGATAAGGATATTTGATGAAGAATAAACCTCTATCCCCATCCCTGTATAGTTTGAAATTGTATTGTTCATTATAATTACACCACTATTTTGATATAAAAACACTCCATCACCCTTCCCATTACTTATAGTGTTATTCACTACGCTTCCATTTTTGACATTATACAGATACACTGCAGGTCCTGAATAAAAACTGGAGCTTTTGTCCCAAGTGGCATTTTTTATGATGCAGTGCCTTATAACAAAATGTAAACTCGTATTTCCAATGTATATTGCAGACCCGCTGTGGTTTGCATCGATTTCATAGAATTCAATATAGAAAGGATATTCTGCCGTTCCGTTTCCACTCCAGTTCTCTTCTGCTGCAATCTTGTAAAAGTCGCTGTTGTTGTTTATTCTGATAGGCTTATGATGTCTGAGGGTATTGTTTATCTCATAATTCCTTATGGCAGCATCTGAGGTAAATCCTGCATAGTCTATAGCTATTACCTTAAGTTGATGCATGCCATTTTCAAACTGCGTAGTGTCCCAAATCCACACATATGGGGATGCATTATCGATATACTGAAGCACTCCATCCACATAAAAATTAACGCTTTTTATTCCACTTCCGTTTCCGTCTGTGGCGGATACTTCAACTGGAACAACATCTCTTATTACCGATTTCGTAGGTGCTGTTATATTTACCTCCGGGGGGGTATTGTCTACAATTACTTTATATGAGCATGTTTTGAATATTCTACCGTAATTATCATATAAAATGGAATATATGCTGTACTTACCATCAGAATATGATGTGGTATCCCATTTCCATGTTAGATTTATTCTATCTGCATTTACATATTCAGTATTTACTACACTTCCGTTTATATACCACTCCACGGTGGTTATGTTCCCACTGTAGTCCCTGCCCCAGACAGTATAATTAAATACGCCCGTTAAAATCATCTGATTTCGGACGCCCCATATTCTTCCTATGAGTGGATATGTAGCATTGGTAAGTGGATAGAAATCCCTAGCGCCTGTTCCACCAGCTATTATATAAGGTTTGTCGACTATACCATCGTGATTGTCATCAGGTTCAGTCCAGTCACTCCAGAAATTGCCTACCGTGTTTGTGTTCCATGTGTTTGGATATTCGTTGTATGCCTGTATACGGGATGAATCGTATGTATCATTTGAACCGTGATTATAGTAAAAAGAATTTTCATATGTTAACACATTCGTAGTGGGGCTTTCTATATATATTGCGTACGATGAAGTCCATGAAATGAAATTGTGATATATTACATCATGAGCTTGCGATGGGCCACTGATCCAGATTCCGTATCCATATCCCATTATTATGTTATTTTCTATCCTCACATATTTAGAGTCTTCAACATATATGGCCTTATCCTTGCCCCATTCGAAAGTATTGTTTATTACAAGCACATGTGATGATGAAGATATTTCTAATGGATTTGAGGAGCCGCTGAAAGAGCAGTTTACAACAGAAACATTGGTGGAATAGATGTATAAACTACTAAATGAATCATTTTCAAAGGTAATATTATTCGACCCATCAATCATGACTTTTCCAGTATCATTGTAAAAAGTTATATTCTCACACCCCAAGATAACTGGATGCTGTATTAGTGTGTTGACAATAGATGAATTGTAGGTACGCATCATAGTGATACCATTATTTTCTAACTTGGAATTAAAGATGTAGAGATGCGTTACATAATTGGTTTCAAGCCCCCACTCATTAGATTTTATGTAACTGTTATACACTCTTACTATGTCTGATTCTCCTATCGCCATATTCCCCGTGTGTATCAAATTTATATCAGTCACATTATCGAATGTTATATTTGATGTATAACCAGCCTCTATCCCGTAGCTTATATTTTCTATCCTTATATCTCTAACAATAACATTGGAGCAGTTTCCTATTATTAAACCCCCCAATGAACCACTTATAGTCGTTGGTTGTGAAATATTTTTATAGTACAAAATTGGAAGATCGTTGGCTGTGTTATTATCTGCTATTTTTTGAGTTGTGAAAGTGGCTAAATTTCCATCCAGTGTTATCGAGGCGTTGTTAAATGTGTTAGAATACATGGTATTGTAGGGAGAATTATATAAGTAAATTCCAAAATACAAACCACCACCATTATCGAGCACGGTGTTGTTTTCTATAAGATTATGAGATGAATATCTGACCACCAATTCACTAAATGACTTACTTATCAGGTTGTTTTTAAAGGTGTTATTCGAAGAGTACCAAATCTTTGCTCCACTCATACAGTTGTTCATAGTATTATTAACTATCTGACCATTAGTAACGTTGGACAGAACAACAGCACCACCATATAAATCGGTGAGAAGATATGTAGCACCCCATACATTGTATATGTAGTTGTTTCTTATGATGAAATAAACCGTCGTGTTTGCTATGAATATTCCATAGCCCTTATAATTTCCGTTTATACTGTAATTCTCAATTATGTATGGGGAATCTGCTGTTCCATTTCCGCTCCAGTTTTCATTTTTAGCCATTGTTCTAAACTCATTGTCACCATCTATCTTGAATCTACTATGCGAAATGTATTTTTCACTTCTGTTTTCCGTTACGCTAATCTTCCTGTTAGGGGGAATCACACTTCGAATGCCATGGTTCTCTCTAACAATAGCCCTATTTGCATGAAAAATTCCCTTTGGCGTATTTTTCGCAAAATTATACCTATGATGTGGCATATCGGTACGGTTCAGTGATCCGGCAGCAACAGAACTGATTAGCACTAAAGTCAAAATTCCTAAAACAACCACCCATTGTTTCATAAAAGTAATAAATGAAATTATACTATAAAAACCTTTCCTTTCGTTTTCGTAGGGTCACGATGCCACGATGGATTATTTTGTTTACTTGTAGCATTGAAAGTCTGGTCGTACTCAATTATTCACAAAACTCAATAAATCCTCACACCCATCCTGTCCTCACTGTTATCGTAAATCTCTCGGATTTTGAATAGATACGCGGGAGTCCTCTTCCAATCCCTTGGCTTTTCAGGTCTGTGAAAAATATCGTGGAGAGAATTTGCATACTCCCACACATCATCATCAATATGAATTTCAACATCGCATCGCACTTCGTAGGATTTGCTTGGAGGCGTGAAAAATAAAATCGTCGCCCTCTTCTCACCGCTCATCAAATTGTGCCATGTGTGCTTTCTTGCGAGTTCGAGAGATATGATTTTTTCAAAATCTATTTTATTGCGGACGTAAATCTCCTCAAGGAGAAATTTTCCAGCTCTGAACATACTGTATTCGCTTTTCAGCTCTTCCCTCATTTTTTCAAGTGTTTCTTGGATATATTTATCTTTGTGGATGAAACCCACTCCCTTTATGGAGCCGTTTATTCCCGCTTGGCCGCATGTGATTATCGCTGCGTTATGCCTTGTGAATCCTATCAAAATCTCATCGCTCATATTTCCACTGAGCATCTTTCTTATCATCTTTACACGCTCATCAAAAGCGTAATTTATGAACTCCTCTGGAATCATAAACGGTTATGGTCAATTTAGGTATTATACTTTCTCCAGTTTATTTCTCTTCCATAAGTGTTGGTAAATGTTTAAATATTGCGTAAGTTTGAGGGTTCTGTGGAAGCACCGGAGATAGAATATCTTTACAACCTGAGAAGATTCGGCATGAAGCTGGATCTGAGCGTTATGAACGAGTTCATCTCGTTAATGGGGAATCCGCAAGAAAATCTGAAATTTGCACACATTGCAGGAACGAATGGCAAAGGCTCGGTTGCTTATTTTCTTTACTCCATAATGAAAAGGAACTATTCCACAGGACTCTACACCTCGCCACATGTGGAAAGATACAACGAGAGAATAATCGTGGATGATAGAGAAATTGAAACTCAGTACATAATAGATTTCGTGAGAAAATATCGAAAAAAAATAGAGGAGATGGCAAAGAGCAAGAGGAATCCAACATTTTTCGAGGTTACAACTTCTCTCGCTCTGAACTATTTCAGGGATATGAAGGTGGATTTTGTTGTTTTTGAAGTTGGATTGGGGGGAAGACTGGATGCTACGAACATTGTAAATCCTGATATAACGGCAATAGTCACTATAGATAAAGACCACACCAAGGTTCTGGGAAAAAGAATTAGTCAGATAGCCTGGGAGAAGGCGGGGATAATAAAGCCCAATGTGCCTGTGGTGGTTGGAGAGGAGAAGTTAGCGGCGATAAACGTAATCAAAAAAATTGCATCAAAAAACAACGCTCCATACCATAATGTGAACGAAGAATGTTCATTCTCGGATGTTCGCATGAATCTTGATGGCATGGAATTCATTGCTAAAACGCCGGTGAGAGAATACAAATTAAAAACAAGGATGGTGGGTTATCATCAGCTCAAGAATATTTTGGTAGCGATGAGAATGGCAGAGATTTTAAGTGAGAATTACACAATAAATCGTGAGGATATAATTGAGGGGATATCAAGTGCATTCTGGAGGGATCGCTTTGAGGTGAAAAGAAGAAAACCCCTCCTGATTTTTGATTCAGCACATAATCCGGCTGGAGCAAGGACACTGGCGGACACAATTTCTAAATTGAATCTTCAAGGTTCGACTCTTCTATTCTCAATGCTTAAGGATAAAGATATAAATAGATATATGAAAATAATGAGAAAAGTAGCAAGCAAAATAATAGTCACAGAAATAGACTACTACAGAAAAATGCCATTAAGCGCAATAGAAAAATATGCAAAAAAATATTTTAAAGATGTTAAATCGTTTCCAAACTCATGCGATGCGCTTAGATTCTCATTGGAAAATGAGGAGAAAATAATTGCATGTGGATCCATCTACTTGATGGGGGAGTTGGAGAAATGCCTGAAGTCATTGTCGTGATGAGAAAAGGATCCAAAGAATTTCTGAATCTTGTTGAATCTTTAGGTTACAAAATATCACAAACGGTGGAATTCAAAGATGCGAAAAATCCGAAATTCTATATTTCTGAAGGAAAAGTGGATGAGATCAAGCATTTAATTTCTGGGAAAGAGAAGGTGATAGTCGATGGTATACTGAAATCATCACAGTGGTACAACCTTGAGAAGGAATTAAAAACCGAGGTGGAAGACAGAATAAAATTAATAATCGATATATTTGCAGATCGAGCAAAGAGCAGGGAAGCAAAGTTGCAGGTTGAGTATGCTCTTTTAAAATACCGAGTTCCTCTTATTCGTGAAGTTATTCATCATGTGAGGATGGGAGAGCATGCAGGATGGATGGGTGCTGGAGAATACGAAATTGCAGATTACTACGAGATGATACGCAGAAGAATGACGAGAATCGAGAGAAAACTCAAAAAGATAAGTGTGGAGCGTGAGGAGAGGAGAAAAGAGAGAAAGAGGAATGGATTTATACTTGTGGGGATTGCAGGATACACAAATGTTGGTAAGAGCACGCTTCTCAACAGACTCACAGAATCAGGAGTGATTGTGGAAGAGAGAATGTTCTCAACTCTATCCACAAAGACTTCCCGGTTGGGAAAGGAGAGAATTCTTATCACAGATACTGTGGGCTTCGTCGCAGATATGCCTCCATGGCTCATTGAAGCTTTCAGACCAACGTTAGAAGAAATATACAATGCAGATATTGTTCTTCTCTTATTAGATGGAGCAGAGGATGTAGGTGGATTTCAAAGTAAAATGAATGTTACACTGGATGTTCTCCTAAACAAAGTCAGAGGAAAGATAATCCCCGTAATAAACAAGATAGATTTGGCCAGCAGTTTGGAAGATAAAATTGAAATTGCAGGAGAAATAGGCGATGTGGTTTGTATATCCGCTAAAAATGGAGCGGGAATTAATGGATTAATAAAAAGGATTGAGAGAGAGGCTGGGTTAAAAAGATATACAGCAATTATGGAGAATTTTGATAAGGATGTGTTCGCTATGATAAGCAGGTATGCCAAGATTGAAAGCATTCAGTACGGAAGGAGCATGGCTGTGAAATTCGTAATACAGGAGAATATGATGCAAGAATTGAAGAGAAAATTGGAGAGGAGAGGAATTATAGTTTACGAATAAATCCATTGTATCGTGGAATAACAAATCTGTATTTTCCCGCATTTATCAACTCCACCTTTATGTCGAATATTTTTTCCAGAGCCTGTGAATCCACATCATTCAGAATTTTCGCCTTTCCATTTTTCAGTGCTATGACTCCATCAACAAAATTCAAGAGGTTGAGATCGTGCACTACAGCTATGACTAAATATCTCTTTGAATACTCTTTGAGGATTTCAATTATCTCTGCTGTGTTCTTTATATCAAGATGGTTAGCTGGCTCATCTAAAAGGAGTAGAGGAGGATTTCCTATCATTGCCCTTGCAATCAGCAATTTCTGAAACTCACCACCGGAAAGCGTGTTTATCTGCCTCTCCTCTTTAAAACCCAGATAATTTATCACGTTATCCACATTACCATTCCTGTAATACGCGCCTATTTCCAGAAAATCCCTCACACTGAGAGGGACATCTTGGCTGCTTAATTGAGGTACATATCCAACGATTTTCGCTATATCACTTCTCGGCATTTCCTTAACGTTTTTACCGTTTATTTTTATGGTTCCAGTGAACGTGGTCATGGCCATTATACATCGTAAAAGTGTAGTTTTCCCAGCCCCATTTCTACCTATAAGCCCCCAGAACCCCCGCTCTAACTGAAGATTCACGGTTTTTAATACTCTTTTTCTACCGTAGAACTTACTCAGATTTTCAACCTTTAACATGGCTCCTCACCAGAAGATAAATAAATAGGGGTGAACCCATAAGAGCTGTTATTATTCCGACAGGTATCTCGGTGCTTCCGGCTCGCGCAACTGTATCAGCTGCCAAGAGAAATATCCCGCCGAATAGCATGGACGATGGTAAAAGATATCGGTGGTTCGCACCCACCACAAGCCTGCATATGTGCGGCACAACTAAACCAACGAATCCTATAAGACCTCCCACAGCAACAACCACTGCGGTTATAAGAGCGATGAATATTATTACAATTGTCCTAGCTACATTCACATTTAATCCAAGGCTCATAGCCTCTTCATCCCTGAGCATAAGAAGATTCAACCATCTGTAAAGAAAAATCATTCCAATGGATATAAATAGTGAGGGGAGAATAATGTAAAACTGTGGCCACATAACAGTTGAGAAACTTCCAAGAAACCATGCATATATCCCGTGGAGATTGGGAAGCGAAAGAATAAGATACCACACAATTGAGTTTATGAGCATGCCTACAGCGATTCCAGAGAGGATAAGAGTTGTTGGTTTCCCGCCGGCAGCCATTCCTATGGAGTAAACTAAAATTGATACTATTATGGCGAATATGAAGGCTAAGAGGGGAACAAGATGGAAATTTATCATAAAACCGATAACAGCACCAAGCGAGGCTCCTGAAGATATTCCCAAGAGATATGGATCTCCAAGGGGATTTTTAAAAACGGCCTGTGCCATGGTTCCCGCTGTGCCCAAAGCAAATCCTGCAATGAATGCTGTGAGAACTCTAGGTAGCCTCAAATCCAGTACTATTACCCTGCTTATTTCGTCTCCTCCTCCAAATAGTGTGGAGATTACAGTTTTAAAAGGGATATCAGCAGGTCCAATCATAAGAGCAGAAAATATGGATATGGGTGTGAGGAAAATCAAAAAAAGTACGAAAGACCACTTTACGGTGCGGCTACTGCCCATTGCTCGGTGACCTCCAAATTATAACTCTTCTCCTCAAATGCATTCGGATGAATGTCTTCTGCAATGGCAAGAAGACCCTGCACAATCCTTGGCCCTGGTCTTACTAAAATGTCATCGTCAATTACATAAACACTTCCATTTTTGACCGCGTTTATCTCGTTAGACCAGTTATTGAGCACATCTTTCTTTGTTAATCCGCAATGGGGAGTTAGAATTATAGCATCTGGATTTCTCGCAACTATACTCTCCATGCTTACCGTGGGCCATCCAGATGAATCAGAGAATATATTTTTGCCATCGGCAAGGGATATGAGATAGTTGATAAAAGTATCGTTTCCTGCAGTCATCAGAGGGTTGCCCCACGCAACAAAAAATACCTTCTTTGCGGGGAGATTGGCAACATGGGATTCAACATAATTCACTGTGTTTCGCATCTCGCTAATTACTTTTTTGGCACCATCATTCATTCCTGTTATTTCGCCGGCTATTGTTATATCATTGTAAATCATATCTAAATTATGAGGATTGAAAACCACCGTTGGAATGCTCAGATTCTCCAACTCTTCCACCACGCTTTTTTGACCATAATAGGCGAAAACAGCATCCGGCTTAAGAGAAACAATTTTTTCTATGCTGATATCACTTGCGAAACCACCCACAACTGCAATGCTTCCATTCTTAACTCCCTCCACAGCTTCAGGGGGATAATCGCAGAACTCAGTCACACCAACCACCTTGCTCCCGGCACCTATGGCAAAGAGAATTTCGGTGTTGGAGGGTGCAAGCGAAACAACCCTATCCGCCGTTTTGTTTAATATGACTGTTCTTCCCATATCATCCTTAACAACTATTTTTCCACTTCCCTGTGTTTTCTGTGGATATACGTAGAACGCGTAGAATCCAATAGCCGCCGCCACGATCGCTATTACTACTATTCCTACGATCACGGTTTTCCTATCCATATTTACCATTCTTCTTCACCTCAAATTAATTTTAATTTTTTACAGGAAAGTTGAAAACAAAACTGTATAAAAATTTTTTGATTCACAAGGTGTTAACCAAGTTGCTAAAAAAAGTTTTTTTAACATCCTGATCATGCATTGTTTACTCAGGTGGAATCATGGAAAATGTGTTTGAACAGTATATCAGGAAACAATCGCTTTTCACGGAAAGCAGAGATGTGCTTTACCCATCGTACTTACCCGATAGTTTACCCCATAGAGAAAATGAGATAAACAGAATTGCGGAGATTCTCGTAACCGCTTTATACGGTGAAAAACCATCTAATATTCTCATATTTGGGAAAACAGGCACAGGGAAAACTGCTGTGGTTCGCTATATAGGGCGTGAATTGATGAGTGCACAAAAAGTGCATGGAAAATCCAATGTTGAATACCTTTATTTGAATTGTGACACTGTTGACACATCCTATTCAGTTTTGCAGAATATAGGTAATCATTTTATAGGTGAATGGGACAAAAAAATACCGTTCACCGGATGGCCCATAGATAAGATATTTAACACTACGGTGGAGTATGTGGATAGATGGAATGGTGTTCTCATAGTAGTCTTAGATGAAGTAGATAAGTTGGTGGCTAAAAGTGGAGATGATATTCTTTACAAGATTCTTCATATGAATGACGTTATGGAGAATTCTAGGGTAGGTATTGTGGGTATATCTAACGAACTCAATTTTACAGATCTTTTAGATGCTCGAGTAAAAAGCAGGCTTATGGAGGAAAAAATTATATTTTCACCCTACAACGCATTTCAATTAGAGGATATTTTGAGGGAAAGGGCAGAGATTGCCATAAGAGATGGTGTTTTGGAAGATGAAGTTATTAAACTATGTGCGGCCATAGCAGCACAGGAGCATGGAGATGCGCGTCGTGCCATAGATTTGCTTCGCATATCAGTTGAAATTGCAGAGAGGGATGGCGCAGAAAAGGTAACGGAGCAGCATGTGAAAATGGCAAAGAATAAAATTGAGTTAGATTGCATAGCAGAAGCTATAAAAACGTTGCCACTCCATTCAAAGATTCTATTATTAGGGGTCATATTGAGTGAAGAAGGTGGTAGGGACAATCTTACAACAGGGGAGCTGTACGATATATACCGTAATCTATGCCATAAAATTTCCGTTTCGCCCCTTACCCATAGGCGTGTATCTGATCTTATATCAGATATGGATTCCTTGGGATTGATAAATGCTCGAGTTCGCTCATTCGGTAGATATGGGAGGACAAAGGTTATAGAACCTGCTATTCCTGCCTACGAGGGAAAGAAGATCATTTTAGAGGATGAGTTTCTCGCAGATCTCAAAAATGCAAGGGTTGCAAATCAGAAAAAACTATTTTTCTGAATCATTCTTCTTCTCTTTGTCTATTGAATAGAGTTCTGAGTTTTTTCCATATTTCCCCACGGTGATCTATGGTATAATCTATCAGAAATGAACCGGCAATCATACCGACTATCGATATTCCCAGCCACAGGTTTGTGCTGGGCGGGATTTCATTTATATTTGTTCCTGTTAGATACAATTTGATTGCTCCAAACCATGGTAATTCTCCCTGAGCAACACCTTCAATCATATCGTAGGTCACAAGATGGCGGCAGATAGGCAAAACAGGATTCTGATCATATCCACCTGTACCTCCAGTGACAAGATTATGATCACCCATCGTTATGAAACCCTCATCTCCAACAACATTGTGGTTGAGTGTGGAGAGCATTAAAATAAATGTTTTGTGTGCATATCCCATATTGTATATTGTTATCTGATCTTGGGTGACATAGAGCCAAGAAGGATAATTTCCATTTTCAAAGCCCCTTATCTCCCAGTGATTACCGCTCCATTTAAGATAGAGTATGGCGCGATGGATTATCGATTCACCGTTGCAGTTGTAAACAATGACATCTCCATAATCACCATATGTTTGGTAACCTCTCATTCTTCCCTCCACATAAGTTATCACGTCGTCGGGAGAATAAATTCTCTTTACCAACACAATATCGCCTGTATCTATGGTTCCTATGTGAGAATCATCACCGTGCATCATGCTCCCGGATTCAACAACGACAATCGGTGGCCAGACCTGTGTGTATGCGAACAGCGCAC
The DNA here is from genome assembly GCA_015522935.1 of DHVE2 group archaeon. GTDB lineage: Archaea > Thermoplasmatota > Thermoplasmata > Thermoplasmatales > Aciduliprofundaceae > S014-50. The sequence goes on along the minus strand of WALH01000065.1, from coordinate 13,472 downwards.
CGAAAATTATTGCAACGATAATTACAGATATGAAAAGATCTTTCAACGTAGCGTTTATACTGTCTTTTGTTTCATCATCCATTGAAGGTAGGGATAATAGAGTCATATTAAATATTTTTCACATTGGATTGCTTTTTGATATCGCTGTAGAAAATCTTAATATGAATGTGGTGATAATCGGAGTATGGATGATTTCAATGCGCCAATAGTTGAGGCTATGAGAAATGTAGGGGTATACATAAAATGGTGCACACCTTCAATTTTACCAGAGCAGGAAAAGATTGGAAATATATACAAGACAGATATATCTGTATCCGCTCATTTTCTTGGAAGTTATGTTGATAACACAGGTATGTTTGGAGAAGCGCATAAAAGGGCTGCGAAGGTTTACGGAGCGGATAAAACATTATTCAGCGTAAATGGCACGACTGGAAGTAACTTTATTGTCATGAGAATGCTCACTTTAGAGCATGATAATCCACAGATATTGGTAACAAGGAATATACACCACTCTGTACTGCATGCAGCGGAATGGCTTGGTGTGAAATTCCGATTCATAAAATCCTTCTACGATCCTCAATTTGAAAGCTTGATTCCTCCCAAACCGGAGGATGTTTTAGATGCTCTAAACAATTATCCAGAGACCGATGCAGTTCTTCTCTCTTCACCAACCTATTCTGGATTGGCTGCAAGGGTTGGAGATATAGTGAAGGTGGTGAAGAATTTTGATAAAAATATAAAAGTTATAGTAGATGAAGCATGGGGTTCTCACTTTCATTTCACACAGGAATTACCGCCAAGTGCGATGCAGGCAGGTGCAGATATATCGGTGCAAAGTACCCATAAGCAGGGTGGCTCTTTGCAGCAGAGTGGAATGATTCACTGGAAAGAAAAATATGTTAATAGTGAATTAATGTACGAGGCTTTTCGAGAATATGTTACAACAAGTCCATCATATCATCTCCTCGCATCTTTAGATGCTGTCAGGGCATATATGGAAAAAAGAGGAAAAGAAGTTGTGGAAGAATTGATTAGAAAAGCGGATTACTTTAAAGATTTGCTTGGAAAGAAATTGATACCTCCTCTTAAAATAATGGATGATTCACTTGAATTCGATTTAGTGAAAGATTACATATCGGGATATGATAGAACAAAGACGAATATCGCACTTACAAAATACAAAGAAACCGGTTTTCAGATGGGTTCCTCGCTTGCCAGAGAGCATAAGATAATTGTGGAAAAAAGCAGTCTAAACACACTCCTTTTTCTCACCACATACAGGCTCACATACAGCGATATAGAACGAACAATTCGTGCACTTGTGAACATATCCAAATCGCTTCATAAGACAGATAAGAAAGAACTCATACCAAATCCATTCAAACATTTGGAGATAAAGCCTGTAATAGAGCCTCATACGGCAAGGAGAGTTGCGCAAACCATAGGAAGAATTGTTTCTTTAGAAGAGTCAGTGGGTAAAATTGCAGCCGAGCATGTGGAAGTCTATCCTCCCGGAATTCCTGTCATACTGGAAGGATTCAGAATAACTAAAAACAACGTGAATTATTTGCTCAGAGTTAAGAAGATGGGAGGTCATATAAGCGCAAGAGATCCAAGCCTTAAAACCATATATGTTCTCTGAAACAAATGTATGATTTATAGGGCTGTGATTGAAAGTTTTAAATATTGAAATCCATTTACTCACAAAAGGGGGCCGTAGCTTAGCATGGTTGGAGCACCCGGCTGATAAAAGCCCCTTAACCCCCTTTAGAAAAGGTGTTTGATCCCAAAGAATGGGGCTCGCAGAAACCGGGAGGTCGCCGGTTCAAATCCGGTCGGCCCCACTTTTAATCTATGGAAGATTTAATAATCGGAAGACTATAACCGTTTATGGCATCCACGATTAGAATAGTCTTCTTTGGAACGGGAGGCTCTTGGCCTTCTCCTGAAAGGAATGTTATGTCTATTGGAGTTCAGGTAGATAGTGATATCCTTCTCTTCGATTGTGGAGAAGGTACCCAAAGACAGATGATGAAAACAAATATGAGTTTTATGAAGGTAAAAAAAATATTTATCACTCATTATCACGGAGATCATTTTTTGGGGCTTGCGGGACTTGTCCAAACAATGGTTCTCAATAACAGAAAGGATGAGCTTGAAATTTATGGTCCAGTCAGCACAATTGACATAATAACTAAATTTCTTTCTTTGGGCTATTACTCTCTGAGTTTCCCCATCAAACTTTATGAAATTGAGCCACCATGGAGAAAGGATTTCGGTGATTACGAAATATGCGCAATTCATGCAAATCATCCTGTACCTTCTCTATCATACTGTTTTAAGGAAAAGGACATCCCTCGAATAGACAAGAAAAAGGTGAATTCATTGGGGCTTAAAAGTGAGATAATTGAGGTTATAAGAAAAAGGGGTGAGGTAAATTACAATGGAAAGAAAATAAAAATAGAGGACGTTATGGGTGGTATTAGAAGAGGAAGAAAGATAGTTTATTCAGGAGACACAGTTCCATACGAAAAAATGGTGGAATTTGCCAAGGATGCTGATGTATTGATTCACGAAGCGACTGTGGATTCCTCATTGGAGGATAGAGCAAATAAATACGGCCATTCGAGTGCAAGACAGGCAGCAGAAATAGCAAAAAAAGCAAACGCTAGATCTCTTTTCCTAGTTCATATAAGTTCAAGGTATAAGAATCCCCAGCCTATAGAGAAGGAGGCACAAAAAATATTCCCAAATTCGAAAGTTCCAAGAGATTTGGAAGAATTCATTGTGAAAGTGAGAAAAGATTGATTATCAGGGCTTTTTCTTCTTTTCCTTCTCAGCTTTCTTTTTCTCAATTATTTCGTTCAGGTAGTTTCCCAATTTTTTGCGGAGATCATCAACGTCGAACACAAGATAATCCTTACTTATTTTCACTCCATCATTCTGGTTAAGGAGTGGACTGGCAAGGACTTTGAATTTATCTTTATCCTTTTCAGAATAATTGTACTTGGGCACTAATTTTAGGGATTTAGTTGGGCACACGTCTGTGCAGAGACCACAAAAACAACACCGTCCATAATCCACTATGGGTCTTTTGGGTAAGCCCTTAGTCACGCCTTTCAGTTCTGGAATCTCTACATAAGTTATAGCCTGGTTCATACATATTCTTCCACATAAACCACATCCTATGCACGTTTCTATATTATTCACGTGAAATCCACGATACCTTTCAGTAGGAAGATCATTTCCGAGCATATCGCTATGCTTCTGATATGGATATCGTATTGTATGAGGCCTTTTTGCAAGATGCTTTAAAGCGTGAAATGGTTTAAAGATGCTACCCTTCATCCTTATCACCTCTCAATCTCCGGTGGACATACATCCAGACTGAATGCAGTCGGAGCGAAATCAGCTATATTCAGCCCGGGGGCTATCGTTTCCATTACATTAATTCCATGAGTATATGAAGCACCACGAACATGTACACGAACAGGCTTTTTTCCTCCATCGCTCACCACAAAGTATCCAAACTCACCCTTTGAACTCTCCACACGTACATAGGAATATCCAGCTGGGACTTTCCATGCGAACCATTGGGGCTGTTTGAGAAGAACATCCCCTTCCGGCATGTCCTTAAGAGCTTGTCTTATAATTCTTATACTCTGCACTATTTCAAGCATTCTTATTGCCGTGCGAGTGTATATATCACTGCCATCTGAAACAACTTCATATTCACCCAACTTCGGATAGTGAGGGATTTCAAAATCAATCTTATCGTATGCTGCGTAAGGTTCCAACTTTCTGAAATCTAATTTATATCCCGCTGCTCTTAAATTTGGGCCGGTTACTCCCCACTCTATCGCTTTATCTTTAGGCACAACGCCAACCCCTGCAGCTCTCCTTATAAACACTTTGTTGTTGAGAATTAAATCGTCGTACATTGGCTTTCTCTTTTCAAGATAATCTAAAACTTTCGTTATGAGTTCCCTCGCATTTTTGGGGAGATCCCATCTCACACCGCCTGGCCAGATATAAATGTGATAAACTCTCCCCCCAGTTATCTCTTCAAATATATCCAAAATGTAATCTCTATCTCCAATTCCCCACTGAGCCGCTGTGTAAATACCAAGTGAGGCGGCTATGCTTCCAACAGTCATTAAATGTGAGGAAATTCTCGCAAGTTCCAAAATTATCGTTCTTATATATTTTGCTCTTTCTGGTATTTCCCAGCCCATTAGATCCTCGACTGCCATAGAATAAGCGGCTTCATTAATATCGGGCTCTGGGACACATATACGGCATACAAGCGGGACATTCTGCATCCATAATCTTTTTTCCATGAGTTTCTCAAAGCCGCGATGAAGGTATCCCACTCTTGTTTCCGCTCTTTTAACCTTATCCCCCTCAGCCCATAGACGATAACTCATGTTTCCAGTCGCACCAGGGTGATTTGGACCGATGAATAACTCGTATTCTTTCATCATTCTTCCTTCACCTCTGGAATCTTGTAGTAATGCTCTTTCACGAATTTCTCCGTATCAAAATCCTTGCGCATTGGGGGCATATGTGGCCATCCTTCTAAAACGAATGACACTAACCTTTTATTCCCTTCAAACTCTACACCGAACATCTCATGAATCTCTCTTTCATACGTCTCTATTTGCGGGAATAAATGGGACATCGTAGGTACAGTTTCTCCATCACGATTTATCTTTATAGAAATCATCACGTGCTCCTTGTACTTGTAAGACCACATGTGATACACAAGCTCAAATTTTCCATCTTTTATCCAGTCTATGCAGGAAAGCATAACGAAATGTTCATAGCCATTATTTTTCAATTTTTTAATCATTTCCTCAACTTTATCCTTAGTGGTCTCAATTCTTATTCTCCCTTTCTTTATCTCCTTTGCTTCGGAAAATAATTCCATGGCCTTCATTTTCCATCACCTTCCTCAATATCTTTGACTTCATCCAAGCGATATGAGAAGGCCATTTTCTGGTTTCTCTTATATTGCTTGTAGTATTTGTGGTACTTTTTCCATCCTGTTGCTTCACCCTTATCAATCATATCCATCAACTTGAGAAAAGCATCTATAATTGCCTCAGGCCTTGGCATGCAACCAGCAATGTAAATATCCACGGGCATGTACTTACTCAAATCCTTGATTGTGTTATAAGAATCCCAGTACATTCCACCATTTATTGTGCATGAGCCAAAGCCAACCACATATTTGGGATCTCGCATCTGCTCATATACCTGCACCAAGCGTTTGAGAGTTTTTACCGCTAAATATCCAGTGACAAGAAGAACATCCGCTTGACGTGGGGTGGCCATGGAAATCATTCCAAATCTTTCCATGTCATATCTCGAGGTTAAAACAGGGGGCATTTCCATCGCACCGCACCCTGTGCAGAAGTGAACCATCCAGAGGGATCTTTTACTCATTATCCTTGCCAATTTACTCCAGTCTTCCTGTCTCATACCATCACCCCCGAGAATATCCAGAAGAGAATGAATAATGCAACGAGAGCATCATACTTCCAGTAGAACTTAAGGGCCTGCTCAATTCTGAATCTCGGAAATACCGCATTGATTATAACTGCAATAAGAAAAACAACTAAAATCAGGACGAACCATACTATGAAATTAACCAAATAAGCGAACCATCCAAATTGATTCACGTTTAACACGACTCCTCCTCCAAGGAATAAATCCACGAAGAGTGTGGTTTCAACCACAGTCCCCATCATTTTGTAAAGGATTATAGAGCCCAAATGTTTACCTCCAAATTCAACAAGGGGGCCTGTAGCAATTTCATGAGGTGCGAGTGGTATATCAAATGGTTTTTCCATCAGCATACCTTGCAGAGCCATATCCGCCACTAACGCACCTATAAGAAATGGCGGTATTCCAATTGCCCATTTAAGGTTGGATTGCATAGCCACTATACCGGCAAGGGATGTAGTATTGTAATAGACCATCATGGCAACAATTACCATGGCTATTGGTAACTCGTAGGCGAGCATCATCATCAGGGCTCTCATCATTCCAACAGCCGCATTTGGATTTCCGCTTGCTCCAGCACCTAAAGCAAATCCTAGCGCAGGAATCGCAATGAGGTAGAGAATAAGGAAAAGATCTCCCTCACCACTGAGCATGGATACGCCTGCAACAGGTAAAAAGAGAAAAGTCAATGCTATTCCTCCCACTGAGAAAAGAGCGGCAAGGTCAAATATCCATCCATGGGATATATTTGTCTTCTTTGAGAAGAGTTTGAAAACATCAATATATCCCTGATAAACCGGCGGCCCAACTCTATTATGAATCCTAGCCACAACTTTTCTCGCAATTCCATTGAATAGCATACCTATGGCAAATCCAAGCGCAACCATGCCGCTCATTACGAGTATGCTAGTTATAATATTCATTACCATATCAACCACCATCCTACTAACAGCAGGAAGAAAATCAGAATGTATATCGAATAATCGTTCACGATGCCCGTGTATATAGCCCGAGCACCCTCACCTAAAATCTTAACAAATTTTAGTATGGCCATCCAGCACATCTCTGCTCCTCTTTTGAAGAATGGGTAAAAGACCTCGTCGAATGGCTCGTAGTATTTGCTTGCGGCATGCATAGATATATGCTCATAAAGCTCCGGCGGTTCTCCAGCTAAATAATTATCTGTATGGGGTACAACCTTCTGTGGTTTTGAGAAGTACAATGCGAAAGCCAGAATAAGGCCACCTATAAGAGCCAGTATCACTGCGAGGGTATTATAAGCTGCTAAAGAAGTGGTTATTGTATAGGGTGTGTGAGATATAGGCATCAATCCGTACCATTTCAGGATTGGAGAGGTTAAATCAACAAACCATCCAGGGAATATGAGGAATATTATCAGAGGAAGAACTAAGAGCCACATTGCGGCGAGCTGTGATAATGGTGCTTCTTTCACATTGTGCCTTGGTTCGCCAAGGAAAACACCGTAGAGGATCTTGTAAGAATAGAGAAACGCACCTACCCCGGCTATGAGCATTATGGGCGTGATAAAGAGGAACTTCTTCTGAATAGCCGCTTCATAAAGAAGCCATTTGGCTGCGAAACCTGATGTTATTGGTATCCCGGCTAATGCAAAGATGGCAAATAACACTGCTAGGAATGTAAAAGGCATTTTGTACCCTAATCCTCCTAATTCACTTATCTTCCACTTACCTGTACGGTAATATACAGCGCCCGCAGCTAGGAAAAGAGCGGATTTGAAGAATGTATGATTTAAAGCCTGAAAGAGTGCTCCGGTCATCGCCAATGGTGTGCCTATACCTATTCCTATTGCTATGTAGCCCAATTGCCCTATGGATGAATATGCCAGTAATTTTCTCAGGTCGTCCTGCATAATAGCCAAAACGGTTCCAATAAACGCGGTCAATGCACCTATGAAAGCAAGAGTGTAACCGAATATAGATACATCCCTGAATGTTCCCCAAGAATTGAGAACTGATATCCCCACGACACTGTACATAAAGAGAATCATGGCGAAGTATCCCAGTTTGCTTAAACCTCCTGAAAGGAAGGCGACAAAAGGTTCCTCAGAGCGAGAATACACGTATGGCGCCCATACATGCATTGGAACTAACACCCCTTTAACTGCAAAGCCGGATACAAGAAGGGAGAGGGCTATAAGTGTGGTATTGTTTGCCATAAATCCCATTTCACTGAAAACGAAGGTGCCAGTCTCACTGTAAAGTAGCATTATACCCAAGAGAATTAACATTGCGGAAAGCACTCCAAAGGAAAGATAGCTCATTATGGCTTTTTTGTCATGAGATCGCATAACCAAAGCAAGGATGCTCCATGACATTATTTCCCAGAACATGTAAAAAGAAAGAATATCCTGAGCAAGGAGTATCCCCATGGAGCCGATCATACTTGTAATCATTGCAGCGTAGAATCCACCGGCGTTTTTCTTTATGAATGTTATGGAGAATAGGATGGCCATGGGGAATGCAGAGGCAAGTAAAAGAAGGAAGAACCATCCAAGTGGCGTGATTTTTAGCATGAATGTTGCAATTCCAATGTTGTAATTCAAACTCTTTTCAAGTGTGAAGAATTTCAGAAACTGAGGGAAGCTTAATCCTATGTCTTGGCTCCATGAAATAACCACTAAAAATGGTATGAGTGATGCAAAGAAAGTTACGATACCAGATATTTTCGGATATTTATTCAGAGCTGCTGCCACTAAAGCAAGAATAAGCATTGTGATAAATATCTCAACAAGCATTATGGACCACCTCCCAAGAAGGATGTTGCGGCGTTAGATGCTGGGTTGTATAGCAGGAATGGAAATAGTGCGATTATTACTAAGAGAACGGCAAGGGATATAATGGCAATTTTCTCTCCGGGAAGAAGAGTAACCTTCTCATTTCCAGTACCCCTAAACAGAAAACGGGCATAGTATACAGCTTCGACTATAGCCGCAAAGAGAATCACCGAGATCATAAACCACAGACCGTTATGAGCCATATCTACTATAAGATACCATTTTCCCCAGAACCCCGGAAATGGAGGCATACCGATTATGGATAGTGCACCGATAAATATGGACGCCCCTATGACAGGATTTTTTAGAATGCCAGATGCATAGTTTCTTGAACCTAAAAACAGAAGGCTCTTGGCGAGGGCATGATTGACAATAAGAAATACTGCTGCTATGAGGGCTATCTGACTATGAAGGGAAAGGGCTATGAGAATCAAACCCATCTGCCCAATGGATGAGTAGGCAAGCATTCTTTTCACATCTTTCTGGTTCAGAGCTGCTAATTCTCCAATAAGGAGTGTGAGGGCACCTAATATGAGAGCAAGTTCGTAACCATCCGAAAAGGGTATGAGAGTGAATATGAGCCTTGCTATGGCATATATACCCGCCTTAGATGGGCCAAGAACCATAAAGGATGCAACCCTGCTACTTGCACCCTGATATGCGTCGGGGACCCACCCATTGAGTGGGAAGATCTCTGCTTCCACACCTATTCCTATAACGAGAAATGTAAAAGCCATCAACTTTGCCTCAATAGGCATTGTTGATATTCTGGCTGCAATATCGTAGAAGTTTAGGGTTTTCAGATATCCATATATAGTTGCTATGCCTAAAAGAATAAAAGATGAACCTATGGACCCGAGGACGATGTATTTTATTGCACCTTCATAAGACCTCTTGGTACCCTTTGATGCAAGCAGGCCATATGAACCTACTGCAGTTATTTCAAAAAACACGAACATATTGAAGAGGTCTCCGGTTACAACTATTCCTGTGGATGATGCGGTTACGAGCATGTAAAGCATGGAAAATCTTAAAGAATGGGATTTTTCATCAAAGAAGGATACGTAGTTAATTGTGGCAAGTGTATTTATGAGCATGGCCAGAATAGAACCAAGATAACCCACAGCAAGAAGAATTCCAACTGGTGGATAAAATCCAGAAAGTTGCTCGTAAACTACTCCCTCATCCATGACACGGAAAAACAGAAAGTAGGATAGGATAGCGTTGAGGATGAGAACTCCAAGCGTGTAAAACTTTATGGATTTTTTAGAAAGGTAATAAATCAAGGGGGCGAGAAAAGCGAAGAAGAGAGGAAATGCAATTAGTAATACAGGAGGTACATCGAACATCACCATTTCATCACCCCCTCTTTTTCAAGCTCGATAGTACCAGTTTTTCTGTAGTAGTTTATGGCTATCGCAAGAGCAAGAGCTGTGACCGATACTCCTATAACTATTGCTGTTAGAACAAGTGCTTGAGGCACAGGGTCAACGTACACTTTATAATTTCCATTTTCTATTGGCGCCGTACCCCCGGGGAGATAGCCCATGGCAACTATTAGAATATTTACACCTGTATCCATAAGATCAAGAGAAAGAATGATTTTCAGTATATTCTTCTTGCTCATTACACCGTATAACCCTATGGAGATGAGAGCCGTAGAAACGATGAAGATTGGAACTAAGAGCTCGTAGGTCATTCTGAATGCACCCCCTTGAGATGATCAAGGATCCCAGAAAGTTCAGAGCCTACCTTAAATCCTATGGCTATGTAAATAAGAGGTATAATTCCCGCACTGAAAACAGTGCCAAATATTCCTAGAGGTAAATAGTTCTGCAGAAACTCCTGTGCTAGAACTAAGCCAAGGAGACCTATAAGAGCATATGTCATACCAGCGAAACTTTCTGTAATGGTAAGATTCTTCTCATTTAGTCCCTTGCGTGTCTTTACAAGAAGCATTAAGAGAAAGCCAGATGCTATCACAGCGCCACCTGGAAAGCCTCCGCCAGGGGTTAAATGTCCGTGAATAAATATATAAGTGCCAACAACGACGATGAACGGGAGAATAACTATACTGGCGATTCTCACAATAAAGTTACTCTCCACCACTCTTTCCATTTTCCTCCTGTAAGCCTCCAAAAGAAGAGCGATTCCTGTTGCAGCAGTGAAAAGAACAGTTACCTCTCCAAATGTATCAAAACCTCTGTATTCCACCACTATAGCAGTTACGGCGTTGGATGCTCCCGTATCCTGCCTCGTCCCATTCAGGTATTTCTGTGGCACAGATTGATTGTACTGCTCATGATTTATTGGATTCTCATAATATCCGCCATGTCTGTAATCAATGGGCGCGGAAGATGTAATGAAGAAATAGGCCAGTACAACGAAAACTAATATGGCAATTGATGCCGCTATGATTTTTCTCATTTTTCCCACCTCTCCGTCCTTCTAACAGCATAAACAAATACTGCAAGCGTAATTCCAGCGCCTATTGCAGCCTGAGTTATGGCCACGTCAGGTGCTTGGAGAACTAAGAATATTATGGCTGCAGTTAGATCCGCAAAGCCCGCAGCGATTCCGGCAGAAAGTAAATCTTTTGATTCAACTGCATATATCGCTGGAGGGATTGCCAAAAATGTTAAAAACCATGCTATGACGGTGAGAGGTATCATTCTTTCACCTCCTTCTTGCAGCTGGGTGCATCACATTGATCGATCACGGAGCCTTTGTAAAGGGGTATCCCAGATTTGTAGGACGCTCGTGCCATGGCACTTGCACCTACAGGTGCAGTCATAGCAATGAAAATTATGATCACTATAGCCTTTATGATCCAGAGAGGCTGCATCAATCCCACACCTAAAACTATGGACATCAAACCAAGCGTTGTGGTTTTTGTCGAAGCCTGCATTCTGTTGTAAACATCGGGCATTCTCACCAGCCCAATACCTCCAAATATGAGGAACAGTGAGCCTAAATAACAAAATCCGAGACCAATATAGTAAAGAATCAGTTCAATCATAGGCCTCCCTCCAGATATCTGGCAACGACAATCACTCCCACAAAAGAAAGTATAGCGTACACGAGTGTAACGTCCATATATATGAATCTCTGGGACACAAGAGCTATTATAAGAAGAACTCCAGCAGTGGTGTTGGTTATGGCATCTAAAGCAACCATTCTGTCAGCTGCAGTTGGCCCTTTTAGAAGACGATATAAGGCTAAGAATGTGGCTATGGCGAGCATGGTTATGAGGGAGACAAATATGTAGAAATTCAAGAGAATACACCTCCTAACCATTTTTCAAATGAACCTTTTATAATATTTCCTGCCTGAGATAAATCCTCACAAACTTGAACCCAGTGAATGTAAAGACTGTTTCCATCCACTTCCATCGTCATTGTCCCGGGAGTGAGAGTTATAGAGTTTCCCAACATGAGCTTCGCAACGTTGGGCTTTAAATTTGTTGTTATTCTGACTATTCCGGGCCTTATGGGCAATTTGGGTGAGAGAACAATGCGTGCCATGTTGAAATTTGCCTTAATCATTGCCCAGAGGAATACAAATACGTAAACGAACAGGTACCCAAAACGCCTCGGATGAAAGTATCTGACAGATGCGTTGGGAAGGTGTTTGTAAGTCAAAGCTGCTACTGTGATAGCTACAATTATTCCTACGAAAACTTCCTGATAAAAGTCTATCAATGACATGCCAGGAGAAAGGGTCAAAGCGATCCATGTTACAAATGTGATTATACTTACGAAGGCGAACGAATCTTTTCCGCCTTTAGATTCCTGCATAGTTGGGGGAATCACGCAGGTATATAAATTATTTTTCTGTTTTTCGTGAGCAACATAACATTTTTAAATTTATTCGTTAACCGTTGCACAAATCATGACGAAAAGCGAAATGCTTTAAAGGTGAAAAGATTTATATGAGGGGTGAATATTCGCCATTTGTGGGCCAGTAGCTTAGGTAGGTAGAGCGCGGGACTCTTAATCCCGTGGTCGGGGGTTCGAATCCCTCCTGGCCCGTTAGTTCTGTAGCAGGGTGCAACTTGATTCGCTACCTCGCCGTTCTCCAATTTCCTGTTTTTTACAGCCTCCATTTATACCTCACCTCTTAACTTCTTTAAATACTCCGGACCCAAAGGCTTCCAGGATCCGAACCGTTGATCTTTTTTCTTTATCTCATCTAAACTCCATTCCATCTGCAATCTTCTCAAGTATCTCTGCGTGGTTTTCAGGTGTTTGTGACCAAGGAGCCTGCGGATAGTTTCTAAATTTACATCCTCCTTAAGCCATGCTATTGCTCTCCAGTGCCTCGCTGCATGACAGTGAAACTGTGGCACACCAGCACGCACTCCAGCCTCCTTGCAAATCTTTCTCGCGAAAGCATGCGATATTCTCCCACTTGGCGTTGTGAATACGGCGTTTACATCAGTCTTCAAACGATAAGATTCTTTGTAATTGATAAGTTCTTTGAGAACCTCTGGAGGAAGGGGCACATGCCTTTTCTTCTCTCCTTTGCCATGGCGTACAAAAAGAAGTGGCATGGCAGGATCAGAGATATCAATATCATTCCAGTTCAATGCTATTGCTTCACCCACTCTCAACCCTGTAGCAAATAGAAGATGGATAAGCGACCTATTTCTGGCATTTGTCTCCAAGTATGTCCACCTTACAGCAAGTATAGCATCTTTCTCCTCATCACTCGGGACATAGAAATAAGTATCTTCATTCTCGGTCCATTTAAAATACTTGAGTTTGACATTACGTCCCAGAAACACCACATACCTGTTTAAGTATTTAATCCAGTTATTAAGTGTCTCTACAGTCATTCCTTCCTCCCTGAGATTATAAAGCCTATCTGATATTTCTTCAATACTTACAGAATCCAGATCCATCCCTAATTTTTGCTCAATATACCTTACATAACCTACGGTTTTACTTATAGTGGTTGGAGAATATGTATCTCTCTGCCTCCTCATCCATACTTTAAACTCCTTTTCTCTCATCTATTCCACCTCCAGAAATTAAACTCTGACCAGAAGTAATTGTTATTCAAATTCACCTTTTTTCTCAACATATCTCGTATTTTCAGGCATTTTAAGCGATGGTATTTCATCTAATCACCACTTACAATATAGTAT
>WALH01000064.1 GCA_015522935.1 DHVE2 group archaeon | reverse complement strand
GATTGATAGGGCAATGATTGATGAAAAAGCACACAAAGAGTTAAAAGTGATGCTTGAGAAGAACATCCATGGATTTATGGAGGTACTTAAATGAGTGAAAGCATCTATTATCAGAAAGTAAAGTCTCTGTCGCCCGCCACTCTCCGCTCCGCTTCGGTGCTTACGCACTCGGACAACAAGCGGGTATCTGGCTCCGCTACGCTTCGCCCAAATTTGCTCCGCTACGCTCCGCAAACTTCAGATACCCACCAGCCGTTGAATGAAATGCCCAAATCACATTTGAAAGGTATTTTTAATAAAATACATAACAGAAATGAGACGAAAATAATTTATCATTACAGCCCATACTCCACCTATGGCACGAAGATGGCTTAGAAACCACAAGCTTATGATTGCCTTTATACTATTTGTCGTGGGATGGTACATGAGTATAACATCCGGCTACTGGGTTATACAGCGTGCTGAAATGATAGGAAAGGATTACCGAATGGAGTACCTCACAGCGTGGGCAGGCAACTGGAACTACTGGATTTTAGGTATTGGAGTTATTCTCATCTTTGCAGGGGGCTGGTATCTTTATGATATCATCAGAAAAAGGAGAAAATTCGAAGAGTACATGGAAACGGAGAGCAAGAAGAAGTTCAAGGAGAATTTGAGAGATATCGAAGAAATAGCATATAAACTCGGCGATAGGTATGTAGAGAGATTTGAAACTAAGAAGAGAGAATGGCGAATAAAGTAATTCTTATAGGGGCACTTGCGCTTCTTCTTTTATCCACAGGCTTCAGCTATGAAAATGCAAATAGTGAGAGCCATCTTCTGATTTATGAAGTCTCTCCCTACTCATATTCCGGTAAAAATCTGGATTATGTATGTATAATAAATTCTGGAGAAAGTGAAATAGATATCGGTAATTATTATCTCACAGACTTTGAAGGATACCTCCATCTACATGGTGTGTTAAAGCCTATGCAAAGAATTTACATTGTGCAAAACAGGACATCGTTTATAAGAGTATTCGGGTCATATCCCGATTACACCTACGAGGATTTGAAATACAATGGAACATTTTCGCTGAGCAACAAGGGTGATGAGGTTGCATTGATGAAAGATGGAAAAATTGATGACATGCTTGTCTATGGACAGAGTAATTATCGTGGGAATGGGTGGAACGGTGAGCCAATAAATATTTCACAGGGCCATGTCCTAAGGAGAAGAAGTTTACAGGATACCAACAGCAAAGAGGACTGGACAAACTATCACCTTATAGGACAAAGCGATTTTGCCCCAATAAATGACTACACAAAGGTTGAGATTTTCACCTATCCCGATAACCGAAACGAGCTTTTCCAATTTGTCAATCAGGCAAAGAAAGAAATACTTATAGAGAGCTACACACTGAGCAACCCTCATCTGGAAAAAATTTTGGAGGAGGAGATAAGGGATGGAGTAAAGGTAAAGATACTCTTGGAAGGGAGCCCTGTTGGGGGAATAAGCAAAGAAGAAAAATCTGTGGTACAGGGGATTTACAGTGCAGGTGGGAAGGTATATTTTATGATCAGTGGAGGAAAGGTTCATAACCGCTATACATATGTGCATAGCAAGTTCATTATAGTGGATGAAAAATACGCTCTTATCTCAACGGAGAATTTCGACGAGAAATCCATTGCGCCATGTGGAAACCGTGGCTATGGGGTGATTGTATGGAACGAAAGTGTCGCAAAATATCTGACCGCAATTTTCCGAGATGATACCAAATCCGTGGAGGATATCAAGATATACTCTGGGGAGTTTAAAGGGATTAATTTAGAGGAGGGAAACGATGTGCAGATGAGGAGCAGAAGGTTCAACCCAATGAATATCACCGCTAGCATATCTCTAGCAATTGCACCTGATTATTCTCTTGATAAATTTGATCAATTTATAAACTCACAAAGATGGGTGGACGTTGAAGCCCTTTACGTGAAAGACTATGCCCTCTCGGAAATCTACGATAAATCTCGCAGAATACTTGTGAATTATCCAACACAGGGATACGATATGAGGGAATTCAATGGTGAGAATAAACTTCTGAGGATGCTTCATGCAAAACTGCTCATAGGGGATAACTCGGTGCTTGTGGGAAGTATGAACTTTGGATATTCATCAATGACGAGAAACAGGGAAGTTTCAATAATAATAAAAAACGTTACCGCAGTGAATTATTTTGAAAATGTATTCAACTACGACTGGAGCAAACACGAAAATCTGGTGGCATTAATGAGCATAAAAAAGATTGGAAATAGCGTGACTGTAGATTTATCTCATAGCACAGGAGACATAAAAGAGTATAGAGTGTATGTGGATGGCAAGCTCAGGTATGAGGGAAAAAATATGAAGATAACCCTTAATCTCAATGATGGAAAACACAGAATAAAGGCAGTAATCGTGGATTCCTCAGGTAACAATGATGAGGTTGAGATGACTGTTACAATAAGGCATGAAGT
>WALH01000063.1 GCA_015522935.1 DHVE2 group archaeon | reverse complement strand
TATGAAAGTTTCATTGAAAATCATCAGGCTTTTCTGGAAATCTCCACTTGTTATTTTTATCATCTGACTTGTGTTCTCCTCAACGCTTTTTATATCCTCATAACTCACGCTATGATTGGTAAAATCGTAGAGGAATTTTGAGAGGGAAGCGTTGTAGCTCGTGTAATAAGGAAGCAAAGACTCCATGTAATTTATCTTCTGCGAAACGCCGTAAATTGTTTGATTCAGAATATTTAACGCTGTTTTGTTATCCCCCGCCAAAATGCTTGCCTTTGTGGCATTCAGAGAGTCCATTAAATTTTTTGTTTCTTCAATCCCCCCTGTCAGGGATGAGTTGGTGTAGTTAAGAGAATAGTATGAGTAGTTGTTCATCTCCCGGAAATAGTGGGCGGAAATGCTCTTATTGTAAAGGGGCATCGTTGAATTCATATCCTCTAAGAAATAATTCATAAGGGGATTCCCCGTTTGGTTTCCGTAGGATGCATTCTGCGATAGGGGAGGTGTGAGAATCGTGAGCACCTTTGACTTGATTCCGAAATCATTGGATATGGTTAAAACATAAGATACATTTTGCATTATCCCCATGGCGACTTTCTCCTCCTGCAAATTGTTCCCGTTGGGCTTGATGAAGAGCATTAAAGTGAGATTTTCTGCATCTTTTCTTATATCAGATGCATTGCTGTAAATATCCTCATAATTGGCCATTATTTGATTCATCGTTTTTACGGGCATCAAAATAAGGGTGAAATTCATATTTTTTGCAATTGCAGACACGTTTTTGAGGACTGTAATCAGTTCTTTCTCAAAAGAGAGGGTCATATTTCCCATAACGATTACATCGGCAGGAGACATAAAACTCTGCGATGGATTATCAGGTGTTTTGAGGTTCTTCTTTACTAAAGAATTATTCTCCAATGCGCTTTCAACGTTTAGCATATCTAAAAGGGTTGATTTATTCAGGGCATTATTTGATTTAAAAACAACCTCCACATAATCAGTATCCCCAAATTCATCGCTGACCTTCTCCTCCGCCTTTACCATATCGTCGTTGGGCAGGAAAGTTTTCAGATCTGCGTTCATCTGTATCTGCGACGCATACAAGCCAAATATAGCTGTCACAATTAATATGACTATGAGAGTCATCACCGGCCTTTTACTGACAATATTCCCAAGCGAACGCATGTTCATGCTATCACCATCATTGGGTATGAAGAACCTTTATTTAACTTTTTGGAAGAGAAGTTAGAACTTTACAAACATATTTTAGATTTACATTAAAAATCTTTAAAATTTTGGAAAAACTTTAAATAAAAGAAGTCAATAATCATAATGTGAAATTGAATGACACCACTGCAAAGATCCTCTGCGGCTTAACAAGATATCCAGAGCTTGATGTAAAGGAATTGAGCAAAAAGATTGGACTGACTCAGTGGAGCATATATAAGGGAATTAAAAAGATGAAGGATATTGGGCTTTTTAGGGAAGTCTACATCCCCAATTTTTCATCACTTGGTTTTGAACTCTTGGTTGCAGGATACGGGAGTCTGACAAAGAAAAAGATGTACACAATTGAGAATCTCAGAAAAATAGGAAGAAAGAATTTCTCTTCCAGCATCTTTTATGCTTTCGCTGAATCCTATAAGGGTTTTGTCTTTGCTCTTGCCAAAAGCTACACAGATTTTTCCAGAAGTTTAATTTACGCAGAGAAATACGTAGGGGTTCGCGATTTATTGCGATCTGAAAATGTTAATATAGTTTTTCTTCCACTCTCCCTCACAAGAATGCCAATTTTCTTTGACTATTCAGGTATTCTTTGCAGGGATTTTGGTGTGCATTTTCCAAAGAAAAGTGAAAGAGTGAAAAGAATGAATGTTAAGGGGATTTATTTGAGTGTTATGAAGAAAATACTGGAGAACCCAGACACTACATCCACGCAAATTGCGAAGAATTTTGGCATCTCGATCCAGCGTGCATCTAAAATCAGAAGAGAATTAGTTGAGAATGGAATACTGGTAAAGAGAATAATTCCGAATATGAGATTACTTGATTACGAGGTTTTGGTGTTTGCTCACTGGCAATCAAACCCGGGAGAGATGGAGGCGATAGAAAAAATAGATTCCAACGTGGAGGAATACGATCTCTCTCCTCTTGTGTTTCTTGCCTACACATCTCTTGAAGGCATAGCCGTCGCCTTATTCAAAAATTTGCAGGAGAGCAGAGAAATAATTTCGCTATTTGAGAATTTAGGTGAGAGGGTGGGTGTGCTGAGTGGGGAGCCTAACATACTCTTTCTATCTCTGCAGGAAGGAGTGAAAATAAAGGATCATGATTATTATCCTCTTGTGGAAGATGCTTTTCGTGATAGAAGTTCGAGGGCCATCCTGACCTCAAAGGCCACACCGTAGGGTAAGGCATCCTCGTCAATATCAAAGTGTGGGCTATGATGTGGATTCATTGTGCCTTTTTTCTCGTTTCCTGTACCCAAAAATACGAATAATCCCGGTATGATGCGTGCATACTCAGAGAAATCCTCTCCACCCATACTTTTCTCCTGCTCTACTACTTTGGTAATTTTCTTAGCAACTTCTCTCCCGAGCTTTGCCAGTTCTTCATCGTTCACAGTTGCGTAGTTGAGCACCTCGTATTTTATCCTGGATTTGCAGCCCATGGATTTTGAGGTGTTTCTGACAATATCCTTTAACCTCTCTTCCAGTAATCTGTGAACTTCCTCGTCATAACTTCTTGCGGTTCCTGAAATCTTGACTCTTTCTGGAATTATATTGAAAGCCGTGCCCCCATGAATCTCGCCTACGGTGAGAACTGCGCTTTTCATTGGATTTACATTTCTGCTCACAACCGTTTGAAGGTTCATGATTATCGAAGAAGCGCAAACAACAGGATCAACCGAAAGATGGGGTGCTGCGCCATGTCCACCTTTTCCAAGGATTTCAATTTCAAATCTATCCACAGCAGCTAAAATAGGGCCAGGGGAAATGGCAATGGTTTTTGATTCTAAAGAAGACCAGACGTGCATGCCTATTACATAATCCACACCATCAATCGCTCCTTCCTGCACCATTCTCCTTGCTCCATTCAATCCCTCTTCCGCAGGCTGAAAGATGAATCTAACTTTCCCTTCAAAATCCTTTTGCGATAGAATCTTGGCGGTTATCAGGAGCATAGCTGTATGGGCATCGTGACCACAGGCATGCATCACTCCTTTATTCTTCGATTTATAGGGAACTTTGTTCTCTTCCTGTATAGGCAGAGCATCCATATCTGCTCGAATCGCCACCCTCTTATCTCCACCGTTGTCTATCTCGCCAATAATTCCAGTGTCAGCGACTCTCTTTGTTTTTATTCCCAGATCTTTCAGATATTCTTCCACTATTTTGGAAGTTCTGTATTCCTGAAAACCCAATTCGGGATGCATGTGAAAATCCCTTCGCAGAGATACGAGTTCATCCTTATAGCGCATGAATTCCTTCATACGAATGTAATGCGTTGGAAATTTAAGTATTTTACCCCTCTATCTGGAGAAACAAGTTAATATAACACGTAACTATACCCTGCCTATGGAAACTATTGTACTTGCCGTGGGTGGCAATGCTCTGCTTCGACCTGAAGATAAAGGCACGGCGGATGATCAGTTTAAAAGGGCAAAGGAAACTGCTGAGAATATTTATCCACTTTTTGAGAAATATGAGATAGTGATAACTCATGGCAATGGCCCTCAGGTTGGAGCAATTCTTCTTCAGAATGAGAATTCAAAGAAAATAGTTCCACCAATGCCCTTAGATGTGTGCGGAGCTATGTCTCAAGGTGAAATAGGTTATTTTTTAGAGCAGAGTTTTCACAATATTTTTGAGAAGAAAGGGATAATAAAGAAAATTGTAACCGTTTTGACTCGTGTAATTGTAGATGAAAATGATCCTGCATTCAAAAATCCTACAAAACCGATAGGGCCTTTCTATACGAAGGAAGAGGCGAGAAAACTCGCCAAGGAGCGAGGGTGGACAGTTATAGAAGATTCTGGTAGGGGATGGAGGAGGGTTGTTCCCAGCCCAGACCCGTTGGAAATAGTGGAGAAGGATGTGATAAGAAAAATAATCGATTCCGGTTATGTGGCCATAGCTGTGGGTGGCGGTGGGATACCCGTAATAAAGAAGGATGGAAAATTGGTAGGGGTGGAAGGAGTGATAGATAAGGATTTAGCATCTGCCACGTTAGGAAAGGACATTAAAGCGGATAAGATGTTCATTCTCACAAGCGTTGACAGAGTGTATCTGAATTTCGGCACGGAAAAGCAGAAGGGAATAGATGAAATGAGCATTAAGGAAGCTGAGAAATACATGAAAGAAGGTCATTTTAAAAAGGGGAGTATGTACCCGAAGATTTTAGCGGCTATAAGATTTTTGCGCACTGGAGGAAAATCAGTGCTTATAACCTCACCAGAAAAAGTTCAGGATGCAATGGATGGTAAATCGGGTACATGGATTTATCCATAACTCAAAATATCATCTCTCATCAATCATCTTTCTTAACTCGTTCAATTTATTTAAAGCTTCTAAGGGGGTCATGTTCATTATATCCACTTTCCTGAGCTCTTCAATTATGTCATCGTAGTCGCATCCTCCGAAAAGTGTCGCCTGAACAACCTTGGTGGATTTCCTCCTCACCTCTATGGCGTTTTCTTTCTCAATTAGGTTCAGTACTTCCTTTGCTCTGTTTACCACATTGATCGGCAATCCGGCAAGCCGAGCGACTTCAATTCCATAACTTTTGCTCATTCCCCCCGGCATAACCTTTCTCACAAAAACCAAACCATCTGGAGTTTCCTTCACAGTTATATGATAGTTTCTCAGATTTGTTAAAATATTTTCAAGATCTATGAGATGATGATAATGTGTTGCAAATATTGTTCTCGCTCGAATTTCATTGTGAATGTGCTCGGTCACGCTCCATGCTATTGCAAGCCCATCGTATGTACTCGTCCCCCTGCCTATCTCATCAAGGAGAATGAGTGATCTCTCTGTGGCGGTGTTTAAGATATTTGAAACTTCAATCATTTCAACCATAAATGTTGACCTTCCTCGTGTGATATCGTCGCTCGCACCCACACGGGTGTAAATCCTATCTACAACACCTATCTTTGCATAACTTGCAGGAATGAAGGAACCCATCTGTGCGAGTATGACGATTAATGCAATTTGCCTCATATACGTGCTTTTTCCAGCCATGTTGGGGCCAGTGAGAACTATGAACCTCTCCTCGGAGCTCATGTGCGTATCATTTGGTACGAAATCGGTATAAAGTTCAACCACCGGATGACGGCCATCCCGTATAATAATATCCATGCTCTCATCCACTATGGGACGTACATAATCTCTTTCTGCCGCAATTTCAGCAAGATTTATTAAAACATCTAAAATTGCTATTTTTCTTGCTATTTTCTTTATTTTTTCTGTGTATTTTTGGACTTCACCTATAATTTCTCCATATACCCTTTCCTCAATTTCCTTGATCTTTTCCTTTGCGGAGAGTATTTTGTATTCTAAATCCTTTAGTTCATCTGTCACATATCTTTCAGAATTTTTGAGCGTTTGCTTTCTTTTGTAATGTGATGGAACTTTCTTTGCATGGGTTTTGCCAACCTCTATATAATAGCCCATAACATCGTTATATCCAATCCTCAAATTTTTAATTCCTGTTTTTCTTCTCTCTCTTTGTTCCATCTCTGCAATAAGTCTTTTTGCGTTATTTATAAGTATTCTATATTCATCAAGTTCCTTATCGTACCCGTCTTTTATCACCCCTTCACCAACGCTGTAATCTCCTGATATGCCCCTTTCAAGAAGTTCTATAAGATTTGATACATTCTCAAGAGCAGTGGCATTTTTCAGGAGTGGAGATTCAAAATGAGCTTTTATTTTCATTACTTCCTTTAAGCTCTCTCTCAGAGTTATTAAATCTCGTGGCGCCCTTTTGCCTAAGGATATGCGTGCTTCGATTCTTTCCAAATCTTTTATGTTTCTCAATTTCTCCTTAACCTCATCCCTTTCCATGCTTTTGCTGAGAAGTTCTTCCACGGCGTCCAGTCTTTCGTTGATTTCCTTGGGATTGATCAGCGGCTTCTCCATCCACCTTCGGAGCAGTCTTGCACCCATGGGGGTGCTGGTTTTGTTGAGCGATGAATAGAGAGTGTATCTCTCATTGCCCCACACATTACGAAAAACCTCAAGATTTTTAAGTGTTGTTGAGTCAAGCATCAAAAATTCTTCGCTGAAATATCCATTTAGAGAGTTCACATTTTTTAGCTGGCTCATTGTGTTCTCTTTGGCGTACTTCAACGCAGTACCCGCTGCTTTTAGAGCAAATTCATCCAATCCAAAACCTTCTAAAATGCTCACACCGAAATGCTCCTTCAAAACTTTTTCATAATCTGAGAAATAATCTTCCGTGAGAATCTTTACCTTACTCTCAATTTTCAACCCCGAATCTATGTTCACCAGAATCTCAGATGGGGATAATCTAAGGATTTCCGCCTGAATACCCTGAGCATCCACTTCGCCCGCGAAGAATTCTCCCGTGGATATATCCAAAACGGCGAAGCCGAAGCGATTATTTTTTCCGTAGATGCTCATCATAAAGTTGTTCTCCTCTCCCAAAAGGGAATCTTCGATTATCGTTCCCGGAGTAACGATGCGAACCACATCTCTTTTAACCAGACCCTTCGCCTTCTTCGGGTCCTCCAACTGCTCACATATGGCCACTTCGTAACCCTTCTTCACCAGTCGGGAAAGATAGGCGTCCAGAGCATGATAGGGTATACCAGCCATGGGCACCGGCTCATCCTTGCTGCGACGGGTGAGCACGATGTTCAATTCCTTGGATACCAACTTCGCATCCTTATCGAAGGTTTCGTAGAAATCGCCCACGCGGAAAAATAAAATTTTATTGCGGTACTTCGACTTTATCCTGTAATACTGCTCCATCAGGGGCGTCATTTCGATTTGTTATGTTTTCCGATTATTAAATCTTTGCCTGTGAGTAAGGTGTAGGACAGAATAATGTTTGATGTGAACGAGTATGGAGTGTTTAAGATTTGAAGTAATAAGAAGATTGCAATCAAAAAGAGTGAAAACAACATGCTCTGTAAAGTAGGCTCATAGGATGTTCCTCCATAAATTTTTATGTATTCCTGATTATGTTACAATGCAAGGTGAAAAGTAAAGTTTTTATATATATATATCCAATAACCCTTATCGCCCTCTGTGAGGGAAGGAGGAAAAGAAAGATGAGAGAAAAAATAAATAGGGGATTAGTGATAACTATTGTGCTGTTGATGGTTGGGGTCAGTATAATTATTACAACCCCTACGACGAGCGCCAGCAGTGTAACAAAGAAGCTGATAGGAGACGTAGAATACCAGGCAGAAAAGAATGGGAATACTGTGTACGAAGTAATAGATATCTATCTGCTGAAAATAGATGGGCATAAATATGTAGTATATTCCGCTAAGGACTATCTCACACCGGGGAGCGGATGGGATATCTTCGGTGATGGACTTTGGTACACTTGGCCATCGGGAGGCAACTCTGCATGGATACAGTTCACCAATCCCAGGTCTTCAGGCACCACAACATCTTTTACAGCATTTACACCTAATTCCCATGTGAAGAGGGATGCTCAAGGAACGGTGACTTATGGGTTAAGTGCAACTGCCGGATATGCGTCTACCTCGGGTGCACAGGCTAGTGGTACTGCATGGG
>WALH01000062.1 GCA_015522935.1 DHVE2 group archaeon | reverse complement strand
ATTCCAGCTTCTGGGTGGTCTTTAGAGAAGCAGATTCACTTTTGCAAAGAGGAACTCCAAGGAGTAGGCCAGGTTGTCTTTGTGTCCCCTGTGCCATACATTCTGGCAAGGCTTTCCTATCTGTCAGGTCAGGGCCGTCCTCTTGCAGTTTACGTTTTTGTCAACGACAAGAGAGTCAAGAAAGAACTGCCAAACGGCAAGATCATCCAAACTGTAGCCTCAGACGGATGGAAGTTAATAATAATCTGAAACGGACCACACTGTCTGTATCCCTTTATCCATGCGAGGTTGAGACCTTTGGATTGCCAATATTTTCTGACAAAGTGACAAGGAGAAAAATATGACTATAACAGAAAAAATAATCAAAATCTTCATCAGCATTCTTGAAGCACTTCCTGGCTTTGTCTTGCTAACAACAGGCATAGTCTTAATAGGATGGGTCTTTATAGCTATGTTATTAATCCCTTAACTTTTCTGTGGAGAACACATGTACCACATCAGAAGCCTTACTTATGCCCCCAAAATACCAAAAGTCTTGAAGCGACAGTGCTTCCAGACAATTCGGCGCAGAGGCAAGAAAATTATATGGCCTGGAGATCTTATCTTATTCCATGGCTGGGAAGGCATTCCTTATAGATCTCCTTGGTCTTGGCGAGTTTTGGTCAAGGTTAGGGCAGTTAAAAGCATGTGGGTCTTTGAAGAAGGGATCAGATATAATCAACAATATTTGATTCCCTGGACTAAACTAGATAAGCTTGCTCAAGACGATGGCATTGAGCCACCAACTGGAGTGGCTCTCAAGGAAGTCCTAAAAAGTCTTAATCCCCAAAAGTGGGAAGGTTTATACGACATCATCAAGTGGCTTTCCCCACTTGATGTTCAGGAGTAAAACTGGTCTCGCCGCCAGAAAATAGAGACAATCAAAACCCTCTTAATGTGGCCCGGAACGGGCTCGGCGAGACATCAAGAGGGTTTTTTATGAAAGGAGATAAAAAAATGGAACTAAGAGAATTTTTCACCAAGGAGGAAATTGAGGCAATGAAGGACCGGATTGTGAAAGAGACTTCATTATCCTATTTTGTGACCGAGAAAGAGGTCACAGAGAAAGACGGCAGTGTTTGCCGATACAGAGAAGTAGTACCTACCATCGAGAAAAAGATCCAGCAGATCATTGATAAAGAGGTTGAAGGATTCTTGAGATCTACAATCAAGGATCTGATTCATAGCATCGTCAAAGACAAAGTCTCTGCTGCCACCGAAAAATTCACCCAAAGGCTTTGTGACCAGTTGGACAAAATAACCAACAAAACCAATTGGTATTGGAGCATCCGCTAGACATAAGTTCAAGAGTAAAAAAGAGCTTGACTTATTCTTTAGAGTATGATATTAAAAATAAACTTCTTCCCATACCATCCATCTCCTCTCCGGCCCCTGGGAAACCAGGGGCTTTTTCTTTAATGGATAGAGGAAGAAACTGGTCTCGCCGCCAGAAAATAGAGATAACCAAAACCCTCTTGATGTGGCCCAGAACGGGCTCGGCGAGACATCAAGAAGGTTTTTATAATTGAATCACTTTATAAAAGAGGGAAAAAAGAGAAAATGTTAAAGCCGATAATTCAAAGAGTAGTCATTCCATGTGAAGAAAAAGATGGGAGAGTCCTTTATAATCCCTATCGAATAGTTATAGAAGTAGATGATCAAGCTGCAGGGCCTTATCTCAAAGTCCATGGTGAGGTAGATGAACCCGATGAGGAATTTGGAGAGACAGGCTCAGAAATTTTCTTGAGTAATGAAGAGGAAATAGATGAATTGTGTAAGACTTTGAAAGAGATTTTAAGGCAAGCCCAGGGCGAGGGAATTGATACAAAGAGAAAAAAGAGGAGGTGATATAGATAAAGGCATCAGCGAAGGCTTCTATAAACCCTTCCTCTCGAAATAGCAGAGGCATAGAGAACTCCGATACGGCGGTCGATATAATCATAAACGACCGCCCTTTTTTTGCCTGGAGCAGGTCTACGGATACGCCCCAGGTACTGTAAGAGCCTACCATCAAACTTGATAGGAGTCATTAAAAACATGGTTGTCAGACCTGGGCAATCGAACCCCTCGCCGAGTAACTGCCCAGTTGCAATGAGCAATTTAATCTTTCTGGCTTGTACTTGTTGCAGAACTCTGTCCCTGGCAGCTATTGGAAGTTCCCCTGTAACTACTACACAGGGAATGCCACGACTGAGAAGCAATTTACTAATGGCCCAACAATGTTCCCTGCTATCGGACAGTGCTATTATTATTCCTTTTTTCCCAGCTTCCTTAGCAATATCATCTGCAATCATATTGTTGCGAGCTATATCTGCCCTTAACTGGCACATCACTTTGCTATAATTCGTCGAGGCGTCAAGGTCAGTATCAAAATCAGTATATCTACGGATTACT
>WALH01000061.1 GCA_015522935.1 DHVE2 group archaeon | reverse complement strand
GCCAGTTATTGCCGCAACGGTTATTGCCCCAAGGGTGAGCCCTATCAAGAAAATGCCAAAGTACTTTATTAGAATATAAAAAGAGAATCTTTTCCTAATAGCTATTTCTTGGATGCTTTCATATGGTATCTCTTCACGCTCATCTGTGTATTCATTATGATACGCTATTTTATGTGGATAGAAAGAGAGGGTGTATTCACCCTCTTTCTGGATGTAGTATATGGGCTTTTTTGCCTTTGTATGTTCTGGTTTGTTTTCTATATCTTCTTGTGTTTGCACACAATCACCCAATAGAAAACGATACGGAGATACTTCCTCCATATCCATGGAAGTCGTGCGCCCTTATTGTTATCGTATAATCTCCTGTTCCTATTGTCCCAATTATATAATCTTGTATGTAATGCCACCACCACAAATCTCCTGTGCTCCAGTCTCCGTTTCTTAGAATTGGTAGTGGAATTCCATTTAGAGGTACATCTATGTTCAATTCTACCCAAAGCACCATGTCTGGATTGTCTGAGACGGAGAATGTGATGTTGAAGTCACTTGCTGTTATATTGGTGCCGTTTAAAGGTTGTAGTATTGCAACAGTTGGTGGAGCATTATCTATTTCATCCATAGAGAAAGCTAGGATATATCCTGAAGGCACTAAGCTTGAATTGAGGATATTATGGGTGAAATTGTTTATAGGCTCGGTTACATTCGCAGGCAATATTGCTTCCAATATGCTGCTCAATGATGGTGTGTCGATACCTAGTTTATCCTGAATTAACTCATTTATCCTCGTGAAATCCGCATTTACATCTACATACATTCCTCTTATGTGCGTGATGTTCAGATGATAGTATGTGGGCCCGTGTCCTGCGGCCACATAGATGATGGGGACTTGGTAAATTTCACTGATGCTCTCGGTCTGTAAGCCATCATACGCTCCCAAATCCAGAGGAAATGCTTTGACTGCGGTTTTTACAGCCTTACCAACTCCTGTATTTCCCAGTTCATCTGCTAGCTTCTTTAATGTCGTCCCAGCGGTGATTGCATCCAAATCTACATAAGCCCAGCCGTGCTCATTGAGTTCTACATTTCCTTCCTTCAAATCCTTAACAGTCACATCCTGTATGTTGTCCATAACTTCAGAATAGCTGTCCGTAACGATTATGGGTATGTGCGCAAGAGAACTATCTATGCCGAAGTATTCGGCAGGGTCATAGAGGGTTCCTTTGAGGTCGAGATACCTCAGCGCTGAATTCTGCGCATCATAGTTTGGTATTATCGCTATGGAAGCATATTTCCACGCCTCGGTGCCGTTGTCTTTCAGAATATTAGGTAAGTTTTCATCAAGCATCAGGGCGAAGGCAGGGTTCTTGAATGTAGTAAGCTTTGTTATAGCGTCTAGCTTGTCTTTATCTATGTTAAAAGCCTCTCCAAGACTCTGAATAAGGGTCTTTAAATCCACTACAACGGCAAATCCTTTAACATCAACGCTTTTTACCATTGTGCTGGAATGCGGAGATTCCAGAGAACTCCAGAGTGATTTCACATCGCTCTGTGAATAGTCCGCTCCGCTCACATCCCCGATGATTCCAACCTTCAATTTAAAGCTGAAATTAAGATGTAAGTTGAATGACGAGAGGTCCAGAGTCGGAATTCTTTTAGTAAGGTTATTCATATCCGATTCATAAACTTCGAGATTACATATCCCCGGAAAACTCCCATATTCATCGGTAGAATATAGCAAGAACCAAAGAGTGTTTTCCCCTATTGTATTGTCTCTTTCCGAAACTATTGCTATTCCCTCGCCTACGTTGCCGACTATGGACTGTAGCCACCCCGTACCCTCGTTTTCAAAGGCATTTGCCAGCCTTTCTATGTCTGCGGGTGTTATGGTATCGATTACATCGCCATTTATCGATAGGGGATTTAAATACGATACATTTGTGACAATCAAAAATTTGGTCGTCATCCCTGAAAAATCAAAAGAGAACTTCTGTGTGATATTCTCAACCTCATTCAAATCTATTTTATCAAAGACCGATGTTTTAAAATTGCTCTTCAATACATCAAGTGCTCTTTCATCGAAAGTGACTCCTTTAATCTCTATATCGGTAAAGAATGTAGGATAAGATTTCTTAGGAGCTATCCAGATATAATCCTCGCTTCCCGTTGTTCCAACACCGAAAGTGTATCCATTATAAACTACACTTAAAGATGTAAATGAAACCTCTATATTTGTAAAAAGAGTATCAATTGTAGTGCCCAGATTTTCAGCAGTAGTATTTTCTGTCTCGATAGAAACGACATCTTTTAACACGGGGTTTCCGTTTTCGGAGCTTATTTCAAATTCTCCTCCTGTAATATCCTCGAAGTTTGTATTTGTGGCAATTTCAAAGCTTATTATGTTTTCTGGGTTGTCGTTTTTATATCCTACGAAGTAATAGCCATCGGTAGCCCTTGTACCGCTTCCTCTTGTGCCCTGTGCAAGGTATTCCGATGGAATTATGCTTCCGGTGTATGTAGCTTTGGATGTCGGATTGGATGGGTTTGTGCCTTCTTGAGATGCGTTTGGCGCTCCTCCCTGC
This sequence comes from DHVE2 group archaeon, assembly GCA_015522935.1. Classification (GTDB taxonomy): domain Archaea; phylum Thermoplasmatota; class Thermoplasmata; order Thermoplasmatales; family Aciduliprofundaceae; genus S014-50. Next base: position 860 of record WALH01000061.1, on the reverse strand, counting down.
CAATAAATGAGTGCTCCGATTGCCGTTCCTATGAGCAAAAGGCTTACTGCTATAGCAACAGCTTTCCTATTCTTCCCGTCTTTTCCCTCATGCTTCATATCTTCTTCCATACAATCACCTATATCCGATAATAGGCAAACAGTATAAATAACTTTCTACTATCATATCTGTTATCAATTTTGATAAGAATTAAAATTACAATTTCTATCTAACTCAAATCCTATAACATATATCCCCCTTGCATGCCTCTCCTCAAAGTTGTTTCCAAAAAGGATGCTGACAAATTCCTTCTTGCGCTCCTCGAAAATGCCAAGATGAATTTCGGAAAGCTGGCAAAGCTGACAGATTATCCGGCAAATGCCAGCAGGATATTAAGGGAACTCACCAAAGAAGGACTTCTCAGAAGAGAAGTCCTTCAGGACGAGAAAAGGAGCGTCATATATTCCCTTACGCCGAAAGGAAAAGAGGTCGCACTTTTACTTATGAAACTGAAAGAGCTTGAGGAATGATTCTCTTTCACTATCCGTATTCCACTTTTTTTATCACGAACTCGTAATTCCCCCATTTCTCGTTGTAAACCAGTTTTCCCGTGAGGAGAGCGCTCCCCTCCTTCACTGTTATGTTCTCGTATGAAATGCAGGTGAGCGAGTAATTTCCATCTTTGAGGTAAAAGACCGTGGAGTTCGTGTAATTCTTCACACCGCTTATGTTCCCTTCGACCTGCACTTCCCTGTTCAGGTAATCCGACGGTTTGTCCAGAAGGGTCTTTACGCTGAGAGATGCTTCCCCGCTGCCCGTGTCCTCATGCTCCAGTGATGCCGAGAGCAGGTAAAGCGATGCTGTGCCGATGATTGCAACTG
>WALH01000060.1 GCA_015522935.1 DHVE2 group archaeon | reverse complement strand
GAAGGAGATGAGAGAGGTAGTGAAGGTATCCGAGACGGGGAATGGGCAGTACAGAATCACATTGAAAAAGAAGATTGCGAAGGATCTGGGAGTAAAAGGTGGAGATTATCTTTTATTTTTGAAGAACGAGAAGGGAGAAATGGTTGTGAGAAAACTGGAACTCAAGGATGTGAAACCGTAAAAGCCATCAATTAAAAAATAAATCAGGGTAAATTTTCGCTCTGAGCGGTTTTTTCACCTTCATTTGATATTTTATATGGGGAGGATGGAGAAACGCTCATACTGGCGATTTTTACCCTTGAAGATGACAATATAGGGGTATTTTTAACATCGCCTTGAGATGATTTTTTACCTCTCTCAAATTTGAATCCTCCCTTCATGAGGAGAAATAGCCATGCTTCTTTCCTCTCCCCCTCATAAATCTCATCCTTCGGGATAGAGGAGAAGGCATACCTCAATTGCTTCCTTGAGAAACCTATTCCTTTCTCATTGTGGAGATAATCCACAATAAAGCATAAACTCAGGTATTCACTCCATGTCATTATCCGGGACACTTCTCTCATCATTCGTGGGAGTGTGTGGTTATCCTTCCACATTCGCCATATCTTCCTCTCTATATTTCTCCATGCCATCTTCCAACTTCTGATGTTTCTCTTTTGTTCCCTTTTCTTTCTTTGATACCCTTTCTTTTTAAGAAAGGGTGTAAAGAATTATTCTTTCAGTATTTCTTCAATTCTTCTCAATTTGTCTTTGCATTTCTCCAGTTCCTTCTTGAGTTCTTCTGCCTTTTCCAACTCCTTATTTTCTGGTATTGCATTTGCTACAATCCATCCTTTTCTTCCAAATTTCTTTATGTATATCACTCCCTCTTCATCAAGATTGTCTATGTCTTCCATGGTTACATACTCTCCATATCTCACACTCCATTCTTTTCCTTTGTGCATTATTGTGAGCCCGTTCTCATCGTATCTCACTACATCCTTTTTCAATATTCTCACATACGGCACTCTATTTTTCTCTTTTTCCATTTTTTTATTCACCTCCTTCTTCTTTCTTTGTCTCCCTTTCTTTCCAAGAAAGGGCGTAAAGAATCTTCTCTGTTCCCCTCTCTTTTTATTTCTCTGATACCCTCTCTTTCTAAGAGAGGGAGTTGAAAAGAGAAACTTCTCTCTGTGCTCCTGCAAAACTACCAAGCAGAATTATCACTACAACTCCCCAAATCAGGTATGTTTTATGCATATCCTTCAACCCCCTTATTTTCTATCTCTCCATAATTCAATTTTGTATTTTCAACTCTCAATAAAGTGGTGGCAGCATTTGCTATTATATCCACCTTGCTGTTTAACTCCAAAATCAGATTTTTCAATTCTTCATAACCTTTCTCATCTCCCTTCTTTCCCTCTATCCCGTATTTTAAGATTGTTACTGCCTGCCCTAAATTTATAGCTCTGGCATCATCTTTTTTGTGGGATAGATGCAGTTCATATCTCACTCTGTCTCCCTTATCATACAACCTTATCAACGCATTTTCAAACTGCTCAAGAGTTATGCTCTTTATTCCATCCAATTTCAGCCCGGGAAAATCATAGTTTATGCCTGCCTGTATGAGCATCCACGCAGATGGCGGTAATTCAAATTTTCCCTGCAACCATGCTGATAACTCGTTCAAACCCTCCGGCGTGAGTGCCTTATTTGAGGTAGGAACCCAGACCTCCACAAGATCCTTATTTCTATGTATGGTGATTGTAACCCTTCTTATCTCTCCCTCTATCTTAGGCGTTGCAAATATTTCATATGCATGATTTCTTCTGTGAACCCAGTATTTGACTTTAAAACTATCAAGGAAAGACCCTGTCCTGAATCTGTGGCATTCTTTTCCCCTGTATTCAAGTTTCAATCCATGAATCAGTGGCTCTGGATATGCCACGCCCTTTGCGCTCAAAATAACATTCTTTGAACGGTAAAATCCCCAGTGGGGATTGTCTATCAATCCTCTGTCCACCATTCTCCTCAATTCTTTCCTTACCGATGAATAGTCCTTCCTTATTATTGCTGCTATGCTCTTTGCATTGTATTCCATCTGTGGCTCTGCTTCAAGCAGGCTCAGGATCTTTTCCCTGATAGTCAGCTTTGGTCTCATGCCCCTCCTCCCTCCAGCATCACGCTGTATAAGTGGCATATGTGGTATTTGTGGCAAGAATTGTGGCAAAAATGTGGCAGGGTGTCTAAAAAAATATAGAAATATTACCGTTCTCCATGCAACGAAAAAAATGAATTTTCTGTATTGGAAAATTTCATAATACCCTGACCTCCAATGTATGACCCCTGTTTTCTAATGTTGACATCCTCTCTATGAGTTCTCCCAGAGAGCCCCGCCACGGCTTCATTGACCCCTCTGAAAATTCAATATAGACCCTCATGCCGGTACCTTCTCTACCTCTGTGGGAAAAAG
>WALH01000059.1 GCA_015522935.1 DHVE2 group archaeon | reverse complement strand
ATTGGAAGAACTGGCGAGGCTTGTGATAAATAATGCCGGTTCTCTGTTCAGTTACGGAAAAACTGCAAATTCTCTGAAAAGTATGGGGTTTAAAGTTGGAAAAGCCACGATACGTGAATACATGCGTTATTTTCTCTCCTGTTATTTTATCTTTGAGGTGCCCATATTTTCATACAATTTAAAGGATAGGTTACAGTATCCACGCAAAATATACGCGATAGATACAGGACTCAAGAATGCACTTTCATGGGGTGAAGATTTGGGCAGAATATGCGAGAATGTTATATTTTTAAAATTAAGGAGAGAGAGAAAAAATGTTTATTACTGGAAAGACAAGGATAGCGAGGTTGATTTTGTGATAAGAGAAGGAATGAAAGTAAAAGAGCTTATACAGGTTACCTACGATTTAAGCGATGAAAAAACCAAGAAAAGGGAGATAAGAGCACTGCTCAAAGCAAGTAAAGAATTAAAATGTGAAAATCTGAAAATCGTCACATGGGACTATGAAGATGAAGAGAAAGTGGAAGGGAGAAAAATAAAATACATTCCATTATGGAAGTTGCTTATAAGGTAGAATATTGAATGATTTGAGTCTTATAAATAATGTTTGTGTTTTTAAATCATATATTTGTCGGTTAAATCTTCCATAGGATAACAGAAATCCTTCACAAATTTAAAATATCAAAAACGCTTATATGTAAATGGTGTGTGTTATGGCAAAGGATGCGATCGAAGACAAGATAATTGGGTACGATTACGATCGTGAGAACTTGCTCAGGCAGATAAGGATTTTAGAAGATGAAAAAAGGTATATGGAATCTGAGTTGAGAAGGTTGCAAAATGAAATAAACCATCTTCGCAAGGAACTCAACAAGATGAAATCTCCACCGCTCCTTCTTGGCGTGATAGAGGATGTTATTGATAACAATAGAATCCTTGTTAAAAGCTCTGCCGGTCCATCGTTCATTGTAACAGCATCTACCTACGTGCCTCAAACGGAACTCAGGCCTGGAAGAAGGGTTGCACTTAACAAACAGACTTTTTCCATAATACATGTTCTGCCAGAGACATATGATCCAGATATCATCGCAGCAGAAGTAATTGAAAGGCCAAATACAACCTATGATGATATAGGGGGTCTCGATAAGCAGATTCGAGAAATAAGGGAAACTGTTGAACTTCCCCTCCTGCATCCTGAACTTTACAAAAAGGTGGGAATAGACCCACCGAAGGGTGTTCTGTTGGCAGGCCCTCCTGGTACGGGAAAAACTCTTCTTGCGAAAGCGGTAGCGAATCAGACACATGCAACATTTATACGTACTGTGGGAAGTGAACTGGTCAGGAAATACATAGGTGAAGGAGCAAAATTGGTTCGTGACCTCTTTGCTCTTGCGAGAAAAAAAGCGCCTAGCATAGTATTTATAGATGAATTAGATGCTATTGGAGCAAGACGCTTGGATATGGCAACAAGTGGGGATAGAGAAGTTCAACGCACTTTAATGCAGCTTTTAGCGGAAATGGATGGGTTTGAGCCGTTAGATAATGTGAAGATAGTAGCCGCAACGAACCGCCCTGATATTCTTGACCCTGCTTTGCTTCGTCCGGGCAGATTTGACAGAATAATAATCGTTCCGTATCCTGATTACGAAGCAAGGATGGAGATTCTGAAAATTCATACGAAGAAGATGAATCTTAAGAATGTGAATCTTGAAGCTATAGCGAAGAAGACTGATGAGTTCAGTGGCGCCGATTTAAAGGTAATCTGTATGGAAGCGGGAATGTTTGCAATAAGAGATTCACGGGATTATGTAACTCAGGAAGATTTTGATAACGCTATAAGGAAGTTCTTACATGCAGATGAAATAAGAAAGGAAACTCCAGGAGAAAACATGTTTGCATAAGTGATAGAGTATGCCTGAAAGGGATGGGAATGGCCTGAAGAAGGCAGGAATAATATACGGAGATGTAGGTACGACGGAGTTTACCTGTACAGTTCTCAACCCTAATTTGGAGCAGGGCGATTATGTACAGGTTCTGCACGAGAGATTCGGATGGGTTCTTGGAAGAGTTGATGAAATAAAGAGAAAAACTAATTTGACTGTGGAAAGGGCTCACAATCTTTTAAATGGAGATGATGTGGACATAGAAGAAACAGTTCTCGCCAAAATCGTGGTTATAGGTTATCGAGATGAGCGAGGGCTGTTACAGTATCCTAGAACTCCTTTCAATGTTGGAAGTGTAGTTTATTTTGCGGAAGACAATTTCATAAAAGATGTTATCGGGATAGAGGAAATAAGGAAAACTGGCGCGTATATAGGAAGGCTATTCAAGCATAAAAACATAAAAATTTATTTGGATATCAATACGATGGTGCAGAAACATGTAAGCATACTTGCAAAAACCGGGGCAGGAAAAAGTTATTTGGCAGGTGTATTACTTGAGGAATTACTGAAGAAAAATGTTACAACAGTGGTTATAGATCCTCATGGAGAGTACTCTTCGCTGAAATATCCCGCTAAAAAAACAGAGCTGCATCAGGAATTTGGCGTATCTCCTCGGGGATACACGTCCAAGATAAAGGTGTTCAGCCCTGACCCTGAACTCAATAAGGCCAAGCCTCTGCGTTTTACTCTTGCTTCTGTAACTCCCCGAGAACTCCTAAACCTAATGAACCTCGATGCGAGGCAGTACCTGATACCCCTTCGAAAGGCGATGGATCTTTTGAAAACATCGCGACAGTTCTTTGATCTCAGAGATATTATAAGAGTTCTCGAAAGTGAAGATAACCCCTCTCTTAGTCCGCTGATCGCCCAACTTGAGTATTTGGCGGAGATGGGGATATTTGCGAGGAAGGGAACGAGGATAGACGATATTGTCTCACAAGGAAAGCTTTCCATCATAAATCTTAGAGGGATAGCTCCGGATATACAGGAGATGGTTGTGCAGCGCCTTGCCATGGCTCTTTTTGAATTGAGAAAGAGAGACAAAATCCCTCCTTTAATGCTTGTAGTTGAAGAAGCGCACAATTATGCACCACAGCAGGGTATAGCAGCATCCACAAAGATACTGAGAACGATAGCCTCTGAGGGTAGAAAATTTGGGCTTGGATTGATGATAATATCTCAGAGACCAGCGAAAATTGATAAAAATATACTATCCCAATGCAACACCCAGATAATTTTACGGGTAACGAATCCCAACGATCTCCGCGCCATAGGAAATTCGGTAGAGAATCTTACCAAAGGCTCCTTGGAAGAGATTCAGAGATTGCCAGTGGGCGTGGCACTGGTGACTGGGGGAAACATATCCATGCCACTTTTCGTAGAGATACGCTCCAGAGAAACAAAGCACGGTGGAGAGAGTGTGAAAATAGTAGAGGGTTAAACTATAATATGTACTGGTTTTGCAATTATATCCCCCTCAAGAACAACGCGTGAAAGAGATACAAATTTCCCATTTTCGGTATATACTGTGCACAGCTCACCCTTTGAGAGTTCGGGCATATTTTTCAGACCCGGTTTGTATAAGGGTGCACCCTTGGACAAGTTCTTAAATGCAGTGTTCTTAACTGTTATTTTTGGCAGGAAAGAGAGTATAACATCTCCAGGTTTTATATATTTTTTAAGTAAAGAATTATCCTCATTCTCCTTCCAGAATATATAAGCATCCTGTAGATCCACAAGAGATACAGCATCTTTTTCTGTGAACTGCCCTGTGGACGTTCTTCTCAAATCTTCCATTTGTGCACCTACACAGAGGGCATCTCCAATATCACGACAGAGAGAGCGTATATAAGTTCCAGATTCAACCTTCGTTCTAAATAAAACGAGTCTTTTATCAATCTCGATAAGCTTCAATTCATAAATCTTTCTTTTTCTTAATTTTCTTGCAACAGATGATCTTAACGGGGGGGTTTGGTAAATCTCGCCCCTGAACTCTTCAAATACCTTATCGAGCTTATCGTGAGAAATGTCGCCATGGAGGCGCATCACGCCTATGTACTCTTTGGGCTGAAGATGAAGAAGATTAATTATCTTCGTAGCTCTGTTCAGGGCCACTGGTAAAACACCGGTTACATTAGGATCAAGGGTTCCTGCATGTCCCGTCTTTTTAATATGGAGAATATCACGAACCCATGCACTAACCTGATGACTCGTTGGCCCCTTTGGCTTGTCTATAATTACAACGCCAAAATCGAGCAACTCCTCCACGTTCATTTGATTGCCTCCATAATCTCATCCGCTACTTTATCCGCATCCAATTCATCAGAATTGATTATCAAATCGTAGATGCTTCTATCATCAAAATTTATACTGTATATCTCACCATACCTCTTCTTCTCACTTTTCTCACGCAGGAGCATAGAATTGTACACATCATTAAAATCTCCCCCCTCCCTTTTTAGAAGTCTTCTTGCCCTCACTTCTGGGGATGCATCTATAAAGACTTTAAATGCCTCTATTCTGTTTCTCACCATTAGCCATCCACTCAGTCTCGAATCGATAACCACATTTTTCTCCTTCTTTGCCAGCTCCACAATTTTATCATCAATCATCCTATCTATATTATGATTTTTTTCAGCGTATTTGCTGAATTCTATAAGATTCATATCCATCTTCCTTGCCATCTCTCTGAAAATTTCTCCTCCAGATATTAAGGGGTAATGTAATTTATCGGCAATTATCTTTGCAACAGTTGTTTTTCCACTTCCCGGTGGGCCACTTATGGTTATCTTCATATTTATTCGCCTTCTTCTATGTGTAATCTTTTTCTGAATTCAAAATATTTAAATATGTACTGCACTGCCCAAGCGAGAGGCATGGTTATAATGGAATAAATCCAGAGCCAAGCTGGGAATATTAAAAACATTGAGTTCATATCCACGGTGAAATTCCATGGAACTGCGATATATGTGTATTTTGCCTCAGATCCCATAAACCACCACAGCCAAGTAAATATGGCAATCACTATAATAAGAGTTATTGATGTCGCCTTCATTGTACTGGATTGTACTTTCATACTCTCGCCAGCGTATTTCATTTGCAATTTTTTAAGCTTATCCAGTCTTGCGGGATTATTTTTTGTTATTGCATCCTGATAAGCCTTTCGATAAAATTTGTTAAATGCACGCATTTTTTCCTGAATTTTCGCCATTTCAATCCAGTCTGTGTAATGATGCCGTGCCCACACATTAATCAATGTCAAAACTATACCTGTTGCAAGAATAGTGTAAAGTGGATAGATATAATTAAAAGCAAATAACGGATTAAAAACAATTCCAGCAGCGTACCCAAGACCATCTCTCAAAGATGGAATAAAAAGAATCATAAGAAGAATGAAAAATAGAAAGAAGTATATCCCCATAGAGGACTGTGGTGCCTGAGGCTGTGCTTTAATATTCTCCCCATTCATTTAAAAGCCTCCATAAATTTTTGAACTGCCAAATCAAGCATACCATCTCTATTTTGAAGAATCATAAGGGGTGCACCAGTTAGAATCGAACAGGTAAATCCTGCATATCTGTTAGCCATAATATGCTCTTCTATCTCCTCGTATGTCTCGTAATCTCTCTTCCTTGAGGTATCATTTTTTCTTCTTCTTATTATTTCCTGTGGTTCAGCTTCCACAATAACTATTAGATCCGGGTGTATTTCATCTAATATCCATTTTGGTAAACCTGGAAAGTAGCCGGATGGGGTTTTAATTGTTAAATGAGTATCTACGATTACATTTTCCATTGTGCCTATTTTTTTTGCCGCTTCCTCTTGCAGTTCTCGCTGAATCTCTATCGGCAGTTTTCTCATTTCATCACGATGTTCCACAAGATTTTTTCCTATTGCCATTTGAAGCATGACATCTCCATAATTCACTATCTTATAGTTCACTCTCTTTGACACCTCTTCCATTATGCTCGTTTTACCAGCACCTGGTACACCTACTACTATTATTCGCATATTTATCACTCGAAGAACTGCCTTATGACAGGGTGCATTTCCATCAACTGCTCACGCCCCATCGCCTCATAGAACTGAATCAGGATACCTACGGTAAGTAGCACTCCTGTACCGGACGTATTACCCACGGTTCCAATTAAATCTGCAAAGGCCGCAAGAGCACCGACTGCAGCTCCGCTCAACACGGTTACAGCTGGGATGTATTTATTTAAAATTTTCTCTAAAACTGCAGGACTTCTTCTGAATCCCGGAATTTGCATTCCACTTGACTGAATCTGCTTCGCTATGGCTTTAGCATTCATATTTGCAGTCTCTATCCAGAATATTGCAAAAAGAATACTCATTCCAATCATAAATGTTGTATACGTTAAAACATGAATCAGCAGTTTCCAGTATGACTGATAAATAAAGTATCCTGCGTAAGCCTGAGGATTCAAAAGTGGAAGGAGCCAGTAGGATAATCCCCGTACTCTGTTAAGATAGTAAGCTAACCCTCCAATCGGTGTGGTTTGTCTTATACCCCACATCTGCGCCTGTTGAGGTGTTGGGTATCTACCTAACAGAGGGTCATGACCAAGAATAGGAATTCTGCTCAGAGCAGGATTACTCCAGAAGAGGAGTGACCACATAGCCACGTTAGCTAATAGGGCTGACGTGAGGATGACAGGTATATTCGAAGAGTACATCAATTTTATTGGATATCTCCCTCTTGCGCCCCTCGCTCTTTCATGGGCCAAAGGCAATTCAATCTTCGTACTTTCAGCGTAAGCAACTAAGAAGAATATAATTGTTGTACCAATAAGAGCTATAACGGGATTTGGTGGAGCAAAGAGAATTCTTTCCATACCCCCACCAAACAGCTGTGCAGCGGATGCATGCTGGAGTATGTAAGCAGTTTTAGGAATACACCCGCTTGGAGGATTCAACATACTAACAGGTTGCTGGGGATGCTCGGGAATCCAGTTTACAGTACCTGTGAATATGGCCTCGGACACACCAGCAGCTATAAATAATGATATCCCAGAGCCTATACCCCATTTGGAAACCAGTTCATCCATAAGAAACACAAGATAAGACCCGAAAAACAATTGTAAAACTATTATTAACTGCGCGAGAAAGAGCCCGTGCCCGGGAGCAAAAGAGTTAAGGCCATTGACAAACGTGTTGGATGGCTGAAGATATCCAAATACCTGTGGAATAGCCTCCACAAATATCATTATTATTACCAGAAGTTTTTGAGTCCCCTGATATATTGCTTTATCTTCATCGTCTGTTAAATCTAAATTCACTATTTTTGCGCCCACAAAAAGTTGCATAATAATACTTGCGGTAACTATTGGGCCGATTCCTAAGTGCATTAATGAACCTGATGCGCCAGCCATTATTGCCCTAAATGATGCAAAGAGGTCAATAACGCGAGTCTGATCCACTCCATAGAGATATACGTTGGTGAGAGCGAAGTATATAAGGAGGACGAGGATCGTCCACGTTAATTTTTGACGGAAATGCACATGACCCTTTGGTTTTCTTATAATTGGTAAATAGTCTATAACAGGACGTAAGCCATAGAGTTTGCTTTTCTCTCCATTGTATGATGCAATAAGATAAGTGAGATAGAATGAAGGTATACTCCATAGCGAAAATATCAGAAAATCGAGCCATTTTCCTATGATCACACCTTGGAAAAAATCGTTAAAACTGAGTAGTTTCCATTCTACCATCACAAAATAAAGATACGCAAAAATAAACCAGAAAATTGCCAGAGGTAAACCGACACCTTTTTTTCTGGGGATTTCTTCCTCAGGCATTAAGCACTTCACCACCTGCCTCTTCTATTTTCTGTACCGCAATCTTACTGGCGTATTTAACCTTAACTCGGATCTTTTTGTCAATTTTTCCTCTTCCAAGAAGTTTGTTTACGCTAAGTATGCTCAGATCTATTTCATATCCATCTCCATTGGATAGGGCTATCTTTTTCTCCACATAATGATCAATATTCTCGCTGAGTTCACCTACATTTATTGTATTTATAACCTTTTTAGGATGATGTGATGTAAAGCCTCTTTTACCCCAGAGGAATTCTGGGTTCTTTATGGCAAAGCTTTTGTGATGCTTTCCTATTCCTGCATAACCTTTCCCACCCTTTCTGCCCTTTCCTCGTCGACCCTTAATTCCATGGCCATATGTGTTTGAGCCGCGCATCTTTTTAGCTTTCTTTTTAGTCATTCTCCACACCCCCAGGTCCAAGCATTCTCAGAATCAAATCATTTATATTATCTCTATATCCTAATGAACCACCCTCTGAGTAATGTCTTTTTGTTTTTTCCCAGCCTTTAAGAGGGGGATGAAGTCTGAACACAGGCTTCACATTGGGTATATCCTTGTACAGAACTTTTTCCTTTCCTATAGCCTTCGCAAGTTCATCTATATTTTCAAATCCCATAGTCTCCTGAATGTACTCATCTGTAATTTTTTTGTCTCCCATTAACCTGCCACGTATCCTAATTAATTTGGCCAACGTATCATCATTTATTTCTCCCCATGTCACATAATCTTTCACCTTCTGGAGCATGCCCCTGTATGCGGGTGTATCTGGAACGAGAACACAGTGATTTATTCTAGTGAGATTTAACATTTTGAGCGTGTCCCTGATATCTTTTCGCACACCTGTTCTTCCTCTAACTCTAATCACTGCGTACATTATTGACACCTCCCTTGTAGATAGGAGCTATTATCTGGGGATTGATTTTAACAATTCTTGTGTTTTTCAGAGCATCAAACGTTGCCATAGCGTAGTTGAATGTAGTTTTTGTGTGTCCTCTTGTGAACTCCCATGCATCTTTCACTCCTGCAAGACGAAGAATTGTCTTTGCCACATCTCCAACAGCTAAACCCACCCCCTTAGGAGCAGGCTTGAGAGTCACAAGAACTGAGCCGCATTTCCCAGTTACTTTGAAAGGTAATGAGTGGGGCATTCCGCATCCACACTCCCAAGAACCGCATCCTCTTTTAATCTCAATTATGTTGAGTTTTGCTTTATCAAGGGCTTTTCTTATAGCAGCACCCACTTCCTTTGCTTTGGCTTTTCCAAGACCAACAAAACCATCACTGTTTCCAACGGCAACCATCACGGAGAACTTCGTCCTCCTTCCACTATCGGTCATCCTCTGAACCATTCTCACATGTATAACCTCATCCTGAAGATCAGGTAAAAGTGCATCAACTATTTCGGGCTCTCTAAGTGGCAAACCACTACGCAATGCCTGTGACATGGATGTTATCTTTCCCTCCATTACCAGTTTTCCAAGTTTAGTTTTTGGTTCCCAAGTCATTTCTCTCCCTCCATTTTACCTTTGACCTCTTCAAAGAGTTTGGGTACTTCTTTGCCCAAATGCTCTCCTTTTATCCTCTCCTCTGATGGAAAGATGTTCTCACCATGGGGGATATCCATGCCCGCATCCAGCATGCCTTTAAGTGTGGCAAATAGGCGAGAACCGTCAATTGCTGGAAATCTGCCTATATCAAACACAGCATCCTTTATTTCTTTATTCAACGCAGTTTTTCCCGCAAGATAACCCGTTAAATATGCTGCAGGTGTGCTTTTCAGTGAGATATTCCATCCATACCTTCTGAGTATATCCGAGGTTATATTCACCAAAACTTCATCACCATTTTCTTTATAACGAATGAACTGAACAATGATCCTTTTATTTGTTCTTCTCACCACCGCTCTTATCTTTCCAGATTTGAGAAGAGCCAGCCTCTTTCGATAGTCCGTCTTTCCTTCTCTTCTCCTCCGCATTTTTACTCTGTAAATGGCATTTTTCGCCATGAATCATCCCCCCTTCAAATATCCCTCGTCCCGAAGATGGGCGAGAAGATGATTTTTATTCTTAAACACACCTCCCTTCGCAAGGAGGTAAAATCTACGATAGGTGTGTTTATCTATCTTGCCGTTATCACGAAGGTCCCTTAGCGTATTTCTTATAGGCCTTATGGTCTTTATCCACCTCAGTTTCCTTGGATATCTTGCATATTTCCCGCCTTTTCTTGATCCGTGACCCTTGCGACGGCCTTTCTCCCTCTGCATTTTTATGTAGTTAGCTCTTGCTCTTGATACGCCTTTTATTGGCCTTTTCTTTATTAACCCTCTTTTGATTAAATTTCTAACGTCATCCTTGGTAACTGCGTCCTTCACCTCATCGAGAGCATTGGAATCTATCCATACTCGGTTCTCACCACATTTAAGAAGTTCTGCTGCGATTCTTCTCTGAAACTTAACATCCATTTTTATTCGCCTCCTTCACGATGCATAGGATTTAATATTCTTATGCCTAATTCTTCGGCCTTTTTCTCTATCTCTATTCTCTTCCTCACGCCAACTCTGCTGGCTATTTTTATAGCTTCTCTCTCAGGGTTCACACTATCTAATTCACCAAGGGTATGGACAAGGACCTCTTTGAATCCGGAGGGATGAAGACCCCGAACCTTCTTAGGATTACGATATCCAGAATCCACAATAGGGGGGCGATAACCCTTATGTGCCCCCATTTTGGAATGTTTGCCCTTTGGTTTTCTCCATGAATCGCCTAATCTTTTGTAGCGGAACCATTCCTGACGCCTGAATGCAGGCCTTTTTTCATTCATTTTATTCCTTATCTGGAGGAGACGTTTTTCATCATCGCTAAGTTTTGGTTTCATCTTAGTCATCTGTAATCACCCCTTTTTAACTATATAGATACCATCTTGAAATACGCGAGGATCACGATCTTTTATTCTTGTGGCTCTTTCGATATTTGCTGCCGTTTGACCTGCGTGCTCCTTGTTTGCGCCCTTCACAATTACCATGTCTCCCTTTACTTCGACTTTCACATTACCAAATATTTTTGCGTACCGAGGGGATTTTTCACCAAGAAAGTTCTCTATCACCACTCTATCTCCCTTTGCCGTTACCTTCATAGGAAAGTGAGCGTAAAGGATTTTGAGATGGTATTCAAATCCTTCTGTAACCCCTTTGAGCATATTATTAACGTGGGCCTTCCATGTGCCTGCTAAGGCATAATCCTTCTTTTTTGGAAGTGGACAGTAAATTACTATTTTTCCATCTTCTACGCTCATTGTTACTCTATCGTGCTTGAACTCCCGTGTAATCTCATCTAATGGGCCTTTCACAGTGAGATTGTAATTCTCATACTTCACCTCGGCTTTATCTGGAATCTTAATTTCATATCTCACCTCATGCGTAACTGGCATTTTTCCTCACCTCAATAAACATAGGCAAGAAGCTTACCTCCTATACCAAGTTTCTTCGCTTCATTATGAGTTATCACACCATGGTTTGTAGTGATTATCAATATGCCGAAATCCTGAGCCGGGAGATATCTAGATTCGTATTTTTCCATCTGGCCTCTCTTTACAGAGAATCTTGGCTTTACAGCTCCACACCTGTTTATGTTTGCACTTATTCTAACACGAAATATGCCTCCTCTCCCATTCTCAACATACTCGAATTCTTCAATGTAGCCATGTTCTTCCATTATTTTTAGAACTCTGCCAATAAGTTTTGATGCAGGCCTTATCTCTATGTCCCTCCTGCCTGCCATAGCGGCGTTGTTTATTTTTGAAAGAGCATCACTCAGGGGATCATTCTGCATATCACATCACCTCACGAATACTTCCTGAATCCGAGCTCGTAGGCAACCTCTCTGAAGCATTGCCTGCAGAGCCTCAATCCATATCTGCGAATTACGCCTCTCTTTCTGCCGCATCTAACGCAACCTTCACTTCTTCCGAATTTCTTTTTGGGTCTGAGCTTAACACGGGTCATTATTCCACCTCCAGAATCTCTAAATTGAACTTTCCACGCATAAAATTCATAGCTTCTTCCCTTGTAACTCTGTGTCTCATAGGTATTTTTGCCCTTTTTATTCTTCTTCTTTCAACTCTATAACCTCTTCTTTTGAAGACCACATTTATATCCATTCCGAATATTCCTATGTCTGGGTCGTATTTTACGCCTTCAAATTCCGTGTAATCGGGTATGCCAAAATTCAGATTGCCTTGGGAATCAAACGAGTAGTTGGGAACTTTAAATCCCTTGACCCATAAAGCACGTCTCAAAAAATCCTCGGCTTCTCTCCCTCGAAGGGTTACCTTGGTTGCAATTGGTAAGCCTTTCCTTATCCCGAAATCCCTTATAGTCTTCTTCGCTTGAAGACGCACGATTTTTCGTTTTGTGAGTATATCGATTACCTTCTCCGCCTTTCTTAACTTCTCACCACCTTCTCCCACAGCAATATTTATAACTATTTTATCCAAGAGTACCTCTCTCATAGGATTGCTCATCTTCTTTTCGTTCATATGGCACTCACCTCCGGTATTGTCACCTCTGGTTTGCCTATACCCACCACGAACACATTTCTTTTTGTGGTTTCAAAGCCCTCTTCAAATGTCACTATATTTTCCTTCGGACTCTTTGTGATATGGTATTCTTTGATGTGGGCAAGTTGACCCCGATGTTTTCCTCCAATGATCATGGCAATGCTTCCCTCCGCAAGAGGATAATGTCCTGTGATCTCCTGAGAGGGGATATTTATCTTCAGAACATCTCCCGTTTTATATTTATTCTCGTTCAAAAGTATATTCCTGCCGTCATGCAGATTTAGCTGAATTTTTCCTCCTTTTAAAACCTGCTTATCTTCGATCCTCACAAGTTTCCACTGTGCATTGTCTTGGGATATCCCCACAAGCGTAATTCTTCCATTTACATCATATAACGCTCGGTAATTATTCTCGCCTACAGTTATAACATCCATAAATCCCACAGGAAATTTGGCATCTGTGATCACACGGCCATCTATTTTAATGGAACGCTCAGCAATGATTTTCTTTATTTCTCTCCTATTATCACCAACATGGAGTACATCTCTTAGAATTATAAGTAATGGCAAGGATCTTTTAGTTGGATGTGGACCAGGAGATGGCTTAGGAGCAAACGTGTACTCTTTCCTCGGTATTTTCCATATTCTTGGTGCGGCCAGACGCTTGAGATGCTTACTCATTCCGCATTCACCTCCATCTTCTCCTCTTCACTCTTTTCCTCTTCTTCGCTCTTCTCCTCTTTCATCTCTTCAGAAACTTCTTCCTCACCTTCCTCTTCTTCCACTTCCTCCTCGATTCTGCCTCTCCGCTCTTCTGCTATGGAGTATATTTTTTCTTTTCTCTTGGGATCACTCAGGTCTAATCTTATTATTTCTACTTTAGATGGGTCAAGCCAGAACTGTACGCTTTTGTTATCAGTCCTTCTTATTGTCACGCCTTCAACTGCTATTTTCATCTTTTTGAGGTTGACCTCTACAACCTTCCCCTCATGACCTTTAAATCTACCACGCATTACACGAATTATATCCCCTTTTCTAACTACAACGTTTCTCATTCCATATCTTTCGTAAAGTTTTGTGCTGAGATGAGATTTCATCATTTTCTGCCTCCTATGCTTAGGGGCATCGTATATCATTTTCCTTTGCTTTCTTGGTTGATATGAAACCACCTTCATCACCTCAAACTATTATACTCGATATGGCCGCAATTCTCGGCCACCTTTCCGCCGCTTCCCTTGCTACCGGGCCCTTTATTTCCGAGCCTTTTGTCTCTCCATTCTCTGTGGTAATCACGCATGCATTGTCCTCAAATCTTACCATCGTACCGTCTGCACGCCTGAAAGGCATTTTCTGTCTTACTATCACTGCAGGAAACACCTTCTTTCTCATCTCTGGCGTACCTTTTTTCACACTCACTATGATCATATCTCCAACTCCTGCCGAAGGATACTGCCTTGCAGCAGTGTGAATCTTCAGGACTTGAATTATTTCAACTTCCTTTGCACCGGTATTATCTGTACAAATTAATCTTGCGCCTGTCGGAAGACCACGGATCTGTTTTCCTGCTATCCCTTTCATTGTTTTTCACCTCTTTTCTATGACCACAAAACTAACGCTCTTAGCTATCGGTCTGGTTTCCATAAATCTCACTCGATCTCCAACCTTTGCATCAATGCACGGAGGATTGTGAACGTGATATCTTCTTTTTCTTTTTTCATATCTTTCATATTTCTTATTGTATCTTAAGTACTCTCTTTCAACAATGACCGTTTTATCCATCTTATTAGATACAACAATGCCTTCTAAAATCTGACCGCGTACCTTTATATGTCCGTGCCAAGGGCAATTGGGATCCTCACACTCCCTTTCCGGCGGATTGGCATCCACTCCTATATCTCTCACCATCTTCTTCTCCTCCTTAACAGCTTTTTGATTCTCTCATGGGGCCTATAATTGATTCTATCTCCCATAACCACAACATTTTCTCCGTTCAAATTAATCTTAAATTTTGCACCTTTTTTCATTATCATCTTCTTTCCTCTTTCTGATCTGATAACAAGCATATGATATGACTCATCCACTATTTCACCCCTAATTCCTGTCTGCAGGGGGTTTGTTGACTCAATAACTTCGCATTCCAAACCGATTAATTCGTGCATTTCGATATTCTTTTCATTTCTCACCTTTCACACCTTCTTCGTTTATAACGGTAAGTATCCTTGCAATCTGCCTTTTTAAACTCCTTATCTTTCCAGGGCTTGGAGGTGCGCCACCCATAGCACTCACACCCAACTCATGCATCAATTCTTCGCGAAGCTTAGCTAACCTCTTTCTCTGTTCCTCCGGATTCATCTCCCTTATTTCCTTCGCTTTTAACTCCTTCGGCATTCTCGATCACCTCTTTTTCCTTCTCTTCCTCCTTTTTCTCTTCCTTCTCCTCTGTGGGAGGTACAATTTCAATTTCATCTGGAAGTTTTACATCTGGTGGCATTATTTTAACTGTAACACCTATTATACCGGGTTTGGTTTTAGCTGTGGCATAACCCACACGAACCAATTCCGATGTTTTACCACAGTATTTTATCGTACCCTGAGTAAATTTTTCTGTTCTTGAACGATCACCCGTTAATTTGCCGGATATTATTATTTGTGCCCCTTTGGCGCCGTTCTCCATTATTCTACGAAGAGTGGAATGTCCTGCCCTTCTGAAATGCCACCCTCTCTCTAATGCATTCGCCAACTTCTCGGCCATTATCTGAGCGTTAAGATAGGAATTCTCACTTTCTTTGACTTCAATTATCGGATTCTCCACATTGAATTTTTCCTGAAGCAAGCTCGTCAAGTCCTTTATTTTGGCACCTTTCCTGCCTATCACCAGTCCCGGACGTTCAACTTCCAACACAATTCTCGTGCCCAAAGGTGTACGCTGAATTTCCAAACCGCCAAATCCTGCATTTTTCACTTCCTGCATCATGTATTCCTTTATTAGCAATCTTTTGAGGTTTTCCTTCACAAAAATTCTTTCATCCATTCTTATTCCTCCTCTCTCTCTTCCAATATTACCTCTATGTGAACCTGATCTCTCCTTATTTCTGTGGATCTTCCCATGGCTCTTGGCGTATATCTTTTGTAGATCTCTCCTTTGTGAGCGGCTATGTGCATTATGTAAAGATTATCCGTATCAAGATCTTTATTCTCTGCATTTGCCTCCGCATTTTCCAGAACCTTCAATATGTATTTTGCCTCTTTAACTGGATACCTTCCAGGCCCGATTCCCCTGTGATGTGAAATGGAGTCCAGATATCGGAAGTATGGCACAGCTTTCCTTTTATTCATCACATCCTCCAAATAGTCTTTGGCATCATCCAATTTCATTCCTTTTAGCGAGCGGCAAAGATTGACCGCATCCTTTATTGAAATGGGCAGATTTTTTCCGAAAGCCTTTGCATATTTCTCTCCCTCTACCTTTATGCTGTAAGACATTTAATCACCTCACTTTAGTGGTACAAATCTCGAGCTTCTTGTTGCTCCAACTCCCGGCCCACTGTGCTTAACTTCCTTACGTGTTAAAGCGAATTCACCTAAATAATGTCCTATCATCTCAGGCTTGATCTCAAATTCAACAAATTCCTTACCATTGTGAACAGATACACGTTTTCCTATGAATTGGGGTATAATTATCAGATCCCTTCGATGTGTACGCACTACTTTCTTTCCATCTGAATTCATTATCTTCCGAACAGTTTTCATTCTTTCTTCATCCCAGCCCCGCTTCAAAGTTCTCCTTTGCCTCGAAGGCAGAAGTTTGGCGAATTCTTCCAAACTCATACTCTGCAGTTCTTCAGGAGTATGACCCCTGTATGTAAATTCCTTAACACGGCCCATAGCCACTTGCTTCTTCTTTCTTCTCTTTCTACGAGCCGCCTTTGCACTACCCACTAATTTTTTGGCCATCTAACTCACCTCTTCTTCTTTTTCTTCTTTGGAGACAATCTTCCAACTTTCCTGCCAGGAGGAGCATGTCTTGAGACTGTGCTAGGTCCCCCAATATGCTGATGTTTTCCTCCACCATGAGGATGATTCACTGCATTCATCGCAACACCTCTAACCTGCACATGCTTCCTTGCCTTGCTCTTCCATGCATGATAAACTTTACCAGCTTTAAGCATTGGCTCATCCTTTCTGCCCCCTCCTGCAACCACACCTATAACGGCACGGCATCTTGGATCGAGAAGTTTGAATTCCCCTGAAGGCAGTTGAACAGTAGTTTTTTCACCATGACTTATAATCTGAGCAGAAGCTCCCCCACTTCTCACGAATTTACCTCCATCACCATAATTCAGTTCTATGTTGTATATGGGTACACCCTCAGGTATTGAGCCTAAAGGTAAGATATTACCCTGAATTATCTTTGCGTTCTGGCCTATCTCTACCATCTGTCCCTCGTACATACCTAAATGTGCAAGCATCAAGAACTTCTCTCCATTTTTAAGTTGAATTTCTGCGAGAGGTGCGGTATGACCTGGATCATGGAATATCCTCTTTACATATCCTCTTCCATCTTCAATATTTGGAATTCTTGGATGTCCAGCATACCTGTGGCTGGGCGCTCTATACCTTGAAGAGCCACGACCACGGCGCTGTGATATTATTCTTTTACCCATTTACATCACCTCAGAATATACCAATCCTCAGTCCTATTTCCTCAGCATTGTATTCCTTCTTGAGCTTTACGATTGCCTTCTTTCCATACTTCGTTATGTTTATATTCACTTGGTCCACCTTAACATTGAAAAGTTTCTCAACTGCCTGCTTTACCTGAGTTTTTGTGGCGCTCTTTGTTACGATGAAAATTAGTTTGTTTTCCTTTTCTATGGCCATTAGCGTTTTTTCTGTCACATAAGGCTTTATTATAATTTCATTTGGGTGGAAGGTCATTGGTTCCACCTCCTAATATCCTCAATTGCACTTTCGCTGAATATAGTTAACCTCCCCGCATGCGTACCGGGAGCTAAAATTTCAGCGTTTAATTCTGAAGGTGTAACAATATCCACACCCGATAGGTTGCCGAATCCTTTAACCACATTTTCTTTATTTTTTACCACGATAAGAATGCTCTTCTTCCTTTTGTATCTTCTGCCCCTGCTCTTCCCTCTACCTCCTCTGATCCTTTTTTCATTTGCTCTCAAAATATCATCATAAACACCAATCTTTTTCAGCATATCCATCGCATCTTTTACCTTTGTGATATTCTCCATGGAATCTTCAACCACTACAGGTAATGTTAATTCCTCGTTGAATTTATGCCCTCTCTTAGCTACCATCTCCTTCTTGGCTGTGGCGCTCAGAGCGGAATATTTTGCCAAGCGTCTCATCTTTTTGTTCATCCTTCTCTTCCACACTCTTTCAGTTGTAGGCGGATGCCCCGCTCGCCCACCACGGACATTGGGAAGGTTTGCACCGCGGGATATGCTTCCTATTCTGGGGACCATCTTAGATGTTCCGTGACCGGGGCCCCATGATTCGGCAACTTTCATACCTGCACCTTTTTTCACTCCATGCGGTTGAACTCTATTAAGTTGAAATATACGAACGGCCATTTTTATCAGATCAGGGCGATATGGATAGTTAAATACCTCAGGAAGCTCAATTTGATCTTTAATTCCGCCTTTTAGTGTGTAAATGTTGACCTTCATTCATCACACCCCCTGCTTCGATTTTCGTGATATGTGGGTGATTTCTATCTTCTCCACATCCTCGAGAACCTGTCTAACAGGATCTCTCATCTTCACTATCCTCTTTGCAGTTCCAGGCACAGAGCCATGAATAAGAACGTACGGGTTGCGAACTTCGCCGTAATGAGGGAAGCCCCCTTCTGGCGTAATTTCCATCTCAAGCTTTTTCTCCCCGTTCTCCTCCACGTAATCCACGTATTTTATCACTCGTTTGTTGTATTCAGTTCTCTGCTGATAGCCGGTTTGACCTGCCTGAGGAACAGTGTAGCGAACCCAGTCAGGATGCCATGGACCTAAAGTTCCAATCATCCTGCGGTGCTTACTGTTCTTGTGATTAAGGAGTTTCACTCCGAATCTTTTCACGTGACCCTGAAAGCCTTTACCCTTTGTAATCGCAATAACATCAACAAATTTACCCTCACTCTTGAAATCAGAAAACTCCACTTCCTTACCCAAAAGATCCATAGCATACTTCTTTCTTGCATCTAATGTTCCTCCTCCAATGCGAATCTCCATTATGTGGGGTGCTTTTAAAGGTATCCCCGATACAAGTTTTGGCTGAGTATATGCAACAATCCTCACTTCATCGAAGTCATCCACCTCTTTCCCCCTGTTATTTTTGGGTATGGGAAATCTTCTCTTTAACTCATCATCAAGATTCTCAGTCCAGACTTCGGATACGCTTTTTAAGCCATATACGGTCCTCTCATAAAAGCGAACAGTTGCAACCTTCATTGGAGGGACTTCAATAACCGTTACAGGAGTCCATATCTCCTGCTTCGCTGTGGTTGTATGCTCTCTCCAGTCCACAGTGAGAACATGGGTCATGCCAGCCTTATAACCGGCAAATCCCTGTATTCTCGGACCATCCTCTATTTCAGGCCAAGTCCTTATCCGGGGTACTATACTCTTTGCTCTCTTACGCGGATAATATGCCATAGAGCCTCTTCTAGGATGATGCGCCGAACTCATATTTTCACCTCGCAGTTAGCCGTGACGCCGTTTTTCCGATGCCAGAACTCTGCCGGCTATCGGCCACGGGTATCCTCATAGGGATTCGCCCTTGGCGTCTGGCTAATTTTTTAGGAGAGTAATGGGATTTGATATATAAAGGATTCGGACGATTTTGAAGATAAGAAAATAAGTCAGAATTTGTATCCACAGTATGGGCAGAACAGGGCATCTTTGGGGACTTCTTTCCCACAGTTGGGACAGGTTTTGGTGTTTTTCTTGATTTCTGAATCATATCCACAATAGGGGCATATCTTTGCATCCCAAGGTATCTCTCTTTTACAATGGGGGCATATTCTTTTTCTCTTTCCTTCGTAGCTTGCTAAAAATTGCCTAAATCCATCTATCTCAATATTAGCTTCTCTATAATCT
>WALH01000058.1 GCA_015522935.1 DHVE2 group archaeon | reverse complement strand
ATTTTGTGATATTAAAATTAGATATGGACAAAGAAGCCAAAATTTAAATAGAGGTATCTAATACAAGAAAACGATAAATATGCCTGAACAGCAAAAGCCGCTCCATGTGCTTCACGAAAGCCTCAACAAATCAGTTTTAGTAGCAATGAAAGGAAAGAAGGAATATCGTGGGATACTTGATGGCTATGACCAGCACCTTAATCTTGTGCTTAAAAACACTGAGGAGATAATAAATGGTGAATCCAAGGGAGTAATGAATGTAGTTATAGTAAGAGGAGACAATGTAATATACATTTCTCCGCCATGAGGTGAATAAAAATGAGAGGCACACCTTCTATGGGTAAAAGAAGCAAAAACAAGACGCATATAGTGTGTAGGAGATGTGGTCATCGTTCATATAATATTCATACAAAGAGGTGCTCATACTGTGGATACCCTTCGCCGCGAAGAAGATCCTATTCTTGGGCAAAGAAGAAGAAATGAATACTGCGGTGTCTCTGGTTTTATTTCTGAGAGTAGTTCTGTATCTCATTTTTTATATTTCTCTCTCCGTGCATTGCAGCATCGTGGACAGGAATCCGCAGGGATAGCAACTTACAGTAACAAAAGAATAATTTTAATCAGGGGAATGGGGCTTGTTCATGAAGTATTCAAGATTGAAGATTTAAATAAATTGAAGGGAAATGTGGGAATTGGACATGTGAGATATTCCACCACTGGGGGCTCAAAAATTGAAAATGCACAGCCAATTTACATATACACTCCTGAGCACGAGATATCCGTTGCCCATAACGGGGAAATTGTAAATGTTGAAGAATTAAAAAGTTTTCTTTCACATATTGGCTCAGCATTTACAACAAGAGCAGATAGTGAGATAATAGCAAGATTGATATCCTATGAAATCACAAAGCATGGCTTGATTGAAGGGATAAAAAACGCAGTAAGGAAGTTGAGAGGCTCTTTTTCCTTAGTTTTACTTATAGATGATAGATTATTTGCAATTCGTGATCCTCTTGGAATAAGACCCCTTACTCTGGGAAAGATGGATGGAGGATATGGAGTTGCATCCGAAAGCATTGCATTTGATTCCATTGGTGGAAAATTCATAAGAGATGTCTCTCCTGGCGAGATTGTGGAAATAATGAAAGATGGATTTTACACGCATCATGTTTTCAAGAAAAAGCATAAGGCACACTGCATGTTTGAATATGTTTATTTCTCCCGTGCGGATAGCATAATAGACGGAAAATGCGTTTATGAAGTTCGCAAAAATATTGGAAGAATCCTTGCAAAAGAGCATTCTGTTATCGCGGATTATGTTGTTCCAGTTCCTGATTCTGGAAGAGCGCATGCAATTGGCTACTCTGAGGAGAGTGGGATACCCTATGGTGAGGGATTGATGAAAAACAGGTATGTTGAGAGAACTTTTATTCTTCCGTCACAGGAGAGTAGAGTAAAAGAGATAACCATGAAGTTAAACCCCGTTAAATCAGTGGTTAAAGGGAGAAGAATAGTACTTGTGGATGATAGTATAGTTCGAGGAAATACAATGAGAAAAATTGTAAAGATGTTAAAAGATGCAGGAGCGAGAGAAGTTCATGTTAGGATAGGTTCACCACCAATTATCGCTCCCTGCTACCTCGGAATAGATATGAAAACCCGTGACCAGTTCATAGCAACGAATAGAAGTCTTGAGGAGATAAGAAAGATAATAGGAGCAGATTCTCTTGGGTATATAAGTATAGATGGTCTTGTTGAGGCAATTGGAATTCCTCGCGAAGACTTGTGTCTTGGATGCTTAACAGGAAGATATCCAGTTCCAATAAAAGGAGAAAAAATAAGATATCAGAGTGATTTAGAGGAATTTTAGTTTCTTCTCCGTTTATATACTACTGTGCCTATTAACATAGTTATTATGACCAGCATAATATTTATACTCCCTGAGAATTCTGGTACTTGATTTCCTATGTTCAGCGTTAGCGATAGGTTATATGTTAGATTTCCGTGATGGCCTGTTGTGATATTATAAGTGTATCCCACTACATATATTATGTATGTGCCCAGTGGCGCATTTGACCCTGTAGATATCTGCAAATTCAGGTTATTGTTTGCTGTGGTATTTGAACTCCAAGATGGTGGATTGACATAATCTGCACTGAATGTTGCTGTAGTACCAGAGGGAAGACCGTAGACTCTAAAATAGCCCACCGAAGTGTTCCATCCATATGGGAACCATACTTTCAGGTTAAAAATTCCAGATTGGCCGGGGTTTACCGTTATACTGTTCTGTACACTTGTTATTCTAAACCCAATATCATGCACAAAGTTCCATGCATCTATTACTCCCCATCCCGTGGGCATATCGTAGCCAGGTGCAGGGGGTGCTGGATATCGGGAGGGGTAAACATCCTTAACATCAAAGAATGGTGGTGTGGATGCATACATTCCCTTCACATAATAGTCATAGCCAAGATGATAGATTGTAGGTGCTATGAATCCAAATCCTCTTATCCCGCTGTCTTGCCATCCGTACTCTCTGCCCACATACGCAGCCATATCTGCAAATAGTCCAGCCACCACAGGCGAGGCAACCGATGTTCCCGCAATGCCGCCAGATTGAGTGTACCACACATGAGATTCCAAGCCAAACAGCGATTGGATTGATGTGAGTATTATTGTTCTATTGGCTATGGCACCTATGTCTGCAGTAACTCTGCCACCTTTACCCGCGCCAATTGTATCGTTCTGCCAAGATGGCTCAGGGTATGCGGATGTCACACCGCACTCTGTACCACTCGTTTGTGTTCCAAAGAGAGACTGAACTATGTCATACCAGACATACTCTGCAAATCTGGGGTTATTTTTATCTAAATTTTCAGCTTTTAGAGGCACATCTGCAGGCAGGGAATCGGAGTTGTCCACACCATTCGGCACTAGGGTTGTACCACCTATAGCCAGAAAACCGTAGGTATTCCATGTAGCCTCCGCTGGCCATGATGGTGTTGTATTTCCGCCATCCCCGCTGGCAGCCATGACAGTAATGCCCATAGCATTCAGTGCTTCCACATCCTGCATGGTTACTGAATCTGAGGCAGAGGTGGTGTAATTTCCCGGACCCCCCCATGAATTTGTTACTGCAACTAGAGTTCTATCTGTCATCTGCGCAAGAGTGTTTAAAATGTAGTTATATTCTTGGTCAGGAAAATCAGATTCCCCTGGAACGCTCATTCCATAAAGGGGGTTAGGTTGGTACCATGAACCATTTGAGTAAACAAGCGTAACATTCACACCAGGTGCCAGTGTACCCACCATTTCCATATCCAGTTCATTTTCCACATTTACCATTCCATCAACATCGCTACTGGGCTCTGAAGCATTTGGATTTGGTGAGTACCATCCAAACTCCGATGTGCTTTTTCCTGTTTCAGAGTTTAGAATATTCTGAATCCAGTTTGGTGTAACATCATTGTAGTAATCTCTGACATTCTGGGGGTCAAACGGTGCAAACTGATATCCTGTTGAGTTTGTTCCTTCCCACAGCACGGTTGCAACCCTTATTTTTGTTGGGAGTATATGTTTTGAAGATGAGTTACCCGTGGCAGAATTATTAAAGAGCTTTACCGCTCCGTATAAATATTCTAAGTCGGCGCCGGCTAAACCTCTCACATAATGAGGAGCATTTTGGCCGTAGAGAATCTGAGATGCAGAATCATTATCGGAGGTTGTCCAGAAGGAAGTATGAAATATATTGGCAGATGTCAGTCCGTCCACGCCACTTATATAGGGCATTAAATTCTGAGGTAGATTTATTGGTCCCATGGGTGCATAGTAATATTTTCTTGTATGTATCCCGTCTCCCCGATATACTCCAAATTTTACGCCAAATGCATGTTCTATTTTTGATATTCTATCAGATATTGTAACTGCATTTCTTAGAGGATAAGTATGTTTTATGTACAATCCATTATTTTTCAACCAGTAAATCAGAGAGTTGTATATTTCCTTTGAGGGGGAGTACCTCTTCTTGAAGTCATCCCATGTGTAAAACCGCTGGTAATTTGGAGATGATGTATCGCTCATGCTCCTTAGGTTCTCTTTTAGCTCTGTTTCATTGCTCCATTTCAGCCCGATGGTGATATCTATAATGGCATTAGAACTTGCATATCTCACAAACTTTGATGGCACTGTAAGACTTTTTACAAAACTCTTTTCATATGGCATCTGAGGGCCCAATACAAATCCAGATTTTGTAAACATTGGCTTCGGCGAAAGCACCATCAGATATCCGCTTGTCACCATCAAAACCAGGATGGCACTTGCAACAATCATTTTTCCGGTATTGGAACCTTTAATCATCTCATCACCTTCGGCTTATATATAGATACATCATATATAAGGATTGCTAAATGCAGGATTGTCGCACTAACCGCAATCTATATTATATAATTCTCCATACACCAATCGTGAAAAGAAAAAGAAAGTTGAATATGAGAAAAGATTATGAGTTCCGTTATATGCTTGGAAAATTGCTTGGAAATCTTCCAGAGGGAGTGCAGGGTTCTTTAAAGGGAACAATTTATGCAAAGGCGTCAAATCTTGGAATCAGAGAGGCAAGGGATTTTATACTGAAGAAGAAAGAGGAGGGAATAATAGATGAAAAACTGGCAAGAAAGTTGATTGATTTATTATACGAATACAGCGTTTACAGATGATTGAAGATTTATATTTGCCTATGAAAATTGGCGAGAAATACAGAAAAAGATTTTTAAAAAACACAATAAAAATTGGAGAATACATGAATTTTGAGGGATTTATTGTATCCATAAAAAGTGAGAAGATAAGAGAAAAGTTATGGAAAAAGTTATCTCCGGTTATTGGAGATTTTTCAGTTTGGGGAATAACTCCATTTCCGGACAATGATTTCCCTATTTTTCCAAT
>WALH01000057.1 GCA_015522935.1 DHVE2 group archaeon | reverse complement strand
TCCAAGGGTCCGCATCCCGGCGGTGACACCTTCTGGAATTACCTTGCACCCTTCTCCTACGCATCTGGCTCTCTATCGATGGATGCAAAAATATACTGGAGAACGTACGATGGAGAGGTATCAAATGCCATAGTTCATGGAGATCCCGATGGAGATGGAATTGAAAACATATTCATATTTGGATACGCCTGGAAAATGGATAGCAGTGGCTCTACCACCTACTACGCTATGCTTTACTCCTACGTTTATCAATCCACGGTGCCGGAATTTCCATCCATTGCAGTGTTTCTATCCATCGTAATATTGCTCATCTTGGCGAGATTCGTAAAAAGAAATTAGTTAAATTTTTCAGTTTCACATATCTTTCTTCAAAATACATAATTTTTTAATATCCCTTCCTCATTATCTTGCGGTGATAAGAAAATGGTAAGGGTTGCAATAAACGGATTTGGGAGGATTGGCAGACTTGTTTTCCGCATAGGCTACAAAGATCTCAACATCGTGGCAATAAACGACATAACTGATGCAAAGACCTTGGCGCATCTACTTAAATATGATACCAACTACGGGATATTTGAAGGAGAGGTAGATTACACCGATAAATCAATTATAGTCAACAGCAAAGAAATCCCAGTTTTTAGCGAAAGAGATCCGGAGAAATTACCATGGAAGGATTTAGGCGTGGACATCGTGGTTGAGAGCACGGGAGTATTCAGATCTAGAGATAGAGCAGCAAAGCATCTCAACGCTGGGGCGGAGAAAGTTATCATCACAGCACCGGCAAAGGGTGAGCCAGCAGATATAACTATTGTTCTTGGAGTAAATCATGATAAGTATGATCCCGAGAAGCATGATGTGATCTCAAACGCCTCCTGCACAACAAACTGCCTCGCCCCCATTACAAAAGTCCTTCATGATAATTTCGGGATTAAATACGGTCTTATGACAACGGTACATTCTTACACCAATGATCAGAGACTTCTGGATCTACCTCATAAAGATTTGAGAAGGGCAAGGGCTGCGGCGATGAACATTATCCCAACAACAACGGGAGCTGCCTCGGCCATTGGTCTTGTCATACCTGATTTAGATGGAAAGATGCACGGTATATCTCTGAGAGTCCCAACAAGTACAGTATCGATTGTGGATTTAGTTGCAGAGGTGGAAAAGCCCGTAACGGAGAATGATGTCCGCAAAGCATTCAAAAAAGCTGCTGAAGGAGAACTGAAGGGCATAATTCAGTACGTGGACGAGCCCCTTGTCTCATCTGATTTTAAAGGCAACTCGCACAGTGCAATGTTCGATGCTGAGGAAACCTATGTGCGGGGGAATCTTGTGAAGGTCTTGGCATGGTACGATAATGAGTATGGATATTCCGCACGTGTGGTGGATCTTATAAAATATATATCAAAGTGGTTATAAATAAAGCAAAAGCGTTATTAACCAAAACACATACGGTTCATTAAGGTGATGGATTTGGCAAAAAAGAAGGAGGAGAATAAGGAATATACGATTGAAGATTTACCTGGTGTAGGTCAGGCTACAGCGGAGAAACTCAGAGACGCAGGTTATACAGATTTAATCGAACTTGCAGTTGCATCCCCAAAGGACCTTGGAGAACTTACAGGTATAGGGGAGGGGGTGGCTCAGAAGATAATAACTGCCGCAAGAAAGTATGCAAATGTGGGACAATTTGAAACAGGAGATGTGATTTTTGAAAGAAGAAAGAACCTCGCTAAGTTGACCACAGGCTCGAAGGAGCTCGATACCCTTTTAGGCGGGGGGATGGAGACACAGTCCATAACAGAATTATTTGGGGAATTCGGATCCGGTAAAACGCAGATAGTGCATCAATTAGCGGTTAATGTTCAACTTCCTCCAGAGAAAGGGGGGCTGGGAGGGGAGGCTATATTCATAGATACGGAAAATACTTTTAGGCCTGAGAGAGTAGTTCAGATGGCAAAATCTCTTGGCCTTGAGCACAACGAAGTACTCAAAAAAATCCATGTTGCAAGGGCATTCAATTCCAGCCATCAAATGCTACTTGTGGATAAAGCGATGGAACTGGCGAAGAAGGTGCCAATTCGCCTGCTTATAGTTGACTCACTCACCGCACATTTCCGTGCTGAATATGTGGGAAGAAGCTCTTTGGCGCAGAGACAGCAACTCCTGAACAGGCATATGCACGACTTACTTCGATTCGCAGATATCAATAACGCCGTTGTTGCCGTGACAAATCAGGTCACCACAAATCCAGGACAGCTGTTTGGGGACCCAACACATCCCATTGGGGG
Source organism: DHVE2 group archaeon (assembly GCA_015522935.1). Classification (GTDB taxonomy): domain Archaea; phylum Thermoplasmatota; class Thermoplasmata; order Thermoplasmatales; family Aciduliprofundaceae; genus S014-50. The sequence continues at coordinate 11,194 of WALH01000057.1, read as the reverse complement.
TAATATCGTGGGTCACACAGCCACTTACAGAATTTACCTGAGAAAAAGCAAGGGAATTAGAAGAATTGCAAGGTTAATTGATTCTCCCTCACTTCCCGATGGAGAGGTGGTAATAACCATAAAAGAAGAGGGAATTAGAGATCCTTGATTATTTCCCACTTTCTTTTTTCATCATTATTTCCAGATCGAGAAAGAGGAGCCCCTCTTTGATGTAGTTAGTTCTCATTTTTAAAGTATCATAAAGTATTCTGTATTTTTCCTTTACGAGTTCTAAAAACTTTTTAAGTTCCTCAATGAGACGAATATTATAATTTATGTTCTTTTTTATTCCACTTTCCCAGTCAAACGAGTCGAGTTTCTGCATAAAATAGTCAACATCCTCCAATCTTGCCTCTATATGCTCCATAAGTTCTAAAATTTCGTATCTCAAATTTTCAAGTTCCTGAACACTCATCTTCTCCTTATTTTTCTCATAATACTCGTATCTCTTCTCAAGATAGAGAATGTTATCCTTCGCAAAAATAATTATTTCACCCGCATCCACAACATCTCTTTTGAAATCGGAATTGAGAAAATCGATTTTTGAAAAATAATCTAAACTCGATCGAAAATCCTTCCATATCGCATCCTCTTCCACTAATTCCCTCTCAATTTTTTCATCACGCATACTATCTTTGTTTTATTCACATGGCTATTTCTATTTTTCGCTTCTCTTTATCAAAGCCATAGCTGTGATTCCAACAATCACCACGACTACAACAGAGAGGGTTATCGGCAAGATATAACCCAGATTTTCCTTCTTATTCCCATATCCATCGGATTGTATCTATTTGGCGAAGAGATAGAGGATTTTGTGGATGAAAATATGGAGTTTTTAGCAGAGAGTACAGTGGCAACTCATGTTATATGGAACCGTGAGATTCCCGTTTTAAGGGAGAAGCACAGTTTTGCAGGTTTTTACTACGATACAAATAAAGAGTGCGATCTGGTAATTCTGGATGGGGATTTTTTTGGCATAGAAACAAAATACGGGAAGATAAGAAAGAGAAAATATCCATTTGATGTGTTTTATCTCTCAAAGGATGAACTTGAAGGTGATGTTATACTCCCCCTTTCCCTCTACCTTGCTGGAATAACAAAATCTGAGAAAGTCATTTAATGGGACATTTTACAAACCCAAGTTTTAAATAACACACCGATATCGAATCCATCTATGCACTGCACTAAATGTGAGAAAGAGGCAATCATAGAGATAAAATATGCGGGCATAAAACTGTGCAAGGAGCATTTCATCCAGTTTATCGATTCAAAGGTCAAGCATGATATTAAAAAACAGGTTCATTTCAAAAAAGATGACCGAATCTTGATTGCAGTTTCAGGCGGAAAGGATAGCATGCTCCTCCTGCACGAAATGCACAAAATTTTCGGCAACTGGAAGAATTTTGAAATGATCGCCGTGACCGTTGACGAGGGTATCGGGGATTTCAGAAAAAAATGCGCAAAAATAGCGGGTGAATATTCAAAGAAGCTCGGCATACAGCATAGAACGATAACTTTCAGGGATTACATTGGAGTGACAACAGATGAGGTTGCAAGGGTTGATAAAGAACTCACACCCTGCACGTACTGTGGAGTTTGGAGGAGAAAAGTTCTCAATGTATACGCAAAAGAAATAGGTGCAAGGTATATAGTTCTGGGCTTGAATCTTGATGATTTTGCCCAGTCAATAATGATGAACGTTCTTCGTGGAGATGTCGCAAGGCTTGCAAGGCTCGCACCTCACCTGAGAAGAATAGAGGGATTTGTGCCGAGAATCGTACCCCTCAGAAAAGTTTTAGAAAGTGAAGTTCGCCTTTACAACGAAGTTGCCGGAATTCCATACTACCCAAAAAGATGCCCCTACGCGCATCTGGCGTCCCGAAACTTTTACCGATCTTTTCTAAATGATATGGAGAAGAGAGATCCTGCAGTCAAATTTTCAATTCTAAATTTCTTTGACAGGATTAAGCCCTACATTGAGAAAGATTTTACCAAGAACCTTAAAAAATGCAAAATATGCGGTGAGCCGACAATGGGAGAGATTTGTAAAGCTTGCGAATTGAAATTGAGATATGAAAAGCTAAAATCATGTGTAAAGTAATTCTATTGCTTTCAGAACTTCAGGGATGGTGACTATATCCCTCACACTTGCACCGCTGGCTTTTTTGTGACCGCCACCACCGAAGAATTTTGCTATTTTGAGAACATCCACATCCGTATGAGTCCTGAATTCCAATTTCGTGGTTGGTTTCTCTTTACCAAGCCAGTGAATGAGTATTACAATTATATCAACATCATCGTCTATCTCGTTGCTTATAAGGTAAACTGGTACAGCTTCCATGGTTTCATAAATGGCCACTTTCATGTCTGCTACATGAAATATTTTGGTACCTTTTTTCACATTTTCTATTACCTTTTCCAACCACTTGGTATATTTATCCACTATATTTTTGTAAGATTCCAAAACTGATAAATCCTCGTTCATAAGTTCCCTCGCAAATTTGTAAAGTTTCCTGTTCAGTTCAACTCCTGAAAAACCATAACGCAAAGCCCCTATAACAGTTCTGATTTTTTCCGCATCTTCATCTTTAACGCTGTTTGAGTCAATCTGATCAGCAAGATCTACTAAAAATGAATCCAAGTTAAAGTATCTGGCCACTACTCTTGCCGCGCTCTTTGCTTTTTTATCAATAATTATTTCCACATGCTCTGGCTTATTTTCAGGCTCCCAGTCATGGTGGTCTATCCACACAACCCTATCATAAATGCTTGCAGCGTAAACAGCTTTGTTCTCTCCTGCTAAATCGAATATGTAAAGCTCCCCAAGATTTTTGAGATGCAAAACTGACCTGCATATAGTATCCCTCAATTGAACAGGAGAAGTAAAATAGACTCTTATCCTTGCACCTCCTATCTTTTTGAGGAACAGAGAGAGGGAAATAACCCCGTCTGAATCCATATGGGTCATAGCAGTTATCATAGAAAAAAGAATCGTGGAAGAGTATAAAAATTTATCTCGCTATTAAAGCTCGAATCCTGTCTCCAGCATTCTCAGCATGGTTGGCTATATCCCCTAATAAGAATACAGTTTTGCTGAGGTGAAATATCGCTACAGAAGATATTTTTGATTCCATAGAAAATATTTTTCTCGTCAATGCTCTTTCCATCAAATCGCTCTCATGCTCTATTTCGTGTAATCTATGTGTTACCTCCTTTGCCTTTTTTCTTTCTTCCTCGGCAAAGGATGATTCAATGACCACATTCAACTGTGTTACAGCCTTATGGCAGGTTTCTATGGACTCCAAAGCTTTTTCAAACAGTTTTCTAAAATCACCCTTCAGCTCGTCAGGTATGGGCTTCTCACGAATGGATATCCATTCTCCTATATCCTGAACCAGATCCTCGACCTTATCCATTTCACCTAATAGCGAGAGAAATATACCACGATCTACAGGCATCTTCACACCCTTTGGAAGATGATTGCGAATATTGCTCTTTATATAATCAGCCTTCAACTCTAAATCTTCAATGATCTTTCTTTTCTTCTCAAATTCTTCAAAATTCCCGTTGATGTAATCATCAATCTCATCCTTGAGTACTCTGGCGCTTTCCATAACCATCTTTGCATGATCTTCAAGCGCTTCGAAGGGAGATTTTCGAAGGGTTTCTATTATTGGGGCTCTTATGAATTTCATTTCATCACCTCTCCACTACATCCATATCATTTTAATTAATAAAAATATTCCCCCTGATAAAGCCATAGCACCGGGAAGGGTGAGAAGCCATGCATAGATTATATTCTTCACAACCCGGTAATCTACCGTAGCAATCCCGCGGGCAAATCCCACACCTAAAACCGAGCCTACAATAACATGCGATGTGGATATTGGCATACCCAATTTTGAGAAAACAAGAACCGTGAAAGCGGTCGCAAGCTCAGCTGAGAATCCTCGAGTTGGCGTGACCTCGGTTATCTTCTTCCCAATCGTGTATATAACCCTGTAGCCCCATGTGGATATCCCTAACACAATTCCCAATCCACCCAAAGCTAAAACCCAGAGAGGAATTGCAACCTTCGCTCCAACTCCCACACCTGACACTATATCCACGATAACCACTAAAGGACCAACCGCATTGGCCACATCATTGGCACCATGAGCAAAGGCCACACTTGCAGCTGTCATAACCTGAAGATACGCAAAGAATTTTTCCAGTTTCTCGTATTTATCCGCATCGTTTCGGTACTTTGCGTGATACCTTCTCAGAAAAAAATATCCTATAATGGATGCAACAAATCCAGCCAAGACAGAGATTTCCAGTGCTGGCCAGATGCTTAAATCGAAATTGAGGTTTTTCAGACCTTTGTAAATTACACTCATGGTTATTATGGCCGCAGTCAGAAATATGAAAAACGGTGCAACGATTTTCGCCTCCTTTATAGGGTCCTCCTTTCCTAACACAGTTTTTTTAAGAGTGAAGAATATAAGATAAGCTATGAGTGCGCCTGATAATGGAGAAATAACCCAGCTCGCAGCAATGGTTGCAACCACATCCCAGTGGATGAGGGAGATGTTTATTATCATCACAAAACCCATCACAGCACCGACTACAGAATGTGTGGTGGAAACAGGCAATCCAAGGTAAGTTGACATGGTAACCCATAATGCAGCTCCTAAAAGTGCGGATATCATACCCATCAAAATAATTTGAGAGCTCAGAGCGGTGGGAGAGATTATACCCTTGGCAATTGTATTCGTAACATGCTTTCCCACAAGCACAGCTCCAAGAAATTCAAAAATGCCTGCAACGATTATTGCGCCCTTTAATGTTAAAGCACCGCTACCGACGGATGTGCCCATTGAATTTGCAACATCATTGGCTCCAATGTTCCAGGCCATGTAGAGGGCAATGATTATTCCAGCGATGAGTACAATGGTTAACAGCATCAGATGGTAATGTCAATGGGGTATATTTTTTTTCTGGGAACAGACCACGAGAAGATAAATCTTTATTTCCCAGAAATGCATGATCCAAGCATGGAGATAATAAGGGTCAAATGGATGCCCCTGCACATACCTCTTAAAAAGCCTTTCAAAATTGCGCTTGGAACAACCACAAATTATTCCGGCTACATACTGAAAATATGCACCGCAAGGGTATGCGGATACGGTGAAGCTGTACCATCCCCAAAAATAACAGGGGATACAATGGAGTCCATAGAAAAGGCGTTTCGAATTTTTAAGCCTTTGCTTCTTGGAGAAGAGGCACACAAAATAGGATGGATAATGAATAAAATTTACAGGGCAATACCGAATAACACAGCTGCGAAAGCTGCTGTGGATATGGCTCTCTATGATTTGGTGGGAAGTTACTGGAGAGTCCGCGTTTCAGATATTTTAGGTGGTGAAAAAGAAAAAGTTGATACCTCGGTAACAATAGGAATTACAAGCATTGAGGATGCAGTGAAGCAGGCAATAGAACTCACGAATTTAGGTGCGAGGGTCCTCAAGGTGAAAATAGGCCTAAATCCTGATGAGGATATTAAAAGGATTAAGGAGATAAGGAATGTGACCGATGCGAGAATAAGGATCGATGCAAATCAAGGCTATTCTCTAAATCAGGCAATACGAGTTCTAAAATCAATAGAAAAATACAATATTGAATTCGCCGAGCAACCATTACCCAAGGACAGGATAGATGATTTAAAAACCCTCAGAGAAAGTGTGGGAGTTCCAATAATTGCTGATGAAAGTGTTCATAACGCTAAAGATGTCCTGAAACTCATCGGAAAGGTTGACGGTATAAACATCAAACTGATGAAGAGCGGTGGAATATACGAGGCTCTTAAGATGGCATCAATTGCCAAGGCAGCAGAAATGAAAATCATGGTTGGATGTATGGTTGAAACCAAATTAGGCATTGCAGCCGGACAGAATTTCGCCTTGGGAATAGGAGCGGATTACGCTGATTTAGATGGTTACATGGACATCACAAGACAACCTTTCATAGGTCTGGAATTCAAAGATGGAGGGAATATAGTTGAAGGAGAGCGAGGTTTAGGTGTAGAATGCAGAAACATTTCAATCTGCTGATCTTGCGTGATACGCGTGCGGAACGAATGGATTTGATTTAATTTCGTATCTGTAAATGTGAGGATAATTATCTCGGAGATAATGCAAATATTTAATCCACTCGTATGCCAATAGCCGATAAAGTCTCTCAATATCTCCTTTTAAATCCTCTCTATCCTCGGAATTCATTGATTCAAAGTCTATTGTCATTCTGAGTTCCTCAATAAGATGAAGTAGGATCCAGAGAAGGTCCATGAATCTCTCGTGCTCTATTATCACAGGATTGTCAAGTAAATTTATCACAATATCCCTTTTTTCCATAACATATTTTTTCAACTCATAAAGATTTATCTTTTCAAAATTCACGGTATAATTCCTTTTTTCCACCACATTTTTGAATTTATGAAAACTCTCAGGTTCTTTACTCAGAGAATGTATGCTGCATGCAATATCAGTAATAGTCCGATCATATTTTGAAATGTAACGCAAGAGGTCTTTTCCTATATCGGCGAAAAACGAGCCTACCACAATGTTAAGCTTTTCCATTCTTTCCATTCTCTCCTTTCTCACCATAAGACTGTTGAGAACTATAGTTACCAAGAGAACCGAGAGTGGAAGGAAACCTAACTGCACCAAGATGTACTTCTCAATGAAAACCGTGTCGTGAAATGCCAAATAATTGATAAAGTAGAAAAAGATGGAAAATACAACGAGGAGTATACTTATCTGTACTTCCCACTTCATTTTTATCACTGAAACAAAACTCTCTGTGAGATTTTTCTCACTTTATCCACGTATTCTTTCTTTGTAACTACCATCAGAGCCCAGTCCTGCACCTTTCTGAGCTGCAATGCTCTCGCTATGGGTGAATATCGAGATAATTCAAATACCTCGTTTCCGTCTATGATTTTCGCATTCGTTTTGTTCAATCTCGGCTCGGAAAGCTGTGCAATGTTCTCCGGGATGTCTATGAGCACGTATCTTGGATCTATTCCTGCTGATTCGGCTATTTCCGCTTCATACCTTCTTCGGATTTTCAAATCCTTCATTTTTTTCAGTCTTTCTTCATCTTCCTTTTTCAATTCATCCAATCTCATAACTAATGCTTTTTTGAAGAGTTTTCGGTACTTCAACCGAAGGGCAATTTCCCTTGGGTAACCTTGCTTGTTGAGAAGAAGAGAAATAAGCTCGGAATCGTTGAGCTTGTATATATCCAGCCAGTTATCCATCTCTATATCTTCGACTGCACGGGATAGCATTAATTCGCCAATCCTGTTCGTTTTGTGGAAATAAACCGATGTGTACATCAAAGCACGAGCTACAAGCATTCCTTCCAATGCAGGAACTCCTTTCTTGTCAATCATCAGCTCGCCATTCTTTATGCGAATCGTGTTGAGTATACGGTGCACATCAATCATTCCATGAGCCACGCCTGTGTAATGCGCATCTCGAAGAAGATAATCTATCTGATCAGCATCCAGACTTCCACTTATGATATTCACCATGTAATTTTTATCCTCGCCAAAGTAAGCCTGCCTGCCTTCAAAAGTCATTATATCCGTCCTCTTGGAAGTTTCTCCCAAAATCATCTTGCAAACAAGATTTACATCAATTCCGTAATCTGCAAGGATTTCGTGTATCCTCTCCCTCTCTTCTATCTCTATTCCTTCAAGAATATCCATATCCCCTCGGATTATGCCCGTGGTAATTTCCATATGATCCATGCGCGTCTTTTCGTGGAGAAGGTATTCTAATGTATGCGAGAATGGAGAATGCCCCAAATCGTGGAGCAGGCCCGCAACCTTAAGTGTTAAAACCTCCTCCCTTGGAAGATTAAGAGACTTGCCCATGAGGCCCGCAACATGACCCACACCCAAAGAGTGCTCCAAGCGTGTGTGATTAGCACCCGGAAAAACCAGATATCCCAAGCCTAACTGCTTTATTCCGTTGAGACGCTGCATCTCAGGCGCATCAAGAATATGAAGCGTTACTCCTTCAAATTTCATACTTCCGTGTATCGTGTCGTGTATTATCTTGTACTCGGACATGAATGTGGAATGAGTTGAGCGTAAATAAAATTTCGGTTTTCATACAAATTATTTGAGGAAATATTCAAACTCAGATAGAATGCCCACAGTATTTCAAAATAATGAACACAGCTCCAAGCACTGCTTTGATTTTCACCGAAAGCATACTGCTGGAATAACAATGTATTAAAATCTATGGTCTGATCCACTTTATTAGAAAATAAAAGATTTTCTCAGGAGATTTATACGCTAATAGAAGATCCTTGCGAACTCCATGGGCAACTCTTGTGGCACGACTTATTCTCTGCATCTCTTCCCTCCCGGATATTACATGTACCAAATAGCGGGAATGCTCTTCCATGCTTTTTTCGTATGCTCGAAAATGCGTGCCGTATTTAAATCCTGATTTCACTATTAATCCCCGATTTCTCAAATCTTTATACACTGAATACTTCTCTTTATCCACCTCAATACTGTTTTTCATCTTCCCTTCATCACTCAGATACTTCGCTTCCAAAAGGGATAAATGCGAGAATGTGCCCTCATATTTGCCGAATGTCGTGCTCTGTATATTTTCTGGATTATCGAAAATTATCACTCTCCTGCCCACGATCGTACCATGAATCTTCTCAGGCAGGATTTTTGACTCGCCACTCGGATCTTCCTCATCCACAAGATAGTAAGTTATGTCTCCATCCACGTCCACAATTGCCATGACGTATGGCTTCTCCCTCTTTATCGCCTCTTCCACAAAGAAATGCTCCATATCGGAGATTGGGTAAAAATTCATCGAGTATGTCTTTTTAGCTTCAAAGTAATGATCATGAATCTTTATAATGTATCCCCTGTTTCTTAAATCTCGGTAAACTAAGTAGCGAATATCAAAATCATCCCTTTTGGCGGATTCCTCCAAGAATATTTTCTCAAATTCATCTTCAATCATTCCCTTCTCCACAAGGTAAAGGTATTCCTCCCCCTGCAAATTTATGCATTCTCCATTCCTCTCTCCAAATTTCTTAGATGTTATTTTGTTTGCAATTGAGCCACAAACCTTTCTGATGACCATGTTTCGAGGACAGAGCAAGGATATTTAAAAGTTACTATAGAAATTACAACCAGATATGGAAAAATTGATTAGATAGTGCTTTTTATTACTTTCACTACTGTTTTTTTATCTTCCTCAGTTATGAGTGGATGAACAGGAATGGATATAACTTCCCTGCATATATTCTCCGTAACTGGCAGTTTTGCATTATAGCCGAGTTCTTTCATTATTGGCTGCTCATGTATGCCACGGGGGTAGTATATCCCGTAGCCAATTCCATTTTTCTTGAATTTCTCAATAAGTGCATTTCGATTTTTAACACGAATTGTGTACTGATGGTAAACATGCTTTGCCCTTTTATCCACATAGGGCACGATTACACGATTTCCAAGGAGCTCATTGTAATAAGATGCGTTCCCTCTCCTTATTTCGTTCGCCTTATCAAGCTTCTTAAGTTGAACAAGACCTATGGCAGCCGCAATATTTGTCATTCTGAAATTCCACCCGAGAGCGGTGTGCAGATACCTCTCTTTCTGGCCATGATTGCGGAGCATGGCAACCTTCTCCGCCAGTTCATCATTGTTGGTTGTGACCATTCCTCCCTCTCCTGTGGTCATATTCTTTGTTGGATAGAAGGAAAACGCGGCAATGTCTCCAATTCCACCAACCTTCTTTCCTCTCCACTCTGCGCCATGTGCTTGTGCGGCATCTTCTATTACGTACAGATTGTGATCTTCTGCAATTTCCATTATCTCATCCATATTTGCAGCCTGACCGTAAAGGTGAACGGGCATAATAGCGATAGTCTTTGTGGTTATTTTTCTCTTTACATCCTCCGGTTCAATATTGTAAGTTTTCTCATCCACATCCACGAAAACGGGCTTGCCGCCAGCACGGATTATGCTCGTGGCACTGGCTATGAACGTAAAACTCGGCACTATAACCTCTCTATTTTTCACACCTACCGCTTCCAAAGCGAGAATCAAAGCTTGAGTTCCATTCGTTGTGGCGAGGGCTTCTCTAACCCCAATATACGATGAGAATTCCTTCTCGAATCTTTTTACCCACTCCCCACTTGCAAGATATCCAGAATCTAAAACTTTTTCCACTTCACTCTTTTCCTCTTCTCCTATCCATGGCTTCGCTATGGGTATCATCTTTTCACCTCTTCTGCATATTTTTTCAATTCGGGATATTCTTTGCCGCAGACGGGGCATCTGAAATTCTCATCTAACTTTTCCCCACATTCGCAGACGAATCCCACAAGTTTGGCAGGAACTCCCACCACAAGTCCGTGAGGAGGTACGTTTTTTGTTACGACCGCTCCGGCCGCAACCATCGCGTATTCGCCTATCTCCACTCCGCAGACTATCGTTGCATTGGCTCCTATGCTTGCACCCTTTTTGACCTTAGTGTAGCACAACCTCGATTCATCCCACAGCCATGAGCGGGGATGTTTATCGTTGGTGAATGTTGCCGAGGGACCTATGAAAACATCGTCCTCAATTTCAACTCCGTGATAAATGGATACATAGTTCTCAATCTTTACCCTAGATCCTATTTTCACTCCAAAATCTATGTAAACGCCCTTTCCAAGGATACAATTTTCACCTATAATTGCATTCTCCCTTACCTGCGCCTGATGCCAGATTTTTGTGTCTTTCCCTATATTCGCCTTGGGGCTTACCTCCGCGGTTGGATGTATGTAGTAATCCATACTTCCCCGTATGCTATGATTATCTTATTAAGTTTTTCATTCTATTGGGTGAGTTGAATTCCTTGAAAAACATGGAAAAGGGAAATAAAAATAGAGTAAAACTACACATAGAGGTCATAAGCGAGGACTTTGAAAAGAAGGAGTTTAGAGGCAGAAGATAAAGAGCGGGAGAATATGTAATCTCCGACCACTCTTTTAAAAGAGTGGAACACGGATTCCACGATATTTCTATGCGAGTATTTCTTTTTCCAATCTTCCGATTTGCTCTTTTCAAGCAATTTTCTTCGCAATCCTC
>WALH01000056.1 GCA_015522935.1 DHVE2 group archaeon | reverse complement strand
CTCTCATTCGTTATTCTCCAGAATCTTTTAATGTCTTTCTTTATAAACTCTTCAACAGATATTTCCTCATTTGAAAGATAGAAATCTATCATTGAGTACTCACTTATTCTCAAATGTCTCAGGAATTCACGTATATCAAAATTCTTTGCCCTTATCTCCTTTGCAGTGAAATTTCCCAAATTCATTCAGGTACTCGTTAGATGTCACGACCGGAGCGAGGTAAATTGATGAAAGAAAAACAACCATCTCGGCTGGAGTTTCGAATTCTTTACCATCCGAGATAAACTCCGGCAAATCTACAGGAACAAAGCACTTTCCACATGGAATGTCCTCGAATTTGGGAACGCCCACGCCCCTGTTCCTGTGGTATTTTCTGATTAATTTTATCTGCTCATCATTTAGCCTGTATATTATACATGCATATTCTTTGCCAAGGCCGTGTGATGTATCAAATTCTCAACTTGCAACTATTAGCACTCCCCTGCCACCTGCGACTTCTCTCACTTCGTTCAGTATCCGTTTTCGAAGCTTATCATCCACATGTTTCGCACTTAAATCCAAAAGTATAACTGGATTTTCCACCTCTTCCATGAATGTGGAAATTATAAACGGTATCATTTCTCTTTGCTCATCTATTTGGGGATTCAATTTATCCTTACCGGGGTTCTCAGCAATTTGAAAAATGGGCGTAGCTTTCAGACTGTATTTCTCCCTAAAAACATCTATTTTCTGGCTGATAAATCCAAGTGCCTTATGACCAGATTTTGCCAGATTCACAAATCTCCGAAATGCCTCTCCACGAGGCATGGTATAAAATCCCGGTTCAGGCACCTTCTCGTGCATCTCAATTTCTTCGGTTGCAGGCACAACCAGAAACATTCTATAGCGGTAAATGGTGTAAATTATGAACACTCCAAATATTGAGAACGAAATGGTTGTTAACGGATACATAGCGATACCCAAAAGCACCGGTGCATAGCCTGTAATGGTAACCAAAACAAATGCTATGAGTATACCTATGAAAGTGAACCAGATCTGCATTCTTACAATTTTCATCTTAACATTTCTGAGTTTTAGAGGCAAAACAACTAAGAGAAAGAGAGCTGTTAGTAACAACCATGTCGCATATACTTTATGTATGATACCTGGATCCAATCCCCATATGGTTTGCCCTAATGCTGTGTAAGGTGATTCGCCAACTATTACAATATGCCCCAAAAAATCGCTTATTGCATCTATGATCCATCCGATTATGGAGACAGCATATACCACATATAGAATTTCCGTTCTCAGTTTTGCACCTATTTTGATTCTGTACGGATAATCGATGGCGAAATGTATAAATGTGGCCGATACAAGTGCAATACCCAGAAAGAGGAATCTGGCACCGAAATAGGCCAACTCTTTATCTGCCGGTGGAGGGCCAGCAATTCTTTCTATAAGCTCTCCAATACTCCATATAAGGACTGAGAAGAACATGAGAAATGCTGCCATATTACCTGCCTTTCTAATATCTGCCCGTATTATGTAAATCACCAGAAATATACTTATCACTGAAGCCACGAATGTTGGCCAGAATGCATAAGGTATCCACATACAAATATCACCTCATTAATTAATGCGCATGACACTTAAAAAGTTTTTGATTTGCGATAAGTTACCGTTTATCTCAAATGAGAAAGATTTTAATCAAATTCCAAGATTATCCTTTATGGATATTCTCTCCCTCATAGGCAACACGCCCGTGGTTAAAGTTGATAATATTTACGTGAAATTAGAATATTTAAATCCCACAGGAAGTCACAAGGACAGAGCGGCTCTGTATATGGTGAAAGATGAATCACGAAACCTTGAAAAGGGGAAATACCTTATAGAGTACACATCGGGAAATACCGGTATCTCGTTTTCCTTTATATCCAAAATTTTAGGTATAAATCGATTATTCTCGTGCCTCAGGGAACAAGTCAGGAAAAAATCAGCATAATGAGACTCTTAGGTGCGAAAATAAAAATAATTGAACTTGAAATGGATGGGCACAAATATGCTAAAGAATTAGCATCCAATTTGGGAGGTAATTTTCCTTAATCAAGGTGAGAATATGGCCAATTTCAAAGCGCATTACGAGACCACTG
>WALH01000055.1 GCA_015522935.1 DHVE2 group archaeon | reverse complement strand
GGTTCAAGCAGTGAGGAAGGAGATAGATATTCCTTTAATTGTTGGTGGGGGAATTAGGGAGCCTGAAAATGCATCTCGCCTCTCCCGTGCAGGCGCAGACATAATTGTCACAGGCACAATAGTGGAGATTGTAGAAGATATAAAAGAAGAATTGGGGAAGATTGTTGAGGTAGTGAAATATGCCTGAGACAAAATAAAATTGGATTTTCACTTTGTGAACATTTGTTTTTAACTGTCAGTTGGCGATATGTTGTAGTCTGTCTTTTATTCTATCCCATCCATGTCAGTATTGAATGGTTTCATGTTAAATAATGACACCTTGTCTCACCTACTCTTCGGGATTGATTATTTCAAATCCTTCTTTTTTGGCTGCTTTTAAGAGTTCAGTATCGGAAGATATGAAAACCATTTCCTTTTCAACATACTGGGAAATAATTAATGCAGCGGCAAGATGAATAGAATCCAATGATCTCAAGTTATATTTTATCACAAGTTTCATTGCAAGCTCCATAATGTAGTTATCAATTGGCACTATTGTGAACTTATCCATAATTTCGGTGAGCATTGCTTTAATCACTTTTCTGTAATCCCCTTTTATCTCTCCCTTTCTCCTTGTAATCGCCGATAGTGATTCAAGAACTCCCAAGTAAGATATTATTCCCTTGCTTTCTCCACTTTCAATCTCGGCAAATAAATCATTTACTTTAGGGCTTCCCTTTTCTATGCGATATCTCTTAATAAGTGCGGATGTATCCCAGTATTGGATACTCATACCCTCTCCCTCTCTTTTATTATCTCATCTGAAAGGTTTCCCTTTATGCCTTCTGTCATTTTCCTTATCTCCTCTATGTTAAATTTTCCCATGCCCATTTCTGATAAAAGTCCCCTTATGCTCTCTTTTATCTCCTCCTCTCTCATCTTGAACATGTTTGCACCGATTAGTATCTCCAAATCGCCCATTTCTTTAATTTCTTCCACTTCGCTCATACTTCACCTATCACCTCCCTCTATTTTAAGGTTTTTGCTATCTTGATTTTTGTATTTGTCTATATACTCTCTAATTTTCTCAGCAACTTCAGCACTCACAGGGTATATCTCGGAAATGGTTTTTGAAAAATAACATATAGTTGGGAATACGTCCATTTCCATACTGAGAATTCTCCCATAATCTCCGATAGGATTTACTTTTATAACGTCTTCCCAAGGGACGAAAATTTCTTTACCACTTAGCGTAATCCAGTGAATGCCCTTTGGAGTGTAAGAAATTCTTGCTGGGAAACTTCTGTGCGCTCGTAGTAAAATTAGATATGTAAACAACGACAATAACACAGATGTTATTAAATATATGAATAATGTCCACCGCCCCATTCTAAATATATAAGGGCTTTGCAAAAATTGTCCTTTGTGGTTGTTGCATTTCCAGTTTCAGTAACCTTTATTTACCAAATCCGATATCTGTAGATGTGGAATCTGTTGAAAAATGGATAGAGAAACTTCCGTTCAAAACTACAAAGGATATTAAAGTACCGAAAAAGCTCGTGGATCAGGTTATAGGACAGGATTCGGCAGTGGAAGTTATAAAGAAGGCTGCAAGGCAGAAGAGACATGTCATTCTCATAGGAGACCCCGGCACAGGAAAAAGTATGCTCGCACAGAGCATGGTGGATTTCCTTCCAAAAGAGGAATTAGAGGATATTTTAGTATTCCCAAATGATGATGACCCTAACACACCCAAAGTTAAAACGATCCCCGCTGGACAGGGTAAATTAATAGTGAAACAGTATCAGGAGGAGGCAAAGAAGAAAAAGTTGGAGAAGAAGGCAAGTATGAATACACTTCTTTTTATACTACTTCTCCTTGGTCTAACAGCGGCATTTATAACACAAGACTTTTCATTTCTATTCTGGGCAATATTCATAGCCATATTCATCTATATGTTTGCAGCAACATCCATACAAAAAGAAGAGAAATCAATGGTCCCAAAACTTCTTGTTTCTCATGATAAAAATGATAAACCTCCGTTTGTGGATGCTACTGGTGCCCATGCAGGTGCCCTATTAGGGGATGTTCGCCATGATCCATTCCAGAGTGGAGGGCTTGAGACACCAGCTCATTTAAGAGTAGAAGCGGGAGCAATTCACCGTGCACATAAGGGTGTTTTGTTCATAGATGAGATTAATATGCTTCATATCGAATCTCAGCAATCACTGCTTACGGCGATGCAGGAGAAGAAGTTTTCCATATCGGGGCAGAGTGAGCATTCCGCAGGCGCAATGGTTCACACGGAGCCTGTACCATGCGATTTCATCTTGGTAGCTGCAGGGAATTTAGATGCTCTTCAAGGCATGCACCCTGCTCTGCGTTCAAGAATACGCGGATACGGATATGAAGTTTACATGAAATCTGTGATGGACGATAACGAGGAGAACCGGAGGAATTTGGTGAGATTTGTAGCTCAGGAAGTCAAAAAAGATGGAAAAATTCCACATTTCACTAAAGATGCAGTGTTAGAAATAATTAAAGAGGCACAGAAACGGGCAGGAAGAAGAGGGAAATTGACTCTCAGATTAAGAGAATTGGGTGGATTGATTCGTGTTGCAGGAGATATTGCAAGGGAAGAGGGTGCGCAATATGTTGAAGCGAGACATGTTCTAAAGGCAAAAAAATTATCAAAGCCATTGGAGCAGCAGGTTGCAGACAGGTGGATTGAAATAAAGAAAGATTACAAAACGTTCCTCACATCAGGATTTGCCGTGGGAATGGTAAATGGTCTCGCTGTGTATTCTGCGCAGAGCGGAATGGCCGAGTATTCAGGTATAGTTCTTCCAATAATGGCAGAAGTTACACCTGCGCAATCCAAGGATCAGGGTAGGATGATTGCCACAGGTAAGTTGGGAGAGATAGCAAAGGAAGCCGTGGAGAATGTTTCGGCGATAATCAAAAAGTACTTTGGAAAGCATATCACGAATTACGATGTACACATTCAATTCATAGGCACGTATGAGGGAGTTGAGGGGGATAGTGCAAGCATAAGCGTTGCAACTGCAGTTGTATCCGCATTAGAAAGTATACCTGTGGATCAGAGCGTTGCAATGACAGGCTCTCTCAGCATTCGTGGTCATGTTCTCCCTGTGGGTGGTGTAACGGCAAAAGTTGAGGCCGCTATAGAGGCGGGATTGAAGAAAGTTATAATTCCTTACGCAAATTTGCAGGATGTGATTTTAGACGAAGAGCATCAGGGAAAAATAGAAATAATTCCTGTGAAAACTGTTTATGACGTCCTCAAGCATGCCTTGAAAGACTCGCCTAAAAAAAATGAACTCTTAGAAAAATTCCGCGAGGAGATGGGTGAGGTGGATAAAAAGTGATTATAAAAGGCTATCACGGAGAGATGAGCGAGAACACTGCAAAAGAACTTGCATCCCAAGGAATCTTTGTTTTCAATGCAAAATGTGTTGGAGGGAAAGAACATTTAGAGTGTGCATATCTCAAAGCTAAAGAGTACTTTGAAAATGGAAAAAATATTGCAAAGAATTTTCATTTAGAAATTATGCTCTTGCTATCCGGAAGGAGACAGATAAAAGATGCCCTTTTCCTTTGTGGAACAGCTAGGGCGGAAGACATCGCAGCCATATCGGAGAGGGATTTCATTTTACCACTAAAAAGAGATGATTCTATTCTTCAATGCACTCCTGATAAGTTGAAGTATTTAGGTTTAGACAAATATGGAGATTCTTGTGATCTTTTCTTCGAGAGCTCCGCACTACTTTATCTAGAAAGATGATTCCCGTAAATTCCTTCCACTTCCTTCTTAAATTTTTCAATATTACCCTGCTCAATCTCATCTCTTACTCGCTCCATGAATTTAATCATAAAGCACACGTTGTGAAGTGATAAGAGATGCATACCTAAAATCTCTTTCTCCCTGAAAAGATGATGAATATATGACCTTGTGAAATTCTCACATGTGTAACAGGAACATTCCTTGTCAATGGGTTTAAGATCATTTCTGTAGTTAGACTTTCTAAGATTTATTAATCCTTGAGATGTTATAGCTGTACCATGCCTTCCATTACGGGTCGGAAATACAGAGTCGAAGATGTCAACACCTTGCATAACGGCTTTTACTATTTCTAAAGGTGAACCAACACCCATGAGATATCGTGGTTTCTCCTCAGGCAGATGATTGATAACAATATCTATCATCCGATGCATAACTTCCTTAGGCTCTCCAATCGATAAACCTCCAATTCCATAGCCGTCAAAATCCATATTTGCTAAATCTTTTGCACTTCTTTCTCTCAGGTCCTCATAAACACTTCCCTGGACAATTCCAAAGTTGAGCTGCTTATCTTCGCTACGGAGAAATCTCTTAGCCCATTTAGTGGTTAATTCAACTCCTCTTTCTGCCTCCTCATAACTCACAGGGTATTCAGCGCAGTAATCTAATGTCATAGCAACGTCGCTTTCTATACGTCTTTGAATCTCCTTGCTAATCTCTGGTGTGATTAAATATTTATTTCCATCGTAAGGGGAGCGGATTTTTATGCCTTTTTCTTCAACTCCCTGAAAAAATCCTTTTCTAATCATCTGAAATCCACCGCTATCAGTAAATACCACGCCGTTAAATCTCATAAATTTG
This sequence comes from DHVE2 group archaeon, assembly GCA_015522935.1. Classification (GTDB taxonomy): domain Archaea; phylum Thermoplasmatota; class Thermoplasmata; order Thermoplasmatales; family Aciduliprofundaceae; genus S014-50. The sequence goes on along the minus strand of WALH01000055.1, from coordinate 940 downwards.
TGTACTCCTCCATGCGCTTCTATTACCTCTAATCCCGGTCTAAGAAAGAGATGGAGGGCATTAGTTATTACTGCCTTTACTCCACATCTTGTAAGGTCTTCGGGAGTGAGTGCTTTAACCGTTGCTTTCGTTGCAACAGGCATAAAAAAGGGTGTTTTTATTTCTCCGTGCTTGGTTTTTAGCACGCCAATACGAGCGTTGTTGTTCTCAGCAAAAATTTTAAACATGTAAGGGGGACCCCTTTATTTCCACTGCAACCCTACTACCCACAATCATACCATTTTTGGTTTCCTTATCTCAGCCGGTACTCTCTTTCCTCTTATATCTACCTCTATTTCCGTACCCACCTTAATATACGGCCTTTTAACATATCCTAAACCAACCCCCACATTTAGCACTGGAGATAACGTTCCACTGGTGAGATATCCTATTTTCTTATCTTCTCTATACAGACCATATCCATGACGGGGCACACCCTTCCCTTTGAGTATTACTCCTCTAAATAAATCATATTTTTTCTCTTTTTTCATATTTTCTAATATTTCTTTCCCTATAAAATTATGATTCCAATCTATGGTCCAAGAGATTCCCGCTTCTAAAGGTGTTCTTGGCTCATGATGTGGATCAAAATCCTGACCACTCAGTAAAAGTCCCTTCTCCAACCGTAGCGTATCTCTGGCAGCAAGTCCACAGGGTTTTATACCAAACTCCTTGCCAGCATCTAATACCTTAAGCCATATGCTCTGAGCATATCTATTTGGGAATATAATCTCAAAACCATCTTCCCCTGTATAACCTGTTCTGGTTATAAATACACCACTACTTATATCATTCTTCTCCACGTTAACTCCTTTAATATTTGTTTCAACTCCATGGAAAAATTTTACTTTACTTAAATCATCATCAACGATTTTTTGTAGTGTTTTCTCAGCCATTGGCC
>WALH01000054.1 GCA_015522935.1 DHVE2 group archaeon | reverse complement strand
CGAAGATTATTTATAATCAGTCAATATACGCAACGGAAGGGAGATGTCCTATATGGGGAATCCCGGGAGGAATGAACATGTATAAGTTACCGAAGAAAAAAGCCGTTAATATGTACGGATATGTGAAGAATGCTTGGAGAGAAAAGGACGAAACCTACATTCGCGAGATTCAGTGGCAGAGAATGATCGAATGGCGCAAGGGCCCCACTATCGTACGCGTTGAGAGACCTACAAGAATAGATAGAGCGCGGGAGCTAGGATACAGAGCAAAGCAGGGTTTTGTAGTTGTTCGTGTGAGAGTTCGCCGTGGTAATCTACAGAGAAGGAGAATTAAGGGGGGGAGAAGGCCGAAGAGGAAAGGTCTCCTTAGAATCCCCATGAGGAAGAGTATTCAGAGAATAGCTGAGGAAAGAGCATCGAGGAAATATCCGAATTTAGAAGTTCTGAATTCCTACTATGTGGGCGAAGATGGTAAACATCACTACTACGAGGTTATAATGGTAGATACCCATCATCCTGCTATATGCAAAGACTCCAAAATAGGGTGGATATGCAGCAACAAACATCATGGCAGAGCGTTCCGTGGATTGACCAGCGCCGGTAAAAAGGGACGTGGCTTGAGAAATAAGGGGATAGGTGCGGAGAAAGTCAGGCCCTCAAGAAGAACCAATCTCTAAAATTTTTACCATATCTTTTCAATTGTTACCACGAAGTACAGAGTTTTTCCCGCGACCTCGGGGTTAAAATTAATCCTAAAATAGTCTTTGTGTACCTCATCTATAACTCCGCCATTAGGCAGTAGTATAGGCAACTTCTTTATTTCATATGAGTATCTTATGTAACCGTTGGATGCATTATCTACATGTATGATCAGATCAGGAGTGGGGTATGGCTGGTAATCCCCCCCCACGTCTGGTATATTTTCTATGGTCACAAGATTTTTCGGCCCACTCACGTAGAGCACCAAGCAATTCCACCCATGATATTTATCCCTGTAAACACTGTTTATATATGGATTCGACACCCCAAATCTTTTCTGGAATTGATTTAGGGTCATGTTCTCAATAATAGGAATTTTCTGTGTTAGTGATATATTGTGAACTTTGCTCCAGTCAAATTTGTAGCCCTTATTCGGAGGCACAACAATCGTTTTCGTCTCGTGAAGTTTCATGCCAACTACTCCCTCCTCAAACCCCTCGATCATAGATTTATTTCCAACAGTAAATGTAAGAGGATCAAAATTTCCAGACCATTTATACGTAAGTGTTTTTGGATACGTTGCATTATCCTTAGCCACACACTCTATGTTGGTGTCAAAAATTCTTCTCTCCCCCCCATAGTAGATGTAGCCGTAATAGTAAACAGAAATCTTATCACCGACTTTCACACTTTTCACATTCTTTTCTGATGGATAAAGATAGGAGTTATACTCATAAACCCCCACGGAAACAACCAACATTATGACGAATAGGATCAGCACATATGTGCCGAGTTTCATAGTGGCCTACATATCCATGGAGAATATATAACTTACGCTTACTAAGAACCTTCAGTGGGTTCTTATCAACTCCAGCAACCATTAGGAAACACCAGCAGTTTCCTTTAGCCCCTTTAAAAAAGGTTCTATAGTTCTCCTGAAAGAGGACGTGCTCGCATCTTGCGATGCTCGTTAAAGCCCTGTCTCAACAGGGCAAACTCGCATCTTACGATGCTCGTTTATCCCTAAATACAGTAGTCTTTACCTCCTGCAACTGATAATTTTCTTTAGGGATGAAACACCTTTCTTTCTAAGAAAGGGGTTAGTGCGGGTGCCGGGGCTCGAACCCGGGTTAGAGGCTTGGGAAGCCTCTGTCCTGCCTCTAGACCACACCCGCACGCGATGCAGATCGTCTCATATAATAGATACTCGGTACACACCCGCTTACAGCGGGGTAGTTCCTATTTCAAAAATGGTAATGAAAACATCCTTATTAATCTAACGTCAAAAAAAGAAAAAGATTACGGTGGAAGTTTCTTGTGGCAGAGCCACCAGTCATAGCACTCTATTTCGCCCTTCTTCTTTGCTTCCTCGCGCTCTTTTATAGCGTCCACGCTTCCAGCAGGTGGCACTATGGCACGATCTCCTATTAATTCGTTTTTGGGCCACTTATGGGGCAATGCGACTCCATACTTATCACTGGTTTGAAGAGCTTTCACAGCACGAAGTATCTCGTCCCAATCTCTACCCACCTCAGCTGGATAGTAGACTATTGCACGAATTATTCCCTTTGGATCAACAATGAATACTGCCCTTGCAGTATTACTGCTTCCGGATGGTATCATACCAAGAGTTTCAGCCAATTGCCCCCTGTCATCGGCAATTATTGGAAACTCTATTTCTACGCCTAAATTATCCTTTATCCATTCTGCCCACTTAAGATGTGCGAAGACTTGATCAATACTCAACCCTATTACTTCTGCTCCAAGTTCTCTGAATTTTTCTAAGCGAATCTGCATAGCATAGAATTCAGTGGTACATACAGGTGTAAAATCGCCTGGATGACTGAAAAGCACGAACCACTTTCCGGCGAAATGCGTCGGCAGTTTCATTCTTCCATGCGTTGTGTTCACTTCCACTTCCGGAAACTTTTCTCCTATTACTACCATTTTTTCTCACCTCCTTTTTACATATTTGGCGCGTGATAAATCATTCTACTTCAACTTCATTCTCCCACAAGCCATGAATGTTGCAGTAACTCAGAGCCATCAATTTTCCCTTTTTTGCTGTTTTAAAGTAGAATTTTGCCTTGGGCTCTGTAACAGGATCGCCATGATTGGTGAATGCAACACGCCCAACCATCACCGGAAACTGGCCATCATCTGGCTTAAAATACAGTTCAATCCACATGATATGGTGCTCTGGGGTGTTAGGATGTGGTATTTCTTTTCCAACGCTCACTTCCACTTCGTATTCTTCGCCAATTTTTTTCGCCTCTATCACAGGCACATGCTTCTCTCCCTTCCAGTCTCCACTTTTTATTGTTTCACTCAACATTTTTTCACCTCCTTAAAACTTCACAAATTTATCCTTGGTTGTCCCGCAAACAGGACATTTTTCTGGCGGATCATCACCCATGTAGGTGTAACCGCAAATTGGACAGATATATATATCCTTCTCCTCAATATCTTCCCCTTTCTCAACCTTTTCCTTCGCTTCACCGTACATCTTCGCGTGTATTTTTTCCGCACTCAAAGCATAATTTATGGATACCTGTGCTCTCTTCTCTCCGAAATATTCCGCTACTGCTTTGTAGGCAGGATACATATCTTCAACTTCGAAAGTCTCACCATCTATAGCCGTCTGGAGATTTTCTGAGGTCCTCTTTATGTAGCCCAGATTTCTTGCATGGTTCTTCGCATGCACAAATTCCGCATAAGCTATCGCCCGAAACAATCTCGCTATATTCTTCTTTCCCTCTTGCTCGGCGACTTCGGCAAATATTGTGTATTTCATATGTGCCATGCTCTCTCCTGCAAACGCTTCTTCCAGACTTTTTTCAATCATCTTTCTCATTTTTTCACCTTTTATAACTTACAGACCACTGTACTCATACCAAGGAGTGTCGTAATTTTCAAACTGTTTAAGGTTCTCCAGCTCCTTAGCCAGTATATCGTAATGCCCCTGTTCCATGTTTGCTAAAATTTGCAGCATATTGCGATTTTTTTTGTCATGAAGTAAATCTTTCATGCTCTCATAGAAATCCCTCGCTGCCAGTTCGGCTTTCATTGCATCTTCTATTATCTCACTTAATAAGCGATCTTCCGAAGCATCCACAACCGGCAATGGAACTGGTGTCTTTTCAGGGACCACTAATTCCTCTCCCGCCAAGAAGAGAAGCCTATCTTTTAACAGCGAATTTTTCACTCTTTCGGCAAGAGTCTCATATAGTTCCTTGCTATCAATCTCACTCTTTATCGCCGCAAGTAGCAGCGTTTTTAGATTGTATTTTTCAATATTCATTCTTTCACCTCCTTTAATTTGTTCAAAACTTCTTCAACATGTCCAGCCACGCGAACTTTTGGCCAGATTTTAACTGTATTTCCATCAGGATTTATAAGGAATGTGCTTCTTATGGTTCCGAAATATTCTCGCCCATAGTTCTTCTTCTTGCCCCAAGCACCGTATTTCTCTATAATTTCATGATTTTCATCGCTGAGCAACAGAATTTTAAGATTCTGCTTCTTCATAAACCTTGCATGGCTCTTGGGTGAATCTTTGCTCATTCCAATTATTACCGCACCGAGTTTCTCGAATTTTTCTTTCATCGCTGTGAATTCCTTAGCCTCACGGGTACATCCACTTGTGTTGTCCTTGGGGTAGAAATACAAAATAACCCATTTTCCCTGATAATCTCTGAGGCAGTGTTTTTCACCTTTGTAATCTGGAAGGCAGAAGTCCGGGGCTTTTTTCCTTCCTTTATCACTTCATCACCCCTAACTCACGGTGCTTCTCAGCTATCTTCTTTGCAAAATCTTCAATCTTTGCGTAATCCTCCTCTTTGGGCAATCCCTTTATGAGCAGAGGCTCAAGGATTTCACCCTTCAAAGCGCCTAAATTCGCCTTTAGAATATCCACAGTTCTTCCGCCCCAGCCGTAGGAACCCATTATTCCTATAACCTTTGCCTTCGGTTTGAGAGCATTAGCAAGATACGCTGCGTAAACTGCGTTGGGATGTGGTCCAGCCAGAATTGTTGGTGTCGCAATGATTATTGTTGTGACATCAACCATGTCAATCGCTATTTCACCCAGATCCGCTGTGATTAAATCTCTTACCTTCATCTCAACCCTGTATTTGCCAAGATAATCAACTAATGCATCAACCATTTTCTTCGTACTCCCGTGCATTGACACATAAAGAATGAGAGCTTCATTCTTCGTTTTTTCAGAAATCCAATCTCTGTAGGCATTAATTATGAATCCCGGCTCCCTATACGCCGGACCATGGCTTGGCGCTATAATCTCTGGATTGAGTTTCTCAATCTTCTCTATATTTCTTCCTATTATCTGACGAAACGGCATCATAATCTCTGCGTAATACCTCTTCGCCTCGTGGTAAATTCGGTCGTACTGCTCCGCAAATGTGTGTGTAGTTGCAGCGTGTGATCCAAAGAAATCGCAGGTGAACGCAATTTTATCCTCAACAAGGAATGTGGTCATGGTCTCTGGCCAGTGAACCCACGGAGTCATGATGAACTCCAGAGTTTTCCCTCCTAAGTCAATGGTATCTCCTTCTTTTATTATGATGAAATCCTCATCCTTGAGATGGAGCAAGTCCTTTTCGAATTCCTTGCACTTTGCATTTGTCACCACTTTTGCTTCGGGATACTTCCCAAGAACCATTGGAATTGAGCCAGAGTGATCCTGCTCAGCATGATTGGAAATTATGTAATCAATTTTATCCACCTTCATCTCTTCAAGATTCCTTTCTAACTGCTCGTATTTCTCCGGCTCAACAGTGTCAATTAGTGCAGTTTTCTCCTTGCCTATTATAAGATAAGCATTGTAGCTGGTACCCTGAGGAAGCGGTACTATCTCGTCAAACAATGTACGCTCCCAGTCTATTGCTCCAACATTGTAAACTCCTTCAACAATTTTTCTTATCATCTTCACTCCTCCAGAGGCTCAAAAAGATCCTTCGAAGCTCCGCAGACTGGACATGTCCAGTCATCAGGAAGATCTTCAAATTGTGTTCCAACAGGGATGTCACCATCTGGATCCCCAATTTCCGGGTCATATATGTACCCACAAACTGTACATCTCCACTTCATTTTATCACCTCACTAAAGGTAATTGGTTTGAATTATTTAAACATTTTGTTCGAATATCGAATTAATTTTGATGAAAAACTTTAAAAATGATTGCGTTATTACGTAAAGAGTATGGATGAAAAAGATAGAAAAATAATCGAGCTTCTAACGGAGAATGCCAGAATACCATTTACAGAGATAGCTAAAAAACTTGGGGTTACTGAAACAACTGTCAGGAAAAGAATCGAGGAGATGGAGAGTAAAAAAATAATAAAGAAATACACAATCGAAGTTAATCCCGAAAAATTGGGATACCGCACTGTAACGATATTGGGCATGGATGTTGAACCTAAATATTTATTGGAGGCTGCCAAAAAACTTGCAGGGATAGAGGAAACCAAATGGGTCGCAACGTCCACCGGGGATCACATGATAATGTGCGAGATATGGGCCAAAAACACTGAAGATCTCATGAAGATTCTCACCAATAAAATAGGAAAGATAAAAGGTGTCAAAGATTTATGTCCTGCAATAATTATGGAGAGAATAAAGTAATCTTTTCAATTCATCCAGATAAGAAGGGCATATTTTTGGAGCGTTTGAACCGTTTTGTAGGACTTGTGAAAATTGAAGAAAAGATAGCTTATGTTCATATCCATGATCCGGGGAGATTGAGTGAGTTGCTTTATGAAGGAAACGAAATCCTTCTCAAAAGATATGATTCCGCAAAAAGAAAAACATCGTGGGAGATAATAGCTTCAAAATTGGGCAATGAATGGATATTAACAAATTCCAAATTCCACAGCAAAATAGCAGAAAGAATTTTAGAGAGTGATTTTAGTCCGTTTGGATGCTTGAATGATATTGTTTCGGAGGTAAAATACGGCAAAAGCAGACTTGATTTCTACATTCCTTCAAAAAATCTCTGGATAGAGGTAAAGGGCTGTACCCTTTTGAAAGATTTTGCTGCGCTATTTCCAGACGCTCCCACATCTCGAGGGAGAAGGCATATTGAGGAATTGATAAAAATAAGGGAAAATGGTGTAAGAAGCGCCTTGATTTTTCTTGTTTTTGTCCCTGCGAAGTTTTTCTCCCCGAACTGGAAAACTGACCCAAAATTCTCTGAAGCTCTTGACAATGCACATCGGATGGGCGTGGAGATTCATGCGATTAGATTGAATTATGATGGCTCCAAAATAGCATACGAAGGGGAGATCCCAATTAGATTTGAGAATGAGTAAATTAGAAATAGGAAAATGGGATTAGCCAACACATAGCCGGGGTTGCCGAGAGGTAAGGCGCAGGCCTGGAGAGCCTGTACTCCGTTAAGGGGTGCGAGGGTTCAAATCCCTCCCCCGGCGTTAAGGAAGTTCAGGGTTCACGAGCATCTTTGATGCGAGTTTGCTCTGTTGTGCAGGGCTTTAACGAGCATCTTTGATGCGAGCAAGCCTGCCTTCAGGCGGGCGCTGAATCCCTCCCCCGGCGTTCGCTTTCGCTCACTTGGGGTTTAAGTCGCAAAGGCGTAACTTTGCTCCTCCCTCCCTCGACGCTGCTTTTATCGTATTGTATTCAAAGAATTGCGAGCATAATTGACAAGTTTTTCCACTTCATCGGTTATGATAACATCGCAGAGATTTTGGATATCCTCAATGTCATAGGGATCATCAACTGTCCACATGGCTATCTTATATCCTAAAAATTTGTAAACTCTGAGAAAGATTAAGAATAATACACCCAACTTTTTTCTGGCGAGTATGGGGGGATTTACAAATTCTGCCCTTATTTTTTCTCCTCTGAAAGGAAACAGTATCCCATCTCTGCATGAACCCAAGAGAACTCCAATTCTTGCTTCTTCGCTCAATCTTCTAAGTTTTTTGAGAGCCTCGAAATTGAATGATGAGAAAATTGTCCTGTTCATCGCTCCATATTTTTTCACAATCTCAAGTGTACTGGGTATAGCGTCTTCATCCTTAATCTCAATATTTATTAATGCATCTTCAGGCAGGGTATCATAAACATCCTCCAAAAGCGGGATTTTCTCCCCTTCAAATCTCAGGTCTTTGATATCATTGTAATTGGATTCTTTTATTTTCCTCATAACTCCGAGTGTTCGTTTGAAATTATCGTCATGGTGTACCACAACCTTTCCATCGGCTGTGAGCCATACATCTAATTCCACACCCTCCGCTCCGTATTCAATTGCCTTCTTGAATGAGGGGAGTGTGTTTTCTGGATATTTTGAACTATAGCCTCTGTGTCCAAGAATTATCATAGTATCAGGTAAATAATGATAAACTATATAACCATCGTTCACAATTTCCCTCCATGAGCAAGGAAAAACAAGCATCTTTTGCCATGGGCCTGGTTTTAGGTATAGCATTTTTAGGTTTCAGCAGGTCTATAGGCTGGTCTCTTAACCGTGCTTTCAGTTTTAGACTTCTGAGTTCTTACACCAATATTTCTTTCTTAATTGGTGTGGTTCTTGCCATGGAAGGTTTGCTGGGTATGATTGTTCCTCCATTAGTGGGCTGGTACAGCGATAGAGTATTTACCAGAATGGGGCGGAGAAAACCATTCATACTGATTGGCGGTTTGCTGGCGGGAATTTCTATATATTTGGTTTATTTCTTCTATTCCATTGGACTCCCTCTTTTTGCTATAGGATTCATGCTTTCCTTCTTCTACTTCTCCATGCATCTTTACACTGCACCTTACCGTGCACTCATGCCGGATCTTATTGAGACAGGTCATCGTGGCACGGCAAGCGGAATAATAACAATGTTCGAAGTTATAGGGAGTTTAACAGGATTCATAGCAGGGGCGTACCTCTGGAGTATTAATGAATCCTACCCCTTCATAATGGGTGCATTTCTCATTCCTCTGGCATCCATTGTGACCTACATGCTTATAGGGGAGCGAGAATTAGAGGAGAAAAAGAAAAAAACTGTCATAAAGGAAGGCATAATTGATTATGCAAAAAGGATGTTCGGTGAAAAAGACACCGTGAAATTTTACACCGCTCAAACTCTCTGGTGGATGGGCTTTGAGTTCATAGGTATATTTTTCGTGGGGATAATGGCACAGGCTATTTTGGGCGCCCCAACAGACGAAAACATAGACAAAATAACAGTTACAGCGGTTTATCTCATGGGACTGTTCAATATAGCTGCCATATTCACAGCAATACCGGGAGGCTTGATTTACGATAAAATAGGGAAGAAAAGGGCAATGCTTTTTGGGATAATAATTTTTGGCGTATCCATATTTGCCGGCCTTTTGGTGAAAACTGTTCTCACTGCAGTAATAATCCTAATAATAGCAGGGCTTGGGTGGGGCATTGTCTTATCATCATCTTTCCCTGTTATAGGTGACCTTTTGACGAAATATCAGAGGGAAGAATTCAACGGTCGATACTACGGATTGTTTGAAGCATCAAGGAGCTTTCCAATTTTGCTTGGAGGATTTGGGGGTGGAGCCATAGTTAGCTTGATGAACAATAACTATGTTATCCTTTTCCCCATAGCTGGAATTTCTGTTCTGATTTCAATTCCAATAGTGTTAAGCATGCATATGCTGGAGGATTAAAAAATGATAATTTTGATTGCTGTAATAATCATTCTAATTCTATTTCTCTTCTTTGGGTATGTAGCATACCAATTCATCACTCCCAAAAGACTTGTGAGGGGATGGACCCCCAAAGATTTCGGATATGAGTATGAGAATTTTTCTGTAAAAACTGTGGATGGTGTGGATGTAAAGGGCTGGCACATAAAAGGTGGCGAGGAATGCATAATTCTTTTGCACGGATATGGAAGAAGCAGATGGGACGATGTGTACATGAAAAGATTGATCGCACATTTACCTCAAGGTGGTTATTCCCTTATCGCATTTGATTTTCGTGCTCATGGCGAAAGTGGAGGAAAGCACACAACACTGGGTTATCTTGAACTGATGGATTTAGAAGCAGTTTATAAATGGGTGAGGAAAAGATATCAAAAAATATACATTATTGGATTTTCCATGGGTGCGAACATAGCTCTGAGAGCTGCCTCACGAGGAATTGGTGACAAAATTATAGCCGATAGCCCCTTTGTGAACATAAACACCACGGCAAAAAGGGCGATGAAATATTTTGCTGGACTGCCGAAATTTATGTATTACTTTATCAAGCCTTTTGTTATGGTTTTCCAGAGAATAAAGTATTATGAACTGAACCTTATGAGCTATGTGAGGGAGATAAACGTGCCTGTGTTCATAATTGCTGGGAGAAACGATAGATTAGTTGCCATTGACGAAATTAAGGAATTTTTCAAATCTATCAAAATTTCTAATCCCCGCGCATCCCTTTGGATAACAGAGGGGGAGCATGTTAGAAGTTTGCTTTTGAATGAAGAACTGTATTTCAAAAAGATACTTGAATTCCTGATGGTATGAGTTTCAAATCAAAACTTATTTTTATTTCCTGCGCATCTTCATAGATATGTATATCGTAGAAATATTCAGGGCGGAAGCCAACAGGCTGCTTCGGGAAGTTGGTATTGAAGGGGAGGTTACGGAGGCAAAGGAGGAATTTGGAGATTTTGCATATCCATGCTTTCCTCTTGCAGAAGAAATGAAAATGAATCCTGTGGAAATTGCAAGAAAAATGGTAGAAAAAATGCCAGAATCTAAGTTCTTCTCCGAGATTAAAAATACAGGGCCATATATAAATTTTGTGATTTCTCCAGAGCGTTTGGCTAAATTGGTTCTTGAATATACTCTCAGCGGTAAGATATTTCAATTTGAGAAGAAGGAAAAGATAGTGCTTGAACATACAAGTGCAAATCCCACAGGCCCGCTTCATGTGGGTCGTGCAAGAAATCCTGTTATAGGCGATGCAATGGCTCGGATTTTGAGAAGATATGGGCATGATGTTGTTGTGCATTACTTTGTTAACGATGCAGGGATGCAGGTTGCCACGCTGTTATGGGGCATAAAAAATCTCCCATATGAAAAAATTGAAGGAAAGTGTGATCACGTGTTAGTTAAATATTATCAGAAAGCATCCAAACTTGTGGAGGAAGATGAAAATATTGGAAAGAAAATACGTAACCTTATGAAAAGCTATGAAATGGGAGATGAAGAGATAAGGAAATTTGCAAGGGAGAAGGTTGGATGTATTCTTAAAGGTATTAAGGAAAGCTTAGAAAAAATTGATGTGCATATTGATAAATTTGTCTGGGAATCTGATTTAGTACCATTGGCACGGGAGATTGCAGGAAGATTCAGAGATATGGTGGATGAGGAGGATGGCGCTTACTACATAGACTTAAAAAAACTGGGAGTGGAGGGAAAGGACAGAATTTATCTTTACAGGAGAGACGGAACCACCCTCTATTTTTTGAGAGATGTTGCGTATCACATCAAAAAAAGCGAAGAAGCACAATATCTGATTGATGTGCTTGGTGAAGATCATAAACTTCATTTCCGCATACTTCAAAACATTCTAAAAATATTGAACGAACATCTTCGGGTTCGTGCCCTCTTTTACTCATTTGTACGCCTGCCAGAAGGTAAAATGAGTACTCGCCATGGAAGAGTTGTTTATTTAGATGATTTGCTTGAAGAAGGCATTAACAAGGCACAGGAGATACTAAAAAACAGAGGCTACCCGGAAAATGAGGTTAAGGAGATAGGCAAGAGCGTTGCTATTTCAGCCATAAGATATTCCATCTTGAATATACAGGAAGAAAAGCCCGTAGTTTTCCAATGGCAGAATGCTTTGAATTTTGAGGGGGAGAGTGGGCCATTCATAATGTATTCCTATACAAGGGCGAGTAGTATATTGAGAAAAGGAAATTGGAATGGGGAGTACTACCCTGAATTTGTCAAACATCCACAGGAAATCAAACTAATTAAAATGATGGCAAGGTATCAAGATGTGATTCAGGAAGCGTCCAAGAATTTAAGTCCTTACATAGTGGCAAGGTACACATATAATATGGCCAATCAGTTTAACCAGTTTTACAGAGATTGCCCGGTGATTAAATCGGAGGGAAGACTAAGGGAAACAAGGCTAGCCATCGTGGTAGCATTCAAAAAAATGATGGATGATCTTATGGATTTATTAGGTTTAAAAAAATCCGAAAAAATGTAAAGAAATAAATCATTCTTTTTTACCTTTTGATTTCTTTTTGAATTTCTTTCCCTCTTTCTTTTTCTGCATGTATTTCCATCCAATGTATCCTATAACTGCAATGATTATTATGGAACCTATTACTATTGCCGGGAGTTTCCATGGCGCTTCCTGTATGGTTACTGCCATCTCTTTCACATTGTCACTGCGATAGCTGGGCGGCTCATTTGGGGCCCATACCACTATCTTCACATTGTATTGTCCAGGAGAGCTTGGGGTCCAGTAAAGGTCTTTTACAACGTAACTTCCATTTTTGAGGTTCTCGAATGATTCATTTTCAACGACTTTTCCATTGACATATAT
>WALH01000053.1 GCA_015522935.1 DHVE2 group archaeon | reverse complement strand
TCATTGTATCTTGCAAAAAGCAACAATAAAAAGCTTTTTAAACATCGCTATATTATGGCCATCCGGTGTAAGTATGAGCAGTATATATGATTATGAGTTCCTGCTTAAGCGGGTTCGTGATGCGTTACCTGAAAACGTGAAGCATAAAGAAAGATTCGAGGTTCCTCGAGCGGAGGTTCTTCACGAAGGCAAAAACACAATTATAAGAAATTTCACAAACATAGCAAAAAGGGTGAATCGAGACCCCATACACATTTACAAATATCTTATGAGGGAATTGGGTACTGCGGGAACCATTCAGGGAGATAGGCTGGTTCTCAAGGGTAGAATATCCCCTACACTTATTCAGAAGAGGATTGAAAGTTACGTGCATATATACGTCCTATGCTATGAGTGTGGCTCTCCTGATACGGAACTAAGAAAGGAAGGTAGAATAGAAATTTTAGTTTGCAAAGCCTGCGGTGCAATGCACCCCGTCCAAGCAAAAATAGATGTACGAGTTGCTTCTGAAACACTCAGGGAAGGAAAGGTGTACGATATGGAAATCACGGATCTGAGCAGGGATGGTGATGGAATTGCCAGATATGGAAATTACACCATTTACGTGCCTGGTGCGAGAAAGGGAGAGCATGTAAAAGTGAAAATTCTAAAAATAAAGAAAAATATTGCCTTCGGAGAGAAAGTGAGTTAAATGCGTGTTGTTTTGGATGCCAACGCACTTATGATGCCCTTTGAATACGGAATCAATCTTGATTCTGAACTGGAAAGATTGGTGGGTGAAGCGGATATATACGTGCCCAGTTGTGTGATTGGAGAAATAGAGAAACTCTCAAAGAGAAGATGGGAGGCGAAGGCAGCCCTCAAACTTTTAAAAAAATACAAAATTTGCGAGACGAATTGTATGGGTGATGAAGGTGTTGTTGACTGTAGTGAAAGAATGAGGGCAATTGTAGTAACAAACGATGAAGCGCTTCAACAAAAGCTTCGGAAAAAAGGTATAAGAATTATATACCTCACCAACTATCATCTTGTGATTGAAAATGATTGATTTCCGTCACATATATATGCTGAAGGAAATAGCTCTCATAGGTGGCAAAGATAAATTTGTGGAGATATCAACCTCAAAAATTGGAGAGAAAATGGGTATAAGCCAGCAAACTGCATCGAGATGGATTACCGAACTTTTTAATATGGATCTTGTTCAAAAGAAAAGATCAGGGAGAAAAATAGCAGTTAAAATAACCCGCAAGGGTATGGATATTCTACGTCGTGAATCTTTCGATTACAGGCGTATATTTGAATCCCCTGAATATATAGAACTCACGGGGGAAGTCATCACAGGTCTTGGTGAAGGGCGATATTACATAACCCGTAAAGGCTACTACAACCAGATTAAGGAAAAACTTTTCTTCGAACCTTATCCGGGCACACTTAATGTGAGGATTTATCCCGGCGATCTGGACAAGGTCAATTTCCTGAGAAGCCTACCTGGAATAAGTTTGAAAGGTTTCGTATCGCAGGGAAGAACATTTGGTAATGTGAAAGCATTTCTTAGTACTATAAATGGTGTAGAAGCTGCTTTGATCATGCCGGACAGGAGCCACTACACAGATGTGATTGAAGTAATATCCCGGGATAATCTCCGTAAAAAATTGAAGTTAGAAGATGGCAGTACGGTAGATATAGTTGTTTATCTCTAAATTATATTATTTGCAATTTCCTGAGCGTTCATCTCCCTCTCACAGTATTTGCATCTTATAACGAGGGGATTCTTCGATACAAGATAGAATTCAGGTTCTACGGGTTCATTCTGATTTGTTATACACTTCGGATTGATACATCTAACAATACCTTTTATTTTTTCAGGCACATTTACGTGATGCTTCTTTATAACCTGATAATTTCTGATTACGTTCACAGTGGCTGTTGGTGCGATCAGTGCGATCTTATCTATCTCCCTATCATCCAGATACCGGTCTTCGATCTTAACAACGTCTTTCCACCCCATCTTACTTCTCACGTGCATGGCCATGGTAACCGTGGAACCTATATCTCCTTCAATTCCAAGTATTTTCAGAACTTTGAGAGCCAATCCGCATGGGATATGATCAATAACAATTCCATTTTTTATTTTCTGAACCTTTAAAACCTGTTCATCCATTTTCACTCAACCCCCAGTACGAGTGATAAAAGGGCCATTCTTATTGGAATCCCGTAGAATGCCTGTTTAAAGTATCTTGCCTGTGGCATGTTATCCACTTCGGGCGAGATTTCATCGACCCTTGGTAGCGGATGCATGATTATTGCGGAATCCTTCATTTTCTCAACTACCTTACCAGTGATCTTATACGAACCAGCGACTCTTATGTATTCGGTTGGATCAGGAAATCTCTCTTTTTGAATTCTTGTCACGTAAAACACGTCTGCAAGATCGACAATATCTTCCAGTTTTTCATGAACAGCTGGTTTTTGGTTCATGCGCCGTAATATGTGTGTGGGCATTGTGAGGGTGGGGGGTGATACAAGGTGTATTTTTGCACCCATTCTGTCAAGTGCTATAGCGAGGGAATGTGCAGTCCTTCCGTATTTTAAATCTCCAATAAGGGCTATGTTCAATCCGTTAATCCTTCCCACCTCTTCCACCATCGTGAACATATCCAGTAGGGTTTGGGTTGGATGCTGTCCAGCGCCGTCACCTGCGTTTATAACTGGATTCTCTGCAAACTCTGCTGCCAGTCTTGCCGCCCCTTCATAGGGGTGCCTGATGACAATCACATCGCTATATGAATCAACCATTCTCACAGTATCCGCTAAAGTTTCGCCCTTTGCAATGGATGTTGCCGAAGGATTGGAAAAATCAAGGATAGAGCCACCAAGGCGGAGCATTGCTGTCTCGAAAGATAGCCGGGTTCTTGTGGAAGGTTCGAAGAACAGATTCGCAAGGATGTGACCACGAAGATTTTCATTTTTCATTTCTCCTCTTGCAACAGGTACCATTTTTCGAGCAACTTCAAAAATCCTCTCTATTTCCTCAATCGAGAGGTCCGATATGGATACAATATCCCTTCCTTTTAGCATCAGAGGTATATCGTTGAAAGATATAAAAATTTACCTGATTTCAATCTTACTGCAATATAATATCAGCCTGCCAGTGATTGAAGTTAAATTAAAGCGTATAACAAAACTAAATCTTTAAATCTTGCTGCTCATTGTATGGTGAATGGGTATAGAAAACATAATTCGCGAGGAGATTCTTAACGTAAATCGGGGAATAATAAAAAAGAGAAGGAAATTGAGGGATTTACTTGATAATCCCATAATAGAAGGAAACAAGGTTGATGAGAATTGCCTTAAAACTGTTGCGGAAAAATGCACCTTACCATTGGACGAGATTCTTCTTCCCATAACCTTCTTTATTCCAGCTGGACTTGACGAGGGGTATCTGCAGGTGGAAAACGATGCAAAAGTTATCGAATCTCTTGGTGTTAATGTTGTGCAGCGAAACGATTTATTCTGGGTCAAGAAGTATGAAATAAGAAAACTCACGCTAAATTATCACGGATGCATTCAGATGATTATTCTCCCCTGATGATTTGCTATTTCTTGATTAACTTTACAAACTCCTTCATCCAGAGCCATAGGCTGTGCAGGTGGCTGTGGAGGTGGGGGATACTGCGGAGGTAGTTGTTGTGGTTGCGGATAATTAGATGGTGTACCTGCCATTTCTTATCACCCAAAAGGGTATGTTGATATGGGTATTTTTATTTTTTGCCATCTCATTAATTGAGGGGACGAGAATAAATTATATGCCCCAACACTCATGCCCCACCATGCACGGATGGAATGGAAATATGCTCATTGTGAATTTGGGAGATGTATCCGTAAAAGAGAAAAGAATAAGCGATGATATTCTTCAAAATTACCTTGGTGGCCGTGGTCTGGGTGTTAAACTCTACTACGATTTTGTATCTCCAGATATTGATCCCTTCAGTGAAGGAAACCCGCTTGTTTTCACAGTTGGCCCTTTAACGGGAACTGCACCTATGTCTGGTCGTCATAGTGTGGTCTCCAAATCCCCTCTTACCGGCACAATTTTAGATTCAAATTCTGGAGGATACTGGGGAAAGGAACTCAAATATGCGGGATATGATGCCCTTATAATTGAAGGCAAAGCAGAGAAACCCGTAATCTTGAAGATAAAAGATTCTGATGTTCAAATTGAACTCACAGATCTATGGGGAGAAAACGTGGATGTTGTTACAAATAAACTGGAAAAGGATGGAAGCGTTGCCACAATAGGAAAAGCGGGGGAGAAAGGCGTGCTTTACGCATCAATAATGAACGATTTAACCCACACTGCAGGTCGAGGTGGTTTGGGTGCGATAATGGGTTCTAAAAATCTTAAGGCAATTGTGGTTCGAGGCTCTAAAAAACCGAAGGTGGCAAATGTTAAAAAATACAAGGATGCAATGATGGATATGGTAAAACTTCTGGAGGCCTCTCCTCCAATAAACAAGGGATTGCGAGTTTTCGGCACGGCGATGCTCTATGACATAGTAAATTACCTTGATGTCATGCCCACAAATAACTTCAATTCCTCGCATTTTGAAGGTGGAGAAAAGTTATCCGGGGATTACATCGTGAAGCATTATGAAATACGGCATGAGGGTTGCTGGGGCTGCCCGATAAGGTGCAAAAAAAGTGATAAAAAAAGAAAGATCGAACTTCCGGAATATGAGACAATATGGGCATTCGGGCCAAATATCGAGAACGGAGATTATGAAAAAATTATCGATGCGAATATTAAATGTAACCGTAACGGTATGGATACCATAACAGCGGGAGCCACGATTGCTACGTGGAGAGAGATAAAAGGTGAGAATTATCTTGAGCGCGTGGATGAGATGATCGAGCATGAGGATCTAAAACAAGGTTCTATGCGCATCGCCAAGAAGTATGGGGAGGATGACAAGAGAACTGATGTCAAGGGTCTTGAACTTCCGGGGTATGATCCCCGCGGTTTGTATGGGCAGGCATTGAGTTATGCGACGAGCAATCGTGGAGGATGTCATCTTAGAGCATATATGGTTGCACCAGAAATCATCGGGAAGCCAAAACTGATTCACCGTCTGAACCCGGAGGGAAAAGCGGGGTTAGTGGTGATATTCCAGAATCTCAGCGCGGCAATAGATTCGCTTATTCTTTGCAAATTCACAACATTCGCCATGAGCGAAGTTGAGTATGCAAAACTTCTGAGTGCTGCTACGGGCGTGAATTTCAGGAGCGAGGATATACTCAAAATAGGCGAGAGAATTTACAATCTGGAGAGAGTTTTCAATGTCCGTGCGGGGTTTACAGGGAAGGATGATACTCTGCCGGAAAAAATATTCAAAGGGAAGAATGCGTTATCACGCAAAGTGTTCAAAGAAATGCTGCAACAGTACTATGAGTTCAGAGGCTGGGAAAATGGTGTGCCCACAGAGGAAAAATTAAGAACTTTGGGAATTCGCATGTGATCGGTAGTATTCGCAGTATTCTTTGATTGGGCATATTTCACATTTCGGCTTCACAGGCCTGCATATTGTGCGCCCGAACATAACTAACAGCGAGTTTATCTCACCCCAATATTTTTTGGGAATTATTTTCATCAATTCTCTCTCCGTCTCCTCAGGAGTTCTTGTGTGAACCCAGCCAAGACGATTTGAGATGCGATGAACATGAACATCAACTGCTATTGCTTTCTTTCCGAATCCTCTTGCCAAAACAATGTTGGCTGTTTTCCTTCCAACGCCGGGAAGTTTCAGAAGTTCGTCGATATCGCCGGGTACCTTACCTTCATACTCCTCATCTATTATTCTTGCAACCTCTTTTATCTTCTTTGCCTTCTGCCTGTAAAAACCTGCAGGATAAATCAACTTAGCAATTTCTTCTTCGCTGGCATTCTTTAAGTCTTTTGGACGTGGAAATTTAGCAAAAAGTTTGTTTGCGACGGTGTAAGTGACCTCATCCTTTGTTCTCTGAGAGATAATTGTGGCGATCAAAATGTGAAATGGATTATGCGATCTGTATGGATGCTCAGGAACGGTTTTTTTGAGGATTTCTATGATTTTTTCCACATTTTGCATATCTTGCAATCTTTTTCTGTATAAAAATCTGTGCCATGGAGTAATCTCCTGTCATAAAGCATAAGTTTAATTATTCATTTGGAGATAAACTATTATGCTCTGTCTCATCTTTGATATCGATGACACTTTAGTTGAGTATGTGGATTTTGATTTTGAGGAATGGTATAAATTTATAGCTTTTGAAGTCGCAAAAAAACTGAATATACCTCTTACCATCGATATATGGAGGGGTATAGTAGAGGGAAAAATAGGAAGGTCTTACCCGGAAAAATTTGGGGTACCTTACCAGATTTTCTGGAAGGATATAGATGAGAGGAATCTGGATTACAGAAAGAAAATGCTCCGCGAAGGTAGGTTACGAAGATATGAAGATTCATTTGTATTACGTGAGCTTCCCGGCATAAAGATTGCTTGGAGTTCCTCCTCATCGAAATGCGTAAGATTCGTTCTGGAAAACTTGAATCTGGAGAAATACTTTGACAAGATATACGGCAAGGATTTTCAGAATTATAGATTTGCAGATTCTGATCCGAAATACAGGATTCTCCATGAAATAATAAAAATTCATAACTGCGATGAGTGCTACGTGATCGGAGATTCCCAAAGAGATATGTTGGCGGCTAAAAAAGCTGAATGCAAGGGAATATTCGTTATGAGGAGTGGCGATAAGACAAATGGAGAATGGATAACCATAAAATCTTTGAGAGAACTGAAAGAAATTGTAGGAGATGGGTGACAGCGAACCGTGCTTCCCGGGAGCTCTCGCATCCCAGTACACACACGGTACGCGGGCGGGCTTAACTTCCGGGTTCGGAATGGGACCGGGTGTTTCCCCACCGCTATGGCCGTCACCCAGAGGCCATATTAAGATGCTCTATATAGAATTTTCGCTCAGCAATCCTATGCTCTTCAAATCTTTTTTGAGTATTTTAATGGCTTCCACAATCTCTTCCTTTTTCTTTGCACCCGTACAAACAACTTTTCCAGAACCAAAGAGCAGAAGAACGACTTTCGGTTCCTCTACACGATAAACCAGTCCCGGAAACTGTTCTGGTTCGTATTCCACATTCTCCAAGCCGAGGGACATAGCTATATTGGTCAAATTGAGCTCTGTGCCTAAATCATATACGGCTACAATATTCTGAACAACAATCTTCGGTTCATCATATACCTCTATTCCTGCCTGTTTGAGCTTATCAACTAAAATCTGTATGGTTTTCTTCACGCTCTCTATATCCTTTGCCCCTGTGCAATTAACCTTCCCACTTCTGAAAATAAGCACAGCAGTTCTCGGCTCTTGAAGACGATAAATCAATCCGGGAAATTGCTCAGGCTCGTATTCAGCACCTTCAAGTGCCAGTGCTATCTTTCCAAGGTCTAATTTCTCTGCAAGGGCAGTAGATGCAACTATATTCTCTATCTGTACCTTCTCCTCTTCATTCATTACAATCACCTTTAAATAGGGTATGGGCAGGGTATATAAATACTTCATCCCCATCAGGTTACATAAAAACTCTTTATATGGTGTGTGTTTTTAAGGTGGTGATTGGATGAGCATCCTCATAAAAAATGGATGGATTATCACGCAGAACGAAAACCGAGATGTGATGAGGGGGGATATCTACGTAGAGGACGGAAAAATCGTGGAAGTTGGCAATGTCAACGTGGAGGCGGAACACAAAATAAATGCGGAGAATATGATTGTTATGCCCGGATTAATCAATACCCACACCCACGTGGCTATGACGGACATGAGGGGAATCGCAGATGATGTTGACCTGGAAGATTTTCTTGCAATTATGTGGAAAGAAGAAGCAAAAAGAAATCGGGAGGATATCTATCATGGTGCCAAATTGGGAATTGAAGAAATGCTCCGCACCGGAACTACGAGTTTCGTGGACATGTACAGCGACGAAGATATAATAGCCAAAGCGGTAAAGGAATCCGGAATCCGGGGATTTTTAGGCTGGGCAGTTGTGGACAAGGAAATAACCACTCAGGAAGGGAATCCTATAAAAAACGCTGAAAAGTTCATAAGAAAATTTCAAAATGATAAGTTTGTAACTCCGTTCATAGCACCCCATGCGATTTACACCTGCAATGAGGAAACACTGCTAAAATCCAAGGAAATAGCCGAAAAGTATGGAACCATGATAACCATGCACGTCTCGGAGACAAGAAAGGAAGTTTACGACCACAGAAAAAAATTTGGATTGAGACCGGTGGAATGGTTAGAAAAAATAGGATTTCTGAGTGATAAACTTTTGGGGGCGCATATGGTCTGGCTCACCCTTCACGAGATAAAGATTCTTTCGAAAAGGGGAGTTAAGGTTTCACACAATCCAACGAGCAATATGAAGTTGGGACACGGAGGCTCCATGCCCTTGATTGAGATGCTTCAGAATAATGTTTTAGTGACCTTAGGAACCGATAGTGCGGTGAGTAATAACAACTTGGACATGTTCGAGGAGATGAAATTCGCGGCTCTCCTGCACAAAAATGAAAGATGGGATGCTTCAGTTACAAATGCCCAGATGATTCTTGATTTCGCCACGATTAACGCCGCCAATGCTCTGAATCTGAATGCGGGGAGCATCGAAGAGGGTAAACTGGCCGATATAGTTATCGTGGATGCCACCGAGCCCAATGCCAGACCTCTGCGTAAGGATAATATAGTTTCAAACATCGTGTATTCCATATCCGGGCTCAACGTGAAGTACACGATAGTTAACGGAAAAATTGTGTTTGAAAGAAAAGGTTAAAGCCCATAACACGATTTCTCCCTCAATGGAAGACAAGCCCTACGAGATCTTCGACCACACAGCGGATGTGGGTATCATAGTTCATGGTAAAAGAATTGAGGAACTTTTCGAGAAGGCCGCCTACGCCATGTTCGATATAATTACCAATGCGGATAGAGTGGAGCCTGTAGGAAAATACCGCGTTCAGGTAAAATCTCCCACCTTGGAGGATCTGTTTGTGGATTTCTTATCTGAACTGCTTTACGTTTTCTCCACAGAATTCTTTGTCATGTGCGATTTCAATGTAAGAATAAGGAAAGAAGATGATGAATACATTCTGAATGGAATTGCGCTTGGTGAGCCTTTTGACAAGGATAAGCACGGCATAAAAATTGAAGTAAAAGCGGTAACGTACCACGAACTGGAAGTAAATCTAGAAAAGGGATATGCGAAAGTTCTCTTTGATATATAATTATTCAAATATCGGCCCGAGGATATTTAATCTTCCGTCACGGAACTCGAATGCAAACTTCTCCATGCTGTGCTCCGAGGTTCGCATCTTCTCAACCTGCAAAAATCTCACCAGTCTCCCGCGAGACCTATCCACGCCTAAATGAATTATCCCATCCACTAAAAATCCCTCATTTCCTAAATAGCTCATCCCCCCGCCTAGTTGCTCTTCCATTATAACGAACGCGTAAAGATTGTAACTTCTCAGAGTTCGCATGAAGTAAAACATTTTCTGCCTTACATTATTTAAATCGGGAAGGAGAGAGTAAAGTGCACCAAGGGAATCCAGTGTGAAAAAGGAGAAAGCATCTTTCATTTCATCCTTAAAATGAACTATCATTTTTTCTATGAGAGCAAGATAATCCACCTTTTCCTTCTCCTCTAAAAGCAAATCCAGTTCACGGAGATCACTTATATCCGAAACCTGCATGTTTTTTGTAAGCTTTATTCCAAGACTCTCCATATTGGTAAGGTGGGAATTAACCGATTCTTCCAGCGTGGTGTAAAGACCAAACTCACCTGTCTTTCGAAGATAATTGGACATTACAGTATAGGCGAAAGTCGTTTTCATAGAACCTGGTGGTCCAACAATTAAGATAACTTTGGGTTTGTTAATATCCTTTCTGAATATTTTCTCCAATCCCGGAACAGCTTGGAATAGCATAAAAGAATATTGTGTTCAGAGATTTAATATTTTCTCCCTCTTGCTCTTTTATTGTTCTTCTATTTCGAATACATCTTCCAATTTTTTTATACCTTTAAACTCATACTCCCATTCTATTATCTCCTCAATATACTCGGATTCAAGAAACATTCTAACCGCACGATACTTACTCCTTATCAGGAGGGTCATACCAGTTAATCTTTATGAAAAATCGATATTTAACCCTTTCTCAAATCCTTCCCTGCTTCGATGTAAAATCTCTCTATTCTCTCCCCAGAAAACCAGAATTTGGCACGAAATTTAAGGCCGTTAATTACGAGAGGGAGCCAGTATCTATCATCTTCCCACATTTCATCATAGGGTATAGATTCAAGAGAGAACCATTTTGGGCGAGATTCCTCGCTTTCTTTAGGTTCTCCAATAATCTTTGCAGAGTAAACATGAACCATCCAATCTTCCTCCTGAACATCATAAAAAACTATCTCTCCCATCTTCTTTAAATCTTTTATTTCCGTACCCATCTCCTCCTTCGCTTCCCTCATGGCACATTCTTCTGGAGTTTCACCATTCTCAATTTTTCCACCTAAGCCGTTCCATTTCCCCGCTCCGTGCCCCCTCTTCTTGTAGTGGAGAAGAATTCTATCTCCTTCTATTATGTGCACAATGACAGCTTCTATCATCATTAGAACATGGCGTTTATCCAGTTAATATTTCCTCTTAATTTGAGTGGAAAAAATTTAGTGTCTATTCTCGTTTATATCCTTATGAAATCAACCTCCGCAGATCAGGTAGAAGATGAAGAAAATCTTCTATTCCTCATTGCTCTCGTAGTCTCCCGTTATTTTCTTTACCTCCTCCTCGCCCAGCTTAAATTGTCTCACCTTTATTCCACTTTCTAAAAGAATCAATTGAGCCAGATCATCAGGATATCCCTCAGCATAAACAATTTCTTTGATTTCCGCATTTATTATCATCTTTGCGCAAACCACACATGGATGATTTGTGACATAAATTGTTGAGTCTTTAATGGATACTCCATACACTGCCGCTTGGATAATTGCATTCTGTTCTGCATGCAAGCCTCTACATAACTCGTGCCTTTCCCCACTCGGTATATTCAGATTCTCCCTTATGCATCCTGTCACATCGCAATGAGCGAGGCCTTTGGGAGGACCATTGTAACCAGTTGCTAAAACTCTTCTATCTTTGACTATCACAGCTCCTACCTTCCTGCGGGTGCATGTTGCACGGGTCGAAACCAAATAAGCGAGGCGCATAAAATATTCATCCCAAGATGGACGATTCATCAAAAAAAGAATGGGGAATTCCTATTTTTACTTTCCTGTTATTCCTCTTTTTTCTCTTCATTCTCCTTTTTTCCTTCCCCTCTCCCCCCTTTCTTTTCCTCAGTTTCTTCTTTCACTTCTTCCTTCTTCTCCTCTTTCTTCTTGTAAACCTCAACGAATTTGATGTTCTTGTTTACCACGTAATCTCTTATGTCGCTCACGATCATATATTTTACAATGCTCCAGTTGGAATCATATTTACAGGTGTCAGGCAGTTCGATTAGTATATCTTCATCCTGAATTTCTATGTTGAATTTATCAACTTCTTTTCCATAATCCATCTCAATTATGGCGCGAACTTTCTCCTTCTCATCCTCAATTTTTTCAACTATCTTGAAATGATACTTGAGAGTTTTTCCAGCAAGAGGATGGTTGAAATCGATGACCACGCGGCCAGGAGTCACCGTTACAATTCTTCCACGTTTGTTGTTTATTACAACTTCCTTTCCAACCTCAGGCTCGATTTTCTGCCTCACAAGTTCGCGGTAAGAATGAATCTTGACTAATTTTGGATCTCTTTCACCATACGCGTCCTCAGGTTTGAGAATAACCTCATAATCCTTTCCAACTTCCGCTTTTAAAAGTTCTTTCTCAATTCCTTTTACAAGTCTCTCGATGCCGACTATTGATACCATCGGACCATATCGAGTATTTGGATCGTAAATTCCATTCTCTTTCGCTTTCTCTTCACTTGTTGTGTCGTAAAGTTCTTCCTTTTCTCCTTCGATTATCCAAGCATCGTACTCCCATCGGATTATGTCTCCTTTTTCCATGAGAATCCCCAAACCGTATTTGCATTCTGTATTTAATTATTTGCCCGAAAAAAGATAGAGCTCAGGATGCTTTGCGGAATTTCAAAATTCCCAAAAGAGAAATGAGAAATACGAAAATCATCCATACCCCTGCTGAGAATTCAGGAACAGCGCTTCCAGGAGTAGCCTGAACTTTGTTGCTCGGCTCGCTCTCACCGACAGAATTAACGGCGGTTACATAGTAAGTGTAGGTCTGCCCATTTGTAACGCTCGTGTCGTTGTACCAGAGCTGGGTTGCGGGTACAACCGCGATAAGAATGCCATTGCGATATATCTTGTATTCAATAATAGAAGAGGAGCCATTACATATCGACTTATTCCATGTTAAATTGATATAACCGTTTCCGGCAATGGCATTCAGATTGTATGGCTGTGTGGGAACATGCCTACCGATGGGACAGCGGAGGGGGTAGTAGTCCTTAGCACCCGCAGAGCCATCTATCTTATATGGCCAATCTACGATTCCATCGTGGTTCTGGTCGTTTGTGTTATTGTTGTTTGCCCAGCTGTACCAATAATTTCCTATGCCGGCTGTTGTGTTCCAGCTGTTGTTTGAGCCATCATCATGCGCGTAAATCCAGTCTTTGTAGAATGAGTTGTAGTATATGAGATTATTATGCGATTTGGAATCTATATTTATTCCGTAATAATCGAAGTTGTAAGAGATGTTGTTCCCGGTTATTGTGTTGTAAGATGATGATTCTATATCAATTCCATCCCAGTCTGTGTATGTTATGTTGTTATCTTTTATCGTGTTGTTGAATGATGAATCTAAATGTATACCCCCATTTTGATTGTGCGTTATATTATTCCCAATTATGGTGATGGCTGAACATGAGAAGAGATTGACGCCATACCATCCGTTATACGATATGTTATTGTTGCCTATCGTATTGTTGTGAGATAATTGAACTTCAATGCCATTACTTCCACTGTTATTGGCTATAATGTTGTCACTTATCACGCTGTTGTTGGAGGACATGATGAATATACCCTCCCATCCATTGTTCTTTATATTATTTCCCCTCACAGTTATATTGTCGGAATAGCCCAGTTCTATGCCCACACTTCC
>WALH01000052.1 GCA_015522935.1 DHVE2 group archaeon | reverse complement strand
CTTCCCGGAGGGCCTGAAAGCAAACTTCTTCTTCTCGGGAACCCTTATAAGTTCTCTGGTTCTTGGATTTCTTGCTTTTCTTGCTTTCTGCACTCTTCGCTCAAATATTCCAAAGCCCACAAGATTTACCTTGTTTCCAGTGTTAACCTGGTCGACAACTTCTTCAACAAATGCCTTTATCACTTCCTTCGCTTTTTTCTGACTTACTCCTGTTTTTTTCGCTACATTTCTTGCCAGTTCACTTATTCCTACCATCTTTATCACCCCAAGAGGGTATAGTTATTATACTATAAATATTTTTTTGTTGGGATTGCCCGGAGAACGGGAGTGGAATTGGTTTATAAAATAGGTGAAAATTAAATAAATCCCCAAAAATTTAGTGAACAACAGTATTTAACGATTGCCGTATTTCAGATGAAAAGATTTTTGCCATATTTCTTGATATACCATGGTGCATCGACCAAATAAAAAAATAGCAGGAAAAATTGCGAAGGAAAGAATAAACATGCTTTTAGAACTGGCACAGCGCAGGATGACTGAGGGAGAGGAAGAACTTGCTAAGAGATATGTGGATCTGGCATTGCTTATCTCAAAGAAGTATAATGTGAGGATTCCCAGAAATTTAAAGTACCGTATTTGCAAAAAATGTCATTCTTTCTTGATCCCGGGTAAAAATGCTCGAGTCAGATTGAAAAGAGGAAAAGTTGTTATAACATGCCTCAAATGTGGTTGTACTAAAAGGTATAAATATAAATAAAATTTATTCACTTATAGTTTCTATTTGAAACAGGACATTAAATCCCTTGAGCGTAGCGTGAATTTTATCAGCAAACCAGATTGCATCTTCCACAGTTGCATGATCATCCCATTCATAGACCATATCATATGAACCTGTAATGGGTTTAAATCCTAAGGATTGCAACCTAGAAACCACTTCGCTTGGTGGAGCACCTTCACTGTTGAACGTGACTTTAAGATATGTTTTCATGCTCATCAGCCGGATAATTGCCCACGGATATTTATCTTTTTCCTCATCTGAAGAATTTTTCTACTCTTCTCTTTATTTCTAACTGCCTTCTCGGTATTCCACTCATTATTCCTTCCATCTCTTCAATCTTACCCACGATATTTACCCCTCTTTTAGATATCCTGTATTCAATTAAATCTTTTTTGCGGGCAGGTGAATGACTCTTTATTATAACCATTACACGCTTTAATTCACCACCAATTTCAGCATATCTAAGATTTATTATGTTATCAGACAAATATATTATGTGCTCATCACCAAGTTTATAGGACGATATTATCTCTGGATTGGTATAGGTAAGCATAACAGATTTACCCTTACCTTTAAGATGATGTATAATAGCATCCATAAATCCTCTGTATTCTTCTCCATGCTGCAATGAATTTATACCATCAAATACTACCCGATTCACATCCTTGGCATTGCGGTAAATGTCCCATGTAAGTTTGTAAAAATCTATTTCATCAGGATTTCTGTAAATTATCCTGCAGTTAGATGAATTGTATCCTAATGATCTCACAGCGTATCTTATCAGCGAGGGTTGCGATTCAAAAGATACAAACAACCCTTTTCCTCCTGTTGTACAGGCACCAGCCAGAAACTGTATAGCCATTAAAGTTTTGCCCGTACCAGGAGGCCCAGTTAAAAGAGTGACATCACCGGCATAGGTCTCCCCTAACATCTCCTCTATCTTTGGGATCCCGAATTTCTCAACCTTGAGTTCAAGGGGTAGCTCAGTTGGTACTCTTCTTGGATAGACGAACAATCCTTTTTCATTTATCTCAAACCCATGTTTACCCCCAATAAAATCGCTACCTCTAACTTTTATGACTTCTATTCTTCTCCTCTTTCCGTCATAGGTAAGATAGAGCGCTGAATCGGCTATATACTCTTCCACTCCGTATCTGCTCCTTCCATTTATTTCCTCACTGGTAAATACCGTTGTAACATCGTATTTTTTCAGATTTTGGGATAGATTGAATATGGCATTTCTCATTAAATTCTCTCCTTCATGATGGGTGAAAAGCGGTGCAATTCCGTCCAGCCCCACTCTGCTTATTTTGTGCACAACTATGCTACTGCTAATAGATTCTGCGAGCACATCTGATTTTAATACCTCTTTTCCAAGTATAGGTCTCAAACTGCCAAAGTCAAGGTAGTGGATTTTATCCCTGTTTTTTTCTATATCCCCCCTCATTTTCTCAGGAAGATTTCTTGTGGTATCCTTCCATGATTCCTCTAAGGATACATAAAGGACATTCTCACCTTTTTTCGCTCCTTCAAGAAGATAATTTATTGTGAAAAGGGTTTTTCCCGTTCCTCCTCCACCATAAACCAGATTGAAAGTGCCCTTTAAAAAGCCACCTTCCATAACGTAATCCAGATTTGCTATTCCAGTGCTTACCCTCATACTCTCTCCTCCACAATTCTCCGGGCTATCAGCTCGGCAAGCTGTCTACCAACATATTCTTCAAGAACCTTAACTACCTTCTTTACATATTCCTCTGGATCCTCCTCCTTTATGGCCTTGATCTTTCTGTACGCTTCTTCTGCTTCTTCTTCCCCCATAAACTTCTGCAAAACCACCTTCACCCTATCGGGCATAATTTTCAGAGCTTTTCTCAAAACGACTTCTCTTTGATGGAGTTCTTCCACATACCTCCTTATTGCATCTCTTACAAACTCGGATGGGCCTTTCCATCCATACTGAGGATAAGTTTTAATTATTTCACCAATTGCGTCGTACATATCCTTCGGAACGCGTACCATCTTATCTTCTCCACTACCACTCACATTATTATGAACTCTTTTCCTGTATTTAACTTTTTCCTCAGATAAAAACAAAATCTGATGCAAATAACAAAATGAGAGAAGAATATCTTTAAATTCTTGCCCACAATTATCCATCAATGCGAATCCTCAAAATCTTATCGATTTTCGTTTTTCTTGCTGGATTGACTCTTCTGATTCTCGGGGCTCTTTACAATCCATCCAGTATAAATATTATTCTTGAAAATGGACAGATAAAGGATTACGAATTCAATATGCACATGAATGAAACTACCGAATTTCAGATTACCGGAACGGATTGCTTCACTGTATATATTATAAATGATACATCGCTGAATAATGCAACCAATTTTTCTGCATCTCTTTACACTGCAAGCGGACATAATATGAACATAGAATTCACCGCTCCACAAAGTGGAAGGTATCATCTCCTAATCGCCAACGTCAATTCAGATGGCGCTATAGGAGTATCTATAATCTATAGTTCAGGTAACAATTTGCCATATGAGATATTCGGGATAGTGTTATCTATTATCGCCATATCTCTCCCAGTTATTGACTACTTTATTGAAAAAAGAAAGAAAGAAAAAATTGACATGAAATGCCCCGAATGCGGTATGCCTGTTAGCTCATCATGGAACTACTGCCCATACTGCAGGTACCCCCTGAAAGAAAAAAGGCATGTTCTCAAATTCATAGTTCCACTGATAATTTTGATTCTTATTCTTGCATCAGTTCCTGCAATGAAGGCGGAGGTAACTCAAATTAAAAGCAAGAATTATTACTTGGAATGGAGCTTTTCAGGAAATAAATACTCTCTTCAGCTAACTGTCGAAAATGTGAAAAAAGCAAAAATCTCTTCGCATGACGGAAACATAAATCTTGTAGTTCCTGAAAAGGAGTATGAATTCTACCATAATTATCCGGGCGGGTATCGCTTCTCTACCAACGGTATGTATCTGAAATTCTTTTTAACAACATACGATAACGCCACAAGAATGCTCTCATACGAATTGGATAACGTATCCTCTCAAATGGGTTTCGATCGCCTTACAGAGCTCAATTTCATTCTGAGTTTTGTGCAATCTCTTAACTATTACGAAGATTTGACTGAAGAAGGCTTCATAGATTACTATAAATTTCCACTCGAAACCCTTGTTGACGAGGGGGGAGATTGTGAGGACAAATCGGTACTCATGGCTACAATGGCTCACATTTTAGGCTACGATGTTGTTCTATTTGTCATGAATGTCACTACTGTGCTGACAAATGAAAAGGAGGGGCATGTGGCTGTGGGTGTTCACATAAATCCCCAAGGCCATTATGGGCAGTACCTTAGAGATTATTACATTTACAACGGCAAAAGCTACTATTACATGGAAACCACCGCCAGCGAATCCCGTAAACTCAACGGTGGGTGGATTCATTACTATGCTGGTATATCCCCTGAGGAGACAGATTATTACGAGATAAATAATCTGAAATTCGTAACCTTTTCCACATACGTTTACCACGGCTATACGGGTAATTCACAATGGGTTAAGAATACAAATAAAACGTTTAATTCGAATTCCACGATATACATAATCCCGGCGGTTATTTTTCCGCTTATTTATCTACCTGTAATCATTTTTACATCCATGCGTGAGAGAAAAAAGTGTCCTTCATGTGGCCACGAAATTGAGGAGAATTATAGCTATTGCCCTTACTGTGGATACCCTTTGAAATTACAAATCCCGCCTCCACCGCCAATTCAGGAATTTTAGATGTTTATCTCTTCCACAGCCGATGCATATGGAAAAATCTTTGCAATTTTTCTGCGGCATTTTAGAATGCATTTAATTCCATAGGATTGGAGTATCCTCCTAATTCTCCCTGTCAGTTCCTTTCCTTTTCTGTCCCAGTCAAGGAGAAGTATCACTTTATCGTATCTTGTGGCGAGGGTTTCACAGAAATCCACAATTGATTTCCCTGAATTGAGTTTTATTATTTCTCCCTGGATTCCTATTTTCCTTAAGGTTTCAACATCGTTGCTTCCTTCAACTACTATTGGAATATGAGATTCATTAATCTCATTTATCATATCCCGAAGTTCATCCAAGGCTCTTTCCGATAATACTCTCTGCTTCATTTTTCTCAACTCCTTCAATGAAAATCGTTTTATTCGTGCTCTTCTCTCCACTCGCAATCCTGACCTTCTCCACTGGGACGTTGAAAAGCGAGGAAAAGAAAGATACAAGTTCTTTATTCACTTTGAACTTCTGAGGTTTTTCCTTCATTGCCACCACAATTCTCTTTCTCCACTCATTGTAAGATTTTATCTTCTCCTTCTTTGAATTGGGCGATACTTCAATATCTATCGTAATTCCATTTTTCACCTTTTTTATTGCTTCTCTCCACATTTTTGAGCCACCACGATTATTCTATCACTCTTTTCCTCGTCAAAATCGGAAAAGTCGTAATCTCCATATATCTCTTTTATACACAGACTCGCATTTTTCATCTCCTCCTGCAAATCCCCAAGATACACAGGATAGAGGTTGAGAGATGCGTATTTTCTTCGAACAATTTCATCCTTCACCACATCGTAAAAATAGGTGATAACCCAGTGATCCCCTTTCCACCTTGGCACAAAGAAGCGGGAATAATAAATTCCATTTTTCTCCACAGTATCTCCGTAATGCACGATATCCTCAACAAGGGCAAAGGGATTCAGGGTGTCCACGATTATAAGGCCTTCTTCGCTTAGATGTCTGACAGAAGATATGAGAATCTTTTCTCTATCCTCCTTGGGAAACATCATTATGGAATTGTAGCCTATAATTATCAGACAGAATT
This sequence comes from DHVE2 group archaeon, assembly GCA_015522935.1. Classification (GTDB taxonomy): domain Archaea; phylum Thermoplasmatota; class Thermoplasmata; order Thermoplasmatales; family Aciduliprofundaceae; genus S014-50. The sequence continues at coordinate 9,447 of WALH01000052.1, read as the reverse complement.
TCTCATCTAAATTAAAATCCCGTGCATCCTCGTGCACCAATTTCACTTTCATTCCCTTTAGATTCTCATTCGCTTTTGCAAGCATCTTTTCGTGGATATCCAGTCCAACACCGTAATCTGGCTTTAAATGGTAAAGAATTCTTCCCGTGCCGGTCATGACGTCGAGAACTTTCGGGCATAGAAATTTTCTGTAGAGAGGAATATCCCGAGTATCGTTGAAGTAGAACAGATCGTAGAATTCTGATTCCACGTCGTAGAATCTCATAGTTTGTACCCTATCTTGCGGAGAAATTCTTTTCTCTCCTCTCTCTTCTCTTCATTCTCCACACCTACCGGTGTGGCTCCATCAACAACGCCCAAAATCGCTCTACCCTGATCTGTCTCTCCGATTATAACCTGCAAAGGATTCGAGCTTGCCACAAATATTCTTGTGATTTCCTGCACATTTTTTAAGGAATTAAGAATGTTTATTGGATAAGCATTTCTGAGAAGGATTATGAAAGCGTGCCCTGCGCCTATTTTCTCACAGTTTTTTATAGCATAGTTGATGAGTTCTTCATCTGTGCCTTCGTACCTGACCAATCTATCCCCCGAGGCTTCACAGAACGCAAAACCGAATTTTATGCTCGGCACACTTGTCACCACAGCTTCGTATATGTCTTCTGCACTTTTTATGAAATGGGTGTATCCTATGATGACGTTTATCTCGCCGCTTGGCTTTTCAACATTAACCTCGTAAATCTTCACCATATTTCGCAATTAGCGTTTGGGATATTAATTTTTCTCCTTCTTCACCGCCGGTGGATATGAAGAAAATTTTAAATCCTTTTATCCATATGCTTTATATATGAAGAGGATAGTTACCATCCTAGTATTAGTACTTGGAGCGTTAATTTTGGTGGATGGAGTTTTTATTGTACCGTATTCAACAGACCACAACATATTAATACTCGGAAATTTCAAATTTGTGGTTAAAGGATACATATCCCATGGAGTGATAAGGATAAACAGCAATACCGATTTTGCAAATCAGGCCGCTGCGGAAGGCTGGCCGGGAGATGGAACACAGAGCAGTCCCTATATGATTTCGGGATATGACATAGATGCCCACAGAGCAGGAAATGCGATCTATATCGGAAATACGACAGTTTACTTTGTGATCGAGAATTGCCACTTGCACAATGCATCTCATCATTCTGACCCGTATTTTGTAGGTGTAGGATTAACACTTTACAATGTAGTCAATGGAAAAATAAAGTATAATACAATAAACTCCAACGGCTGGGGCGGTATTCGTATGTACAAATCCAGCAAAAACATTATTTGGAATAATATATTCTCTAACAACTACGATGGCATAGCCCTTTATCATTCTAACAACAATACTATTTCGAATAATATTATCTCAGATAACGGATTTGACTTATATATAGAATCTTCCAATAAGAACATCATTTCTAAAAATACCATCTCAAATTCCTATTGGGGCATCCATCTGATTGACTCTAACAGCAACGTAATAAAATCTAACTTAATTTCCAACAACACTGATTATGGGATATACATAGATTTAAATAATTCTTACAACATCATCTACTACAACTCCTTTTACTATAACCATGGCTCTGAATATTCCTATAGCCCCTCACATATCCAAGCTCATGACAGGAGCTCTAATAACTACTGGAACTCCACAACAGGTATAGGTAATTACTGGCTTGACTGGGCAGATAACAACAACACGAACGACCAGAATCATGATGGAATTGTGGACTGGCCATACAAGATTGGTAATTCTGTAGGTGTTAAAGATTATTATCCCCTCAAAAGCACTTCGTTGAAAAATGTTCTCTCTCACCCAATGAATTTAACGGCGATAGTGGGTAAAGGATATATAAATCTAACTTGGAAACCACCTGTTTACGGAAAGAATACGGTTACAAGGTACCAAATTTACCGTAACGGTGTACCTATTAAGTATGTTTCTGCATTTCAGCTCTGGTATAATGATACAAATGTGACAAGTGAGAAAAACTACTCTTATTATGTTACTGCTGTTAATCCAAATGGAGAGAGTATAAAGAGTAACGAAGTAAATGCAACACCATTGGAAGTGTCAAGTGCACCCCAAAATTCACAAACTACAGGAGAAGATTACTATACAAAGCTGGCATGGATAATCTCCGGAGCCATTATCATCGGCACGATAATAGGAGTTGCGTATCTGCTTTATAGAAGAAAGAGAAAAACCATAGTTACCTCTAAAAATAAATAGCTCTCATCGCATAGGTTTTATAACTCTAAGGAATACCCACAGGTATGAAGTTCATCATAGACATGGACGGTGTGCTTTACCGCGATTCCAAAATGTTACCGTATGCAGATAAATTCATCAGCTTTCTTCAGGATCGAGAAATAGAATTTATATTTGCGACAAACAACTCCACAAAGACCCGGGAGATGTTTGTGGATAAATTATCCAAAATGGGAATAAGAGTGAAAAAGGAAAGAATAATCACATCCTCGTGGGCAACCGCCCAGTACCTGAAAAAATTGGGAAAGAGAGAAAAGGCAATAATAGTAGGCGAAATCGGACTGAAGGAGGAAATAAGGAGAATAGGATGGGAAATTCTGAGCACGAAAGATTGGAAAAAAGCGACGCATGTGATTGTGGGTATGGACAGAACACTCACTTACGAGAAGCTCAAAGCCGGTTGTCTGGCCATATACAATGGAGCGAAATTCATAGCGAGCAATGACGACAGAAATTTTCCATCGGCGGAGGGAATTATTCCCGGAGCTGGGAGTATGGTAGCCGCTTTGGAGGCAGCCACCGGAAAAAAAGCCTTCGTAATCGGAAAGCCCAACGACCCTTACGTCGAAATTCTCAGAGAAATGTTAGGTAAGGGAGAATACTGGGTTGTGGGAGACAGAACTGACACGGATATGCTCATGGCAGAAAAGCTCAAAGCGAAGAAGGTTCTTGTTCTTACAGGCATAGCAAAGGAGCCTTCGGGAAAGGAAGATTTGGTTTTCCACGATTTGGGAGAATTTCTGAATTATCTCCGTGGTGCGTTATGAATCTTCTTGAGCGTATATTCTCAATTAGAGGGAAAATAGGAAATATTGTTGATTCCCGCTTGGAAGAATTTGAATCCATGCGAAAGAAAAGTGAGAAAAAAATTTTTGAAGAACTGGCGTTCTGCATTCTCACAGCTAATTCATCCGCTCGAATGGGTTTGAAGGCGCAAAGAGAGATTGGAGAAGGCTTTATTTATTACCCTGAGAATAAATTGAGGGAAGAACTGCATCGCATCGGTTATCGTTTCTGGAGAATCCGCGCTAAATACATCGTGGAAGCAAGGTGGATTATCCCGAAAATCAAGGAATTGTTCAAGACGCCTGAAGAGGAAGCGCGGGAATTCTTAGTCAAGAATGTAAAGGGTATAGGAATGAAGGAAGCATCGCATTTTCTTCGAAATACGGGAGCTAAGAATTTAGCCATAGTGGACAGGCACATATTGAAGATTTTAGCAAATGAAGGATACATCTATGCTCCGAAAGCAATGACAAGAAAGCGCTATTTAGAAATAGAGAATGTGGAGCGAAATCTGGCGAAAAAGGTAGGGATGAATTTAGCCGAATTTGACCTGTACCTGTGGTACATGAGCACCGGCGAGGTTTTGAAATAAATTGATGTCGAAAATTTTAAGTATATCCGTGATTTATACATGAAATATCCATGAAAATGGAGGTGTATTGAATGGGTGAAGTCCGTGTGATAATTCCGGATAAGGTGGAGAAATACATAGAGTCTCTCGTAAGAACGGGAATGTTTTCAACGAAAGCAGAGATGCTAAGGGCGGCGTTGATGGAATATGTTGATAAGGTCTCATCAATTGCGAGGGGATATGACTCCTCTTTGATATTCTCTCCAGAGGGAAGAATTTACCAGATTGAATATGCTCGTGAGGCATCCTTCAGGGGAAGCCCTGCAGTGGGAATAGCGCACAAAACGGGCATAATTTTCGTGGCCAGAGTTGAGAAGAGAAGAGATAAAAATAGAAAGGAGATTAAAGGGATTGAATACAGAAAAATTTTCAAATTTCACGGAAAATATCTTCTAACCTTCTCCGGACTTGCAGCCGATGGATACCATATAATTGAGAATGTGAGAAAGAAAAAATTCAAAGACGATGATGAAATCCTCGGGTATATATCTCATATTTACTGGAAATTCACGATATCTCCAAATCTCAGACCCTTGGGCACGGTGATAATGCTCGGGCTCAAAGAATCTAAAAGAATTGTCTGGTACGACACATCTGGCGCATACACAATTTCTAAGTTTGGGGCTGTTGGTGATGGTAGCGAGGAAATAATGGCACTACTTAATGAGAATTATAAGGAGGTAATGAGTAAAAAGGAGGCAAAGAATTTAGCTTTGAAAGCACTCGAAAATCCGAAGGAGTATGAGGTTGGGGAATTGCAGGTCTGATTAGAGACTGGGGATGACCATATTAAACAGGAATTTGAAGATAATCACGACGATAAATATCATTTTTGTTAGTGCGAATTCTTTTTGGATTATGTTTATGCCCTATTTTTTCAAAGATTCTAATCTAACTGCTTTTGAGATCGGAATCATATTTGGACTTGGCGGAGTAATGAATGCGATAGGGAGATTTGTAGGAGGAAAGCTTTCCACACAGATTGGAACAAAATACGATATGGCTCTAGGCTATACAATATATTCTCTTGCTCCAATACTATTCCTGACTTCGTTTTACATTTCCGCTCTCCCGATAGGGCTATTCGGCTCTGGAATTGTTGCCCCTGCACAGTCCATGTTTGTTGTGGAGCAATCTGGCAAAAGAAAAGGTTTCACATACATGTTTGTTGAGAGGTTTTTACCCTCTCTTCTTCCTGCGGTGTTTTTACCGATTGGCGCATATTTGTATTACAAAAATCTTTTTTATTTCTCCCTGATAATCGGATTTCTCGGTGCTATATCATTAATTCCACTTACTTTTCAATTGAGTGATTTTAAAAGAGAGAGCTATGAAAAATCTTCAGATTTTAAATCTTCCAAAATTCGGCAATCAGTCTTAATGTTGTCTCTTATCATTTTAATAGTTGCATACTCATTTGATGCATTTTTCTCATCGGTGTTTTCTTGGTACATACCTTTATTTTTGCAGGCGAAAGGGTATGGTGTTCTCTTTTATGGTGTGTTTGCATCTCTGGCTACAATAGTAATTGCCTTTGGCTCGCTCATATCTGGGCAATTAGTTGATAAACTGAATCCTTATCGTGCCCTAATACTCTCTTGGATTACATTGTCAGCTATTGTTCTTATCTTCGCTCTTGTTAGCAATATGACCGTTATAATCATCACATACCTTATATGGAACACTATTGATATGGTCGATACTGCAGCAGCACCTATTTTGATATACGAATGGTTTAGAAAGAAAAGAAGAATTGCTTACGGTTATTTCTCTGGTTCCATAAAGATTGCAAGCATCCTCGGACTGCTAATTAGTGGTTTAATTGTTAGCATATCTCCAACTTTTCCATTTTTGCTAAAGTCAATAGCAAATATCATTGGTGCAATTCTTATTTTTACACTCTACAAATTCACGACTATCAATAAAGTTATTGTAAAAAGATTATACTAATTATGATACTACAATTTGTGGACAGGAAACTAATCACTCCTTTTTGAGAATCACTATGTATTCGTAATTCATCGTCTTGTCAGTAATTTCTGTTAGATTGCTCGGACTGTTTTTCGTTGGTATCCTCTTATTTGGAATTTCTCTGATAATAGTTTTGATATCCTCAAACCCCATTTGAACTTCCGTGTGATTTAATCGTTTGGTATCTCAATGCTTTTAACTCTCTAAACAATTAGACGAACCTTAAAAAGCATATGTGCTTTCCCAATAAAAACATAAACGCATGGGAAAATAGATATGGTATGACTACATACTGCAAATTATGATCAAAACATTCAGGATTGATGGAATTGAAGCAAAAAGATTTATTGAGCCTGAGAATGCGCCCAAAGAGATAAGAATTGATAACAACAGCACAGTTATATCTATAACAAAGATTAACGATTCTCAGGCAAAGATGGAATTCAGATTCACAGTCACATATTCCGGCATAGGAATGATAACTATAGATGGAATTTTAGTGTATGAGGGTGAAGTTCCAAAATTAATAGGTGAATGGAAGAAAAAGCACAGAATGCCAGATGAGGTTGCTCAGGAAGTTCACGCAACGATAATAAATAACTGCACAATAGAGGCGGTCATACTTTCAAAGGAAGTGCATCTTCCACCGCCTATACCTCCTCCAGCAGGATTGATGCAGCAGAAAGGAATTAAAACAAAAAAGGGTGAGATAACAGGCTACGCTTAATATTCTCTCCATCTGTACCCGCATTTAGGGCATATATAAAATCTTGTTTCAGGCTCATCCGCAGCACGGGTTTGCTGGAGCATCCAGTAAGCACCCTGATGTCCACATTTTGGGCATACAACAGATTCATCGTATGGAAGAGTTTCAATATCCTTCTCAATAACTATTGTCTCCTTGGGCTTAGCCTCCTCAACAATTTCTTTCTTCTCCTCAATGGGCATCTCATACCCGCAGTTAGGGCACACCCACTTCCCATCACGAGGGATCATAAGAGAACCACATTTTGGGCAGAACATAGCGGAGAGATTAAGCCCAATTATTTAAAGATTTGCACTGAAAGAATGATTAATTTTTTATGGATATAGGCACGATAAGATTAAATAACTGGAGCAGGATACAGTTTTATGTCGGATATGGCTCTGGAGGTTATTCTGGCAGTGACTGTGGTCATTGTTGCATTTCTTCCATCGGTAATTTATATGATTATCGTGAGAAACACTGAGAGATATCAGCGTGAGCCATGGAGGGCTGTGATCAAATCTTTTATGTGGGGTGCCACATTTGGTGTTATAATAGCAGCAATAATAGAAATAATTTTAGTTTATTTCTATGCAGAATCTTTCCATTTGCTGCGAAGTTATGAATTCCTTGCGGAGCATAAGGAAAGTTTGAATGCTATAGTAATTGCGGTGATAATTGCGCCATTCGTGGAAGAGGCGACAAAAGCCTATGGTATAATAACCTCTCGTAAATATGTGGATGAGCCCGAGGACGGTTTTGTATATGGAGCATCATCCGGATTCGGTTTTGCTGCCACAGAGAATCTTTTGTACGAGGTTTCGGCTCTTTTAACCGGCGGTATAATTGCATGGGCTATTGTGGCTATAATAAGATCTATATCCTCAGCCCTGCTTCATGGAAGTGCCACTGCGATGACGGGTTTCGGTTACTCATCCAAAAAAATATTGGGAAGAAGTAGCATGGGCAAAGGATATTTGGTAGCTGTGAGCATGCATGCAACCTTTAACATCTTAGCTTCTCTACCAATAATTTTAGGACTGAAAGCAGTGGAAGCATACGGCATTCTCCTGCTAATTGCAATAATCTATGCAACTATGGCATTCAAATACATTCGCAGGAAAATCAGATACTATGATAGACTTCCTCGGCCAGGATGACGCACGCTAAAAAATCGTCAATTGTATGCAGCATGGAGGATATGTTGTTGGATTTAACTTCACATTTTATCATGTTTTTATCTCTCTTACATTTCACAAAATCGTAGTTATCAACCTTAACACTTTTCAGTATCTTATCTGCCTGCTCTTTGGATGCGTATTGCAGAACAATTTTCGCTTTTATCCCAGAAACAGCTCCCTTTTCATTCTCTTTGAATACTGCCATTCTTCATCCCCTTCCATCTCGAATTCTTTGAGTGATAGGTCAAGAAGATTTGCATAAAAGAGTATATAAGCTTCACGGGTACGAATTCTCTGTGGCATGTTATCAACTATTGGCGAATGATGGGATACTATTGCATGGAGAATTTTATTCTTTAAATCCTGTGGGAAATCTATTATTTCCTTTATTTTCTCATCAACCATGTTGTAAGAGATGACCGTGTGACCTAAAAGTTTTGCTTCGTCCCTGAGTTTTATGGTCGTATCTATTTCATAACTCCTTATTTTTCCTATGTCATGTAAGGCCGCTATGGTAACCATCAGGTCTTGATCCATACCGTAAATTTTGGCAAGAGCCTCACAGAGTTTGATGACATTGAGTGTATGATCTGCGAGACCTCCAATATATGAATACGGCCCCATGGATGAACCCGGGCAGATTTTGAAATCCTCTACAAATTTTTCATCTCCGAAAAAGAGGTCAAGGAGCTTGGAAAGATGCGCGTTTTCCACACTTTCAATGTATTCCCATATCTCCTTCATAATTTCATCCACATTCTCGGCAGAGGGTATAAATCTAGTTTTATCATAATTTTCCGCTTTGTTTATCTCGTCGTATTCAGCATCAACGGAAATATACGGGGGGTTATCGCTCTGAAATGTGCCCGCAACTTCTATAACATCACCTTCATTCAATTCGTGGTACAGTTTCTCCGTTTGCTCGTAATCTCTTCCCCAGTATTTGATCATCACACTTCCCGTTTTATCTCCCGCTTCTATTACGAAGAACTTTCCAAAGCGATTTCTGTATTCTCTCAATCCGTACTTTTTTCTTATCACTAACAACAATTTTGCGTGCTCTCCGTCCTTCAACTCCTCCACGAACCGGTACATACTTACCCAAAGAAGTCAAAAGATAAAACCTTATCCTTCTTTATGAGTTTCATATCTTTTATCAGAATCTCACCGCGCATTCCGTCCCAGATTTTCTCATATTCGGTTATTTCAATTCTATTTTTGAAAAATGGTGCATCCAAAACGTATGTTTCGTACTCGCCCCCTTCTCCAGATACGTTTATGGCGTATTTTTTCTCAATTTCCATAAGGTCACCCACAGTCGTTCTATCTATAATTCTTCCCAAATAACTTGAATCAAGGCCGTAGGCAGATGCAGATATGATCATTATCTTCATTCCAGCGCTTATCATGTCTTCTAAAAGAATTTTCTGCTCCTTGCCCCAGAGTGGAGCATAAGAAATCAAACCTAAATCGGTGCATATCTCCTCTATTTTAGTTTTCTGGTAATTGGATGCAATTGCTCCGCTTACAACTCCATCCACATCATATTTTTCAAGAATCTTTTTCAGTTCTTCCATATCGTCGCCGATGCTGTAAAAATCCTGTGGAATTCCCATAGCCTCCGCCTGATATTTCGTTCTCTCAACTGCAGGAACGTGGTACATGTAGGAATCTTTCCTGCGTGGAATTATCGTTACTAATTTTTCTATTTTGTGTGCCTGCTGCATCGCTATGTAAAGGGCATACGTGGAGTCCTTGCCCCCTGAAAAAAGGGCTATGAATTTCATAATACTACAACGATGATTCGTATTTTTATTTT
>WALH01000051.1 GCA_015522935.1 DHVE2 group archaeon | reverse complement strand
TTTCCAAGATTGCCATTATACTAAATCAGGATTTATCTTGCGTGAATTGAATGGAGAGAGATTCTTAGCTCTCACCCCCTCACAGGTAGAGGGTTTTTACCTAAAATGGTTTTAGAGAGAGTTGTTTTAGAGAGGATGTCAAAAATATGTATAGATGGGCTTCTATCCGCATACCCAGAATGCCGTTATTGAAGTCCTATGGATAAATTTACTCCCTTTTCCCGAAAAACACCTTATACAAATTTTAAATTTGTCATGAATAAAAATCCAGAGGTTTTACAGAACATACGGCGAGAAAACATCACTTTTTCAAAAAATGAATCAAATATTGATACGATCACCATCAAGCAACGGGTGTGGTGTAGACAATGAAGGATTTATTACTCCTGAAAACTTGGTTTTTTCGCCATGTTTAATCTGTCATATAAGCCGAGCCAGTAACGAGGGCGAGGAGCGAGGCAAACTGCATGTCTGCTGTTATGTAACCCTGATGTATGCAAAGTTGCAAAGCATCCACAGAGTGTACAACTTACTTTATTATTTTATTTCAATTCTCTCTCCAGTCACCATATAATATATTTTCTCTGCAATCTTGCATGCGTGATCTCCACATCTTTCTAGGTACTTTGCCACCATTATGTAGTAAGAGCATTGGGTTATGTTGCGTGGATCTTCCATCATGTACGTCAAGCATTCTCTGAATATGGAGTATCTAAGGCTATCCAGTTCGTCGTCCCTTTCTCTGAAATCATTTAATTGCGATATGTCCTCTGTGATAAAGGCATTGATGGCATCTCTTATCATTTCTGCGACTTTGTTAGCCATATATGGTATTTCCACCAACTTGGCGATGTGCTGTTTACCTTCTAATGCTTTTGTAACACCGGCTATATCCTTTCCATACCTCCCAATTCTATATAGGTAGGTAATCATCTTTAAAACTGCTGCGATTGTTCGCAGGTCCTTGGCCATTGGCTGATACAACGCTACCATTCTGAGCGCGTTTTCCTCTATACTTTCATCCATTTCTGCGAGTTTCCCTTTTCTGGAGATAACCTCGTCTGCAAGTTTCGTGTCAAGATTTTTCAGGGATTTTACAGAGTCCACCAGCATGGAAAGTGCAAGGTTCGCCATTTCCTCTACATTTCTTTTTAGATTTTTCATATCTTTTTCAAACTTCTCCCTCATTTTCCTCACCTTATATTAGTTCTCCCATCAGATATTTCTCGGTCATCTTAGACTTCGGCGAAGTGAATATATCCCCTGTTTTTCCTGTTTCAACAAGTTCACCCATGTAAATAAATGCTACATAATCGCTTACTCTTGCTGCTTGAGCCGGGGTGTGGGTAACAAGAACAACGGTGTAGTCCTTTTTGAGTTCAAAAATAAGATCTTCAATTTTCTTGCTTCCTACAGGGTCTATGTTGGCCGTGGGCTCATCCAATAGTATGACTTTTGGTTTCATGGCGATTGCTCTGGCTATTACCAGCCTTTGCTTTTGTCCACCGCTCAGGTTTGAAGGGTAATCCTTCAATCTGTCTTTTACCTCATCCCACAGCCCCGCTTTCTTAAGAGCCCATTCTATCCTGCTATCCATCTCATTTTTATTCTTAACCAATTTGTTCATCTTGAGCCCTATGGCAATATTGTCGTATATGGTTAAATGGGGGAAGGGGTTGGGATATTGGAATACCATGCCCACATCCTTCCTTATTACGATGGGATCCGTGTTATTACTGTATATTTCCTCTCCAAAAAGTTTAACAGAACCCTGAACCCTTGCAATCTTATTCAGATCTAAAAGCCTGTTAAAACTTCTCAATAGTGTGGATTTTCCACATCCTGAGGGACCCATTATTGCAAACACGGTATTTTTAGGAATTTTTAGGTTCATATTTTTTATCACGTGGTTTTTGCCGTAGTATACGTTGAGATTATCCGTTTCAATTGCGAACTCACTCATAATTTCACCTCCTTCATACTCAATCTTATGGGAATGAATACGCCTAAAAATATCAAAAGGAGAACAAGCGATGCTCCCCATGCCATAGCGTGGTCAGAGGGGCTGGGACTTTGAACTAGCGTATATATCAATAAGGGTATAGCCCCCACAGGTTTCGTTATTCCTTGGGGGTACGATTGGTACAGTCCTCCGGCGGTGAATAACAGAGGAGCGGTTTCTCCTGCCACCTTTGCAATAGATATCAGTAAACCTGTAAGTATGCCCCTTTTAGCGATGGGTACTATTATCAAGAATACTGCCTTAATTTTTGAAATGCCCAGACCAAAAGCAGCTTCCCTGAATGTAAAGGGAATTTGGTTCATGGATTCTTTTGTATATACGGCCACATAGGGCATCAGAATTATAGCCAGTGAGAAAGCACCTGCTATGGCTGAGTATGTGCCCATTGGTATAACGATTATCTGAGTAACGAACAGTCCCACGAGTATTGTGGGAAATTCCTGCATTATTTCAAGCAGCGCTGTTGTTGCTCTGCCTATTATACTATCTGGATACTCGTAAGCATATACTCCTACAGCAAAAGCAATGGGAATGCCTATTACAGATGCAAGAAAAGTGAGGATAAATGTACCTGCTATGGCCGGTCCGATTCCTCCATCGCTAAGTGTTCCAGTTACAAATATGGGGCCTACTCTTATAATTGCCCCGATTCCTTCCACAAATACGGTAAATATTATGTGCAAGAGAGGTATGATCATAAGTAATGAGAGAATCCCCGTGATTGCGAGAAAGAGACGATCTTTTAATTTTCGCAAATTAAAGGGATACATTCTTTCTCCACCTCCTGAGTAGGTAGATTCCAAGGAGATTTATGATTAGCCCGATAAAAAAGAGAAATAGCCCAGCGGCGTAAAGTACAGAGGTCATATGCTCGTAGATGAAAGAGTTGCCGTATTGGGTTGCTATTAAGGAAGATATTGTGTAGCCGGGTGAAAACGGATTTGCACTAAGGTTGAATGCGTTTCCGACCACAAGGCTAACCGCTACCGTTTCACCTATGGCTCTACCGAATCCGAGTATTACACCGGATATGATTGCTGGTTTTATGTAGCCCATAAGAATTTTAGTAGCCTCATACTTGGTCAATCCCAATGAATATGCAGCCTCCCTGTATGTATGCGGTACCATCCCATACGCATCCCTAACTACGGCGGATACGAATGGTGTGATCATGATACCTAAGAGAACACCAGCCGATAGAAAACTGAATCCGGAGGCAGGTTTTTGAGAGAATGTTGA
>WALH01000050.1 GCA_015522935.1 DHVE2 group archaeon | reverse complement strand
GTGATGCTCTATGTCCATCACATCAAATATCCGAAGGATTCTAAGCGAAATTCCTCCCCATGTGACCCTTCTTGGCGCCACAAAGGGAAGAAGCGTAGAGGAGATAATGGAAGCGATAAATGCGGGGGTGAAGGTAATTGGAGAGAACTATGTGCAGGAAGCGCTGGAGAAATATCCGAGCATAGGAAAAAAAGTTGAATGGCACTTCATAGGACATTTGCAGAGAAACAAGGTAAAAAAGATATGCGAGATATTTGATGTAGTAGAAACTGTGGACAGCGAGGTTATTGCGAAGGAAATAGACAGAAGATGTGGGGTGAGAAATAAGGTCATGCCTGTGATGATAGAAATAAATTCAGCGAAGGAGCCGCAGAAGAGTGGGGTTTATCCTGAGAAAGCGATGGAGCTGGCGAGAAAAATTTTAGAATTGAAAAATATAAAGTTGATCGGTGTGATGACCATGGGGCCAGTTGTGGAGAATCCTGAGGATATAAGACCGTATTTCAGAATAACCAAAAGGGTGTACGATGAATTACGGATAAAATTTGGTAAGGAGATAAGGTACCTGTCCATGGGCATGAGTTCTTCTTACAGGATTGCGATAGAGGAGGGAGCAAACATAATCCGTATAGGAACGGCCATATTCGGCCCAAGAGAGAAAAAGAATTAATATCCCACAGGCATAATCCCCTGTGATCGTATCCACGGATGTAGGAGGAACCTTTACCGACTATGTGATTTTAAAGAATGGAAAGATCAAGGCGTACAAGAAAATCAATTCTCCAGATGTGGCGAGGGGTATAATGGAAGAGATTGGTCACGCAAATGAGTTTCACCACGGAACAACGGTGGCAATAAATGCGCTTTTGGAGAGAAAAGGCTCCAAGGTTCTTCTCATAACTACCAAAGGCTTCGAAACTCTATATAAGATAGGGAGGCAGAGCAGAAAGAATGTTTATTCTCTTTTACCTCAAAGGGAGAAATTGCCCGTGGATAGAGCTATAGGAATTGAAGAACGCACACTTTTCGATGGAAGAATAGAAAAAGGAATCGATGAGGAAGAATTGAGAGACTTGCTTAAAGAGGAGAAATGCGAATCCATCGCCATAGCGTTTCTTCATTCGTATGCGAATCCGGAAAATGAGATTAAGGCGGAAAAAATTGTTAGGGAGTTTTGCAAATATGTATTTCCCAGTTATAGAGTTCGAAGAGAGATAAGGGAATATGAAAGGATCGCAACAACCGTTGTGGAGGCGTACGTTTACCCGATTGTTATGAATTATCTCAACTCCCTGAGAGATTTGAGCAAGAATTTCTACGTTATGCAATCCAGCGGTGGAAAAATCATGCCTGAATATTTGAGGGGGATAAACACGCTTATGTCCGGGCCGAGTGGCGGTGTGGCAGCGGCGAGTTATCTCTCCAACATCTTGGGAATTGATAATGTTCTCACGTACGATATGGGCGGTACATCGGCTGATATGGGCATAATTTTCAATGGCAAGCCATTGCATAGATCTTCGATTGAAATTGATGGAATTCCAATTCGCGTGAATTCTCTTGATATAATAAGTATAGGTGCAGGGGGAGGAAGCATAGCGTGGGTCGATGAAGGCCTTGCATTGAAAGTGGGGCCTCAAAGTGCAGGTGCGAACCCGGGTCCGGCATGCTACGATAGAGGAGGTGAGGATTTCACCGTTACGGATGCAAATCTCCTTCTGGGTATTTTGGGCGAGGAGATATCCGGGGTGAAATTGAACAAAGATTTGGCAAGAAAAGCTGCGAAGAAACTGGAGGATAAAATAGGGTTAGATGTGGAGGAGTTGAGCAGGGGTGTGATAAAAATAGTGAACAACAATATGGCCTTGGCGATAAAGAAAATATCGCTATCTCGAGGCTACGACCCGAGGAATTTCACGCTCTTTGCATTCGGAGGGGCAGGTCCAATGCATGCAACATCCCTTGCTGAAGAGGTTGGGATAAAAAGGGTATTTGTGCCCAATATGGCCGGAGCATTCTCATCTCTGGGCATTCTTCTCTCCCCCCTCATTTACGATTACACGGTAACGGTTATGAAGAACACGGAAGAATTTATGAAAATTTACGAGAAAAAACTCAGAGAATTCATAAAAAGGGCGGATAAAATTCTTGGAAATTATGAACTGAATGTCACGCTCGACATGCGCTACCGCGGCCAGGGTCATGAGATCAGGGTCCCTCTAAGCGAGGATATAGCGAAAGATTTTGAAAAAATTCACCTTGCCCTATACGGATTCAATATGGACGAGGAAATCGTGGTGGTGAACATAAACTTTATAGCAGTGAAAAGTAAAAGAATAGAGATTCCAAAAATGAGGAGAGGAAAACAGAAAATTATGAAAAGAAGAATTTACAATTTTGAAGAGGAAATTCCTGTTTATTCCATAGAACACTTTGAATCATGCGATGGGCCATGCGTGGTGGAAATGAATACGGCGACCATTCTTGTTAAGGAGAACTGGAGAGCGGAGATGAACGATTACGGTGTGTTTATGGAGATGATGAAATGAACCCGATAGAATTTGAGATTATGTACCGAAAAATGATATCAATCGGGGAGCAGATGGGCGTGATTTTGCAGAGGAGTTCATATTCTCCCAATATAAGGGAAAGGATGGATGCCTCCTGCGCAATATTTTCCTCCTCCCGAAACCTCTTGGCTCAGGCAGAGCATATCCCCGTTCATTTAGGTTCCATGCACATTCCCCTTCAATACATCGGAGAATTTGAGGAAGGAGAGCAAATAATCCTCAATGACCCTCAGATGGGTGGAACCCATCTCCCGGATATTACGATTTATCGACCTGTTTTTCTCCGTGGAGAATTGATTGGAGTTGTGGGAAACAGGGCGCATCATGCAGATATTGGTGGAATCACGCCGGGTTCCATGCCTGGCAGGTCAAGAAGCATATATCAGGAAGGTTTGATAATCCCACCCATGAAGATAGTGGAGAATGATAAAATAAATGATGATATTTTGCGGATAATTCTTGCAAACACAAGGACTCCAAAGGAAAGGATGGGCGATTTAAAGGCGCAGATTGGTGCTAATATATACGGGGAGAGAAAACTTATAGAATTTGTAGAAGAATACGGCCTCAATAAATTCTCTGAGTTTCAGGAAGAGTTGAAAAGATACACTGAGAGAATGATGAGGAAGAGATTGATGCGAATCCCCCATGAAACTGTGGAGGCGGAAGATTATTTGGAAATAAATGGTGATTTACTTAAAATCAAGGTAAAGGTATCCGTCGATGAGAATGTCACTGTGGATTTCAGTGGGACCTCACCTGCAATTCGGGAAAATATCAATGCGCCCCTTGCCGTGACAATATCTTCCGTTTACTTCTTTTTCAGAAGCCTGTTAGGCAGCGACATACCAATAAATTCCACCTTCTACGATTTCTTCGATATTAAAATTCCAGAAGGAACGATACTCAATCCTCCCCGTGGCTATCCCTTAGTTGCTGGAAATGTGGAAACTTCGCAGAGAATAGTTGACACTTTAATTCTTGCATTCTCGAAGATTATGGATATGCCCGCGCAATCGCATGGGAGTATGAACAATATCACATTTGGAAATGAGAGATTCACATATTATGAAACTCTTGGTGGAGGAGCGGGTGGATTCAAGAATTATAGGGGAGAGGATGGAATTCATGTTTATATGACAAACACGAAGAACACACCCATCGAGATAATAGAATCATACTACCCTCTGAAAATTTTGGAGTACAAAATTTGCGAGAATTCGGGAGGCAATGGAGAATGGAGAGGTGGAGATGGGATAATTCGAAGATATCAGGTTCTGGAGGACTGCACATTTTCGGTTATAAGTGAGAGGAGGAGAATAAAGCCTCGTGGTTCAAGGGATGGTGAAGATGGAAAGGCTGGGAAAAATATTATAGTGAGGGATAGAAAAACCATGGAAATTTCATCCAAGGCAATAGTTGAGTTGAAGAAAGGAGATGAGGTTATAATAATGACTCCTGGAGGAGGGGGCTACGGAGTGAAATGACTGCATTATGAATGATGATGTTTCCAGTTCCGGGAATTAGCAAAAGACCTGTGGCTCCTAAGAACCATGAAGGATTTATGTGTTTTATTTTCACTTTTGTGCCAATGAATGGAATTGCCATTATTATGAGTTCCATTGCTATTACAAAAAGGGAGCCTGATAACCAGAAAATCAGGTAGAGGGAATAGATGGGTTGTACGATGGAAAAATTTGATGCAAGGGTGAGAAGGGCAATTCCGAATGTAACGTAGAAGTTGGCTTTGACAGGATTTTCAAAAAAATCATGAATTTTAGATGATCTATAAATTTGTGCTCTCAGATATGGGGCAGTGGCGAATACTCTGGTTCCCATGGATGCGGAGAACCATGAAGTGGGGAAGTCCCTTATCACCCCCCTGAACTCTGCCACCAGTGATTATCGCATTTGAATATAAATTAATTTGTGCACATAGAAAATAGGAAGTAAGAAAATGCTAAAT
>WALH01000049.1 GCA_015522935.1 DHVE2 group archaeon | reverse complement strand
GCCAAGGGCAGGGCCATAGTGAATATTATAAAGAGAATCGATGGTGAAGTAATAAGGATGATTTCTGTGCATGAATTTGAGGGCATCCTGTTTTTTGTGACCAGAAGGGGGGTGGTTAAGAGAACTTATTTAAGCGAGTTCTCCAACATAAGGAGTACCGGGATTCGGGCTATAAATTTTGATGAAGATGATGAAATTGTGGATGTTTTAGTAACTTCAGGAGATAGCGATGTATTCCTCTTCACAAAGTTTGGACAGGCAATAAGGTTTCCTGAGGAAGCGGTAAGGATAATGGGCCGCAATGCTCGCGGAGTAAGGGGAATAAGACTACGGGATGGTGATGAAGTTATTTCAGCAGCATTGAGCACGGAGGGAAATTATGTTTTTGCAATTCTATCGGATGGTCATGGAAAGAGAACGCTCATAGACGATTATAGGAGAACAAACAGAGGGGGGATAGGAATAAGAAATATAGCCATAAGAAATTCCTTCGTCGTTAAAAGCTTGGTCGTGGACGATGATTCAGAGGTAATACTCTTAACAAAGAATGGAATGAGCATAAGAATTTCCGTAGCAAATGTATCCGTCATGGGTAGAAATGCTAGAGGGGTCAAACTAATAAAACTTGAAAAAGGGGATGAAATCTTGAATGCAGCAAAGGTTAAGTAAAAAATTTAAATCAAATCCTCGAACTCTTCCACTAATTCGGGGTATTTCTCCTGCACTGCCTCTAAAATGGCACGTACTGAAATTTCCTTTATATCCGTCTGGGAAACCACTTCCATCAATTTGTTCAGGGTATCATCACTCAATTCCGATAACTTTTCCTTGACAAACCAGTTACGTAGATGCTTTCTTTCCCACTTTTTCTTTACTTTTTCCTGATACTCCATCAGGCACTCTTCAAGGGGATCTTCAAGGCACTTAGCCGCAATTTCGCCAGCCCACCTTCCAGAGATCGCAGCATTGGCTATCCCGCCACCTGTTATCGGATCAATTAAACGGGCTGCGTCGCCGACAAGCATTATGCCATTTGCCACTATATGCTTTGGTACGCGACAAACTGAAACTGCACCGGTAATTATCTGCAGTATTCCACCCCTTTTGAGGTTTGAATGCTCTTCGATGAAATTATCTAAGTATTTTTTCACCTCGCCTCGCTTTTTTATTCTGTTCAGCGCTACACCTATTCCCACATTCGCTTCGTTCCTACCTTTGGGGAATATCCACAGATATCCACCAGGCGCACAGGATCCAATATAAAAGTGGGTGAACCTCTCATCTATATCAATATTCGTCATTCTGTATTCTATACACGAAACGATATCTCTCTCTGGAAGAACAGTGTTCAGACCTGCCCACCGAGCAACTTGCGACTCAAATCCGTCCGCAGCAATAACAACTTTTGCACGAACCTCCACTTCCTCCCCAAATCTTCGAACAATTGCACCTTTCACATAGCCGTCCTCTTTGATTATGTTAATTGCTGGGCTCTTGAGCCATATTTCAGCTCCTTCTTCAATTGCTAAGGATGCAAGGTACTTGTCAAAGTACTCACGGTTTATGACAAAGCCAACCTCATTACCAGCCTGCTCTGCAGAAAGTGTGATTACACTCTTCTCGTTGGGTGAGTAAATTTTTGCACCCTCAATCTCCTGATCTATCCATCTTTTATCAGGCTTGATTTCTACGATATCGAGCCAGTCGCGAGATATACCTTCAGCACATCTAACAGGCACACCTATTTCTGGTCTTTTCTCCACAAGCAACACTTTCGCTCCATTTCGTGCAGCGAACCTTGCTGCCATCGAACCTCCAGGGCCAGCACCGATAACTAAGACATCATATTCATATCTCTTCATTTCGACCACCAGTCTGCAGAGATGGCTCCGAGAGGACAGGCACGTATACAGAAACCGCATTTAACGCATTTATCCTCATTTATCTCCACACGGGTTTCATTGAGAAATATGCAGTTCACAGGACAGGAGCCAACACATGCACCACAGTAATTGCAGAGCGCAGGATTAACCTTCATCATTCTTTAGCCCTCCACACCGACCACATTGCCGTGCCTCTTTCTGTACTCCTCAAGAGATATTGAGAATTTCTTCTCAACAGCAGTTCTGAATACCGGACCAGAATTATAGGCACAGAAGGATATGAGTTTTAAATCAGGGGTTACATAATGAATAACGCATCTCTGTATTCTCTGGATGTCAAGATTATACTCATCTTGGAAATGCATTGCTCCCACAAATAATGTGTTCCAGTGGAACTTACCTAATGATTCCTTTGTTCCCTGCTCAAATACACCCAAAATTTCTTTCAATTTAAATCCAGTTGGTGCATAATTTGCATCGTAATGTTTCTTCAGAATCTTATAAAGAGTTAATGCATTTCTCAGTTTTCCTTTCTTTTCAAATTCCTCATTGAACACCATAGGCACTAATTCTTCAATTAACCCAGGAACATCTATAAATCTTGTTATCGGTATGTTTTTATTTTTCTCGTAATCGCGGAAAATATATGTGGCCGAGCCGCACGCTGGATGTGTTGTAAATGAAGGCTCCGGTTTTTTGAATATTTGAGATGCAATTTCAGAGAATATTGCAGATACTGGAATTGGGAAGAAATCTGTTTTTTCAATAAAATCTGTCTGTTCGTGAAGATCCCTGATCAAATCACCGGTGGTGTATCTCATCTTGAATCTATCCTCCTGTGGGATCCTTCCAGCAAGAGAGACTGGCTGATAACTTATGCCACGGATAACATCAAGATTATCCAAAGCGTATTCCATAATTTTTCCAACTTCGTCATCATTTACACCTTTCACTACTACGGGCACCAAAACTGTTGCTAGAGGCTTTGGCTTCACATTTCTCAAATTCTCTATTGCCTTCATCTTCTGAGGCAGGAGATTAACCCCCCTTGCAGTTATATACGTTGATTCTTTGAATCCATCAAATTGAAGGTAAACAGTATTCATCCCCGCATCCGCCATCCTCTGGGCAAATGTTGGGTCATTGGCAATGAGAATTCCATTGGTTGCAACCTGAATCTGAGGAAATCCCAATTCTTTAGCCTTACGAATCACATCAAAAAATCTTGGATATATTGTTGGCTCACCACCTGCAAATTGTATTGCCGGTGTTGGAACTGGTCTTTCCTCTCGCAGGAATTTCATCATCTTTACAACAGTATCAAAATCCGGTTCATAAACATAGCCTGCAGCATTCGCGTTAGCAAAGCATATTGGGCATCGGAGATTGCACCTATTCGTCAAATCTAAATTTGCTAAAGCGGTGAAAGAGTAATGGTGATCAGTATATCCGTTTATGATCTTTGGATACTCGGTTCCAACTCCATCAAGTATCATTCCCCATTTCTCCATCCATTTCCAGACCTCCGCATCTCCATAGTAAATATCTTTGAACTCCCCGTGCTCCGGGCACGTTTTCTTGTACCATATCTTTCCATCTTCTTCGTAAATTGTTGCAGGTATAACTTTCCTGCACACCGGGCATATTGACAGGGTTTCCTTCGGCAATCCTCTTTTTAAATCCGATTTCTTTATCACATACATAAAATCCGCTAAAAGAGCATCAAATTTTAAAATTTTGTAGTTTTAAGAGCTACAATCTTCTCCTTTTGAGCATTGGAAGTGCAATTAAGGCAGAAGATAGAGCAATTCCAATCCCAATAGAGAGAGCATGGTCTATTAGATAGTTCACCGCTTTGGTCATTTCTTCAGGTACCGATTCAGGAGTAAATATCGGAACAGGTGTTTTAATATACGGGTCATCCACTATACTCCCGTTGTTCTCATACGCAAAGAACAGGTCAAGATTCCCAGCGGTGTATGTATAAAGAAGAGAATTAATTGTATTTGTGTTCCACATAAAGCGGTAATCCATCTTTTCGCTTCCAAATCCTATTTCACCGAACCTTTTAGTTGTGTTCAGCGGTAATTTACTGTACGTTTTTTTCATTTCTTTCCATTGATGGTCCTGAAGCATAAATGCACTCATATTCCCCCTGTTGAATTGGATTCCTTCCTGAATAATTATAAAATTCGCAGGACAATTGGTATTTATTCTTACATCGTATCTGAGCGTGCTGTTATCTATTCTCATACCCTGCTTGAAATATGGGTGACTTGATACATAAAAATCAATATTTATGTCAGCGGGATAATCCTGCCGGGAATCCACCATATTTTTCAGGATGATAGAACTTGACATTCTTACATGGATGTACTGGCCAATTTCCGAGTTATTACCCTGTTCTTCATTAACATGCATACCATTTATCTCTCCAATCCAAGACTGTGGAAACATATGTTCCCCAAAATATTCACCCGCATAAATTTTCTCAAATTTTATTGTTATTGAAGTTGTATTATTTATAACCAGTCTGACAGATGAATTATCAGAATAAAAATGTATGCCAACATACTTAAAATTTAAACTCAACTTGCTCGCAGATACCCCGCCAGCAGATGCAACGATCAGCACAAGCAGCACAAGCGATATAATCCTCTTCACATTTATCATAATCATATCACCAAATAAAGATATTTTGGTACAAGTGTCGAATTATTTCAACAACTCTCTCCTGTATCGATATGTCATGTATCCCAGCACAATAGAGATAATGGATACTACAGCAATAGCATAAACATATGGATAAACATTGCATGAAGTAGCAGGATACTGATAAACATAATCTGAAGAACTGAGTATTGCCGAATTTTTAATTAGAGTAGCAGTGTAATTATCCACTGAGAATATATCCACATAGACGATTTTTACTCCTGTATCTTTAGATATTTCCTTGGCGATATTTCCAGCTCTGGAATCTTCGAGTCCTACAGCATTAACTATGAAATTTATTTTACCCTCTTTTATTTCATCTTCAATCTTGGATATTTCATTTGGAGATATGAAATTATTTGGGCCCTGCAAAATGGAACCTGCAATCCCTATATCCAAAGTTTTAACAACGTAGAAAACTCCCGGAACCGCAAGCAGGGAAGTTTTGTTTTTCAGGTTAAATTCTTTTATTAAAATTTGAATGTACTTCTCCGCATTCTGGACTTCCCTCACAAAGGATAGGTAATTCTGATAAAAATAATCTGAAGAATCAGGATTCATCTCGCTTAGTTTAACATACACGGCATGTGATATGTTTATGGCATTCGATGGGTACATCCAGTAGCCATGCACATTTCTCTGCAAACTTCCAAGGGGATAAAGGGTCGCATTATAGTCGTTAAAATCGAGAACCTGCTTTCCTGTGGCAAAACTCTTTATATTAGAGTCAACAGAGAAGAATTCACTGGATGCGAGAATGATGAGATCTGCAGAATTAATCTTGTTTATATCCCTCTGAGTGAGAGAATAATCATGTATGTCCGAGCCTTGAGGCACTATGTAATCCACAGAAACTCTGTTCCCCCCTATCTCTTTGGCCATCGTTGAGAAAACCTGAAGAGTACAAACCACTTTTATGGGCTTACCTGAAGATGCTGCGTGAGAGAAATTTGATCCCCAGATTACGAATGGGATTAGAATAAGCGCTATTATGAGAGCCTTCCATTTCATTGGTTAGGTATTACCTAACGGGATATAAAGTTTTTCTTTCTTTACCTTATTCCCACAATCGTTCCATTGTCTAAGAGATCAATGCTTTCTGCGGCAGGCACACTTGGTAATCCGGGCATGGTGGATATGTCCCCGAGAATTGGTACAATGAATCCCACACCTGAGGATATCTTCAATCTCTTCACCGTTATCTCAAAATTCTCAGGTGCACCAAGAAGTTTGGGATCATCGCTTAGCGAGTACTGAGTCTTTGCCATGCATATAAGAAAATCATTGAATCCTAATTTATCCACAATTTTCAAATCCTTCTTAGCTTGGTGTTCCCAGTTCACACCACTGGCTCCGTATATCTCCATGGCTATCTTCTCTACTTTTTCTCTAACTGGATCTTCAAGTTTGTACGTAAAGTTTGGTTTCTTCGGCTCCACGTTTTCGAACTGCTTGGCGATCTCAATTCCTCCCTCACCACCCTGAGAGAAGACTTCACTAACCGCAAATTTCACATGGAGATCTTCAACTATTTCTCTCAACTTGTCAATCTCTCTTTCAGAATCCTGCGGAAAGTGGTTTATAGCAACGACAGGCTCAAATCCAAGTTTCTTCACAATTTCCACATGCCTCTCAAGATTTCCGGCACCCTTCTCTATCGCATCCACATTCTCCTCATCCAAATGCTTCTTCTTCACTCCGCCATGATGCTTTAAGGCCTTAGCTGTAACCACAAGAACCGCTCCAGTAAGATCAAATTCTCCAATACGGGAAACAATATTTACAAATTTTTCCGCACCTAAATCTGAGCCAAAACCACCTTCGGTTACGAGATAATCAGCATACCTCATTCCTATTTCATCTGCCAGAATAGAATTGTGACCATGGGCTATGTTGGCGAATGGACCTATATGAACTATTGCAGGCGTACCCTCCGTTGTCTGAACAAGATTTGGGAGGAGGGCATCCCTCAGAACTGCGGCCATTGCACCTACAACCTTGAAATCTCTGGCAAAAACGGCCGAGCCGTCAGTTTTAAATCCAACTAAAATTTTAGATAACCTTTCTTTTAAATCCTTATAATCTTTAGCAACTGCCATTATTGCTGTTATCTCACTTGCAGCCGTTATTTCAAAATAATCCTTCATAACAGCTCCTCCATTATCACCGAGGCCAACCACAACTTTTCTCAGGCTCCTTTCATCTAAATCTATGACGCGACCCCACAGAATATTCTCCCTGTCAAGATCGGGCATCGTTTTGTGCCACATCGAATTATTCACAACAGAAGAAAGAAGATTATGCGCAATTTGAATAGCGTGGAAATCTCCTGTGAAATGCAGGTTTATATCATTGCTCGGTTCTACTTTGGATTTCCCTCCTCCTGTTCCACCTCCCTTTATACCAAATACAGGGCCTAAAGATGGCTCTCGAAGTGTAACTATACTGGTTTTACCCATTTTCCAGAATGCCTGTGAAGTGCCTATAGCCGTGGTTGTCTTTCCCTCACCATAAGGAGTAGGATTAATCGCAGTTACAAGAATCACTTTTCCTTTCCTTTCTTTCTTCCAGATTTCCGAGAGAGGAATCTTCGCCTTATCATGGCCATATGGTATAATGTTCTCTATACCCACCATATCCGCAACTTCTTTTATTGACTTCATAAAAGATGGAAAATGACTCCAGATATTTAAAATTTAATCTCGAATTATGAGGAGTATTACCCGATGTATCCTAAATCCTCTTTTCTCTCTTCCTCTTTCTGCTCCTCTTTAACCTGTGTAGTTATCTCACTTATCTCCTTGGAGCGATACTCTATTTCGGTCATATCTATATCTAACTGGAAGTAATCTTTCACTATTTTTAGGATATTGTATGCACTTTTAGGATCAGAGAAGTAACCTGAGGTTTCACCCATAAGACATACACCATTCATACCAAAAACCACTTTTCCCAAGCCAAGAAGAAGTCCAGCCGCCCCGACAATCCCACCTGAGGGCTCGGTCTGAGAGAAATAGACACCGTACTTTTTCAGTTCTTCAACAAGCCCGAGCTCGGTTGCAGCTCCAAAAACCCGTGGATTATCACTTATCTGCCCGGTACCATAGCCTCCAAGAGTGAAGATTTTCTTCACCCCGAATTCCTTAACAATTTCTAAAACTTTGTACGATAATTCATACTGCCCTTCTGAGCTCATACCCTGGTAATCCCCCACTAAAATTATGAGGTCATTTTTCTTTGGATTTTTATAGTACCAGAGTTCATTCTTCACTAAATAAACGGTTCCATCACCCTTTATTAGAATCTGTGGTGGGAGATATTTGGAATATATTTTAACCATCAACTTGGCATCCAGATGATCACGCAGATATTCTGCTGATATTTTACCCACATTTCCTACTCCTGGCAAACCTTCAATTAGCACGGGATCTTTTAATTCCGGTTTTTCCACATATTTAACTATTATCGGTTCCATTTCTCATCACCTCTAATTTAAGCTTACGTCTATATTTTCCATATCTATCCTCTGGGGAGAATCGTGGTGGTAAAGCTTCCACGGTTTTCTCACCGCATACAGGGCATATTTCTTTCAGGGTATAACGTCCGCATTTTGGACATTTTCTTATCAATGTATGCATACTCACAACCTTCTGTGAAATTCAGCCTCCCCACCAAGTTTTTTAATTTCTCTCATTATCTTTTCTGCCTTCTTGCTCAGAATTTCCTCCGCATCCTTGTAGTTTTCGGCCTTTACCTGGATTCTGTATTTAGGTGCACCTACATAGGTGACAATTACATCCTCATCCTCTGCATTAGAAAGCACCTTTTTTATATGCTCTATACCTTTAGGATGAGAGGTTGTGAGCTCCACGTATCCAGATATCTTAACGTAGGGAGGAGTTATATTCTCCTTGGCAACATCGGTGAAAACCTTTATCCAATCTCCTTTAAATCCATCTTCCTTCAATGAATCTTCATTTATAGCCGCTTCCTCAAATGCATCGTAAAGCGTGCCAAAATGATCTGTGAGAGAATATCCAAATTCTTTATAGCATTCTTCCACACTTTTGTTTAATCTCTGTGCAACAATTTCAAAAAGTTTCTCTGCCTTCTTCTCATTTTTCCATCGCTGAATTTTCTCCCTCTTCTGATGCTCATTTACCCTTTTTAAGCTTAAATCTATATGTCCCCTCGCAGGATCAACACGCATTACCTTGCACACAACCTTCTGCCCTTCACGAATATAATCCCTTATGTATTTTATCCAACCAGTGGCAACTTCTCCTATGTGTATAAATCCTTCCTTACCTTCATACTCATCTAAAGTAACAAATGCACCATAAGGTTTTATGTTCTTAACAGTCACGATTACAAGTTCTCCAACTTCCGGATAATCTCGCCTCACGCATACACCTCTAAAATCTCACCCTTTATTTCTGCCTTTCCTCCCGTTGGAACCGCAAGAGTGCTTCCACACACATGGCAACTTACAACTGTACTTGCCCTGAGAAATATTATCTGCTCGTTTCCACAGTTCGGGCATTTCACTTTAACAAACGATTTGTCTATATTTTTAGATTCATTCCCTCCCATCATTTCACCTCCACTAACTCGAATTTCTTGGCACGAATCATTGGCGAGGTGTGGGCACGATTGCATTCTGTGCATCTGAATCTCACATTTATCCTCTTGGTCGGCTTCTCTCGACCCTCGAATCTTGGCCTTGGAAATCCACCGTATCCTGCTGTCACCCTACGGAATCTCCTCTGTCCTGCCTTTAACTCGCTGGCCTTTCTCTTCTTAACTTTTTCCACCACATGAATTGTGTGCCTTTTGCAATACGGGCAGTACATCTTAACCTTTCTCGGCATCTTCATTTCAATCAATCGTGGTATAAGAAGGTGATATTTAAGTGTTTTCTCAAACTCCTGAAGTTCTTGGAAAAATGAAAAATACAAAATCTCAAAAATAAAAACAAAAAAGGTTAAGGAGTTACCTAAATATTCTTTCTCCTCCTTCTGCGCCACACTGCCATAAAACCAATGAATACGATAAGTATGGGTAGCAATAGCGGTGTTGAGAATTCAGGCACTGCTTTGTTGACAACTAATGTTACGGCTATAGTCTTTGTAAGATTGCCCCAGTGCCCAGAAGTATGATTGTATGTGTAAGCAGTTATGTATAGGGTGTATGTACCCGTTGGAGTAGATGTGGACGTGCTTATAGTAAAGTTAACCCATGCAACTGCACCATTACCCGATGGATGCACATAGCTCACATCAGTGGAGAATGACGCACCAGATGGAAGTCCCTGAACCTCGAAATGCCCCATTTCACTTGTCCAGTCATATGGGAACAATATCTTAACTTCATATGTTGCCGATTGACCAGCATTAATCGTTAGACTGGTTTGAACTGCTGCCATTTGAGGCCCAATATCGTGAGTTAAATTCCAAGCGTCGGGCACACCCCAGCCAGTTACCTGATCCCATCCAGTAGTGGCAGCACCGCCACCTCCCGTGCTTCCTTCCGTCACGTCAAAGAACGGTGGTGAGGAAGAATACGTTCCATTATGATAGTAGTCATAGCCTATCTTATATATAGTAGGTGCAAAGAACCCAAATCCATAAATAGACGTATCTCCTGTAACAGAACCATGGCCATCATAGTACCTACCACCGTAAGCTGCCATAGCAGCAAGCATTCCTGCAACCACAGGACACGCAACAGAAGTGCCTGCTAAACCAAGCCAAAGATGATCATGTAAAGTACCACTACTATCAATATACGAAGAGAATATTATTGTCCTGTTCCCAACCGCAGATATATCTGCTGTAATCCTTCCACTGTATGAGCCAATATGCTCAGACTGCCAGATGGGTTCCGAGTATGTACCACTCACACCGCTCTGCGTTCCCCAGTGGTCTCCTGCCGAATTGGTATGCGCTGCATCATACCACACAATTTCGTCACTTCTTGGATTACTCGTGTTTGTGTTGTTGCCCATAGTCTCATAAGGGGTGTTATTTAAATCGCTACTACTGGAATCAACGCCGTTTGGTATGGGGGATGTTCCGCCAACTGCTATGAATCCATAGTTATCAAGTGCCGCCGTGGATGGTTCACTTGGAGTTGTGGTGTCACCATCATCACCACTTGAGGCAAGAACGGTTACACCGAGAGCATTTAAAG
>WALH01000048.1 GCA_015522935.1 DHVE2 group archaeon | reverse complement strand
TCTCCTTCCCATGCCTTCTGAAATGCCTCCCCTAAATTCTCTCCAATAGCTGCACCGCAGGGATTTGCATGTTTTATAACCGCGCATGAGGGTTCTTCAAATTCTTGGACTATCGAGTATGCAGAATCCATGTCGTAAAGATTATTGAAAGAGAGCTTTTTTCCGTGATACTGCACAAATGAAGGCGACGAAGAATAGAATGAGCCACGTTGATGGGGATTCTCCCCATACCTCAATCTCATCGCAATTTTCTCACCCAACAAAAGATATTCGGGAAGTTCATCCTCATATCTGTGCCACAGAGTATTGTAAATCAAAACATCATACATGGCCGTTATAGCAAATGCCTTCATTGCGAGGTTTCTTCTGAAATTCATATCCACGTTTCCACTCTTCAATTTTTCCACTACTTTGTCATATTGTTCAGGGGACGAAACCACGATCACGCGTTGATAATTCTTTGCGGCGGCCCTTAATAAAGCCACACCTCCAATATCAATGTTCTCAATCATATCCTCCTCATTAGCATCGACAAATTTCTCAAAGGGATAAAGATTCACAACAACCATATCAATCAACGGTATGTCCATGCCTTTGAGATCCTCGTAGCTTTTGGCTAAAATTCCACCATGTATCTTTGGGTGGAGGGTCTTTACCCTTCCCCCAAGTATTTCTGGGAACCCCGTAATTTCTTCGATTTTTTTCGATACAATTCCCCTTTCCTGCAGGAATTTGTAGGTACCTCCAGTGGATATGATTTCATAACCTAAATTTGCCAGTTCCTTTGCAAAGTTCTCTAATTCTCTTTTGTCCCATACACTTATCAATGCTCTCATAAATCCCCCATGCATTTAGAGAAATTAATGTTTGTGGTGTCTGAGGATAATAATATGGGGCCGGCAGGATTCGAACCTGCGACCGCCCGGTTTCTCAATGCCCCCTTTGGGGATCAAACACCTTTTCTAAAGGGGTTTAAGGGGCTTTTATGAGCCGGGCGCTCTAACCTGGCTAAGCTACGGCCCCAAGCCAAAAAGAGAATGTGAAAACACATATAAATTTTTCTTTCATTACCTTAGGTAGTCCTGAAAATGAATGCTAACAGAAATATTAAATATGGGAGACTCATAATTATTTGATGCATCTCCGAATTGCCGAGAAGATTTTACTGCACCTCTACGATTATCGTGTGTATGAAGATAGATATGAGTATCCATTCGAGATCACGCAGCAGGGAATAGCAAAAAGGGTTGGTATATCCACGGCCCATGTACCGAGGAACATAAAAAAACTTATAGAAGATGGATTTATATATGCTAAAAAGGGGCATGTAACTGGAAAGAAGAAGAGGGTAACAGTTTATTTTCTTACCCGGAAGGGGGTAATGGAAGTTAAGAAAATTATAGAAAGAACGGGGGCCTCACAAGTTGAGATAAACTCCAAAACATACAAATTAGAGGATTTGAAAAAAAAATTATCCCTACCAAGCCTCGATATAATCGCCAAAATAGAGACTGGAGAAATAAAAAATCTTTTACAGGAGCAGAAACGGATAGTTTTCAGGGAAGTTAACTTGTCTCTTCAGATTTTTGTCGACAGAGAAGGAGAAGTGGAGAAGATGATGAATTGGTACTCATCAGGAAAAATTCTTAGTATAATTGGAGGACGTGGGATGGGTAAAACAACACTTATGAAAAGGTTTATTGAATTTGCTAAACCCAAGGAAAATATCCTCTGGTTTCATATTTATGAAGGCCGCACATGGGACAGTGTGAAGGACATATTTAAAAATTTATTCAATAAAGATAATGTGTTGGAAGTTTTAAGATCAAACCCCACTCTGCTCATATTTGACAATTATTACGATGTAGATGATACATTTGTGGCCGCATTAAATTCACTTGTTAAGGAGAATCTGGAAAAAAGCAAAATAATAGTGGCCATGAGAAGTGATACCCCATTCTACAATCGCTTTTATACATTATCAGATGTTGCGGAAGGAACTGTTACCGAAATAAAACTTGAAGGCTTACCATACGAATGTGCACGTGAACTTCTGCCCCATATAAAGGAGGAGGCTTTGAAGCATATTTATCGGCTCACAAAAGGAAACCCTCTACTGCTTACGGCCATCCGTGAGGAAAATATGAATAAAATTGATTTTCTAAACCCTGATCAGAAACATCTTTTAATGTACCTTGCATCTCAGAAAAAAAGATAAAAATTTTATGTTTTAAGATTGTGGAGGGGGGATGTTCTCTGTTTCTGTCTGCCCTGTTTGGCCCTCCATTGGTGGTGCTGGGGGCATAGCTTCAGGCGGTGTAGGGGCCATTGGTGGTGCTACTAACTGCGGCTTTCTGGCGATTGCCACAAATATAAGCGCTAAGAGCATGAAGATCATGCCCACGATGGCAAGCCACCAGCCAATTCCACCGCCCCATGACATCGACATGCCATTGCTATTATTAGACCCGAAGAAAGATTTTATTGGATTACTACCCGACATTCCATATCTCATAGAATCCACTTTAAATGCGCTTGGCAGTTCTGCATATAGATATATTGGCGCTATGAGAGACAGTATTAAACCAGTGGCCACCATGCTAACAGCAGCACCTTTACATATTTTGCCCACTGCAAGGAGTATCGCTCCTATAAAGCCAATTATTACAAACACTAGACCAACGATATCTAGTAGCTGAGTTGTCTGGAATGTTATTTCGGTACACGCGGTACCATTATAATTTAGGCTATAACTCCCTCTTCCTCCATAGGAGGAAGTTACATGATCTAGGTAAAAATCGGTGTTCTTCTCAATGGTCTGGCCATATCCAGTTTGTTTATAATGCACGTTGTACCACGGCAGTGCCAGTGTCGCTCCTATTAAAATCACTGCTATTATGGCCATTACGGCTCCAGTCATAGCTCTTTTTTCCATTATTTATACCTCCTTGGGTTTTAACCCACTAAAAGATATATCAAGATTATAT
>WALH01000047.1 GCA_015522935.1 DHVE2 group archaeon | reverse complement strand
TATCCTGTGGGGCTTGTAAACAACTTGAAAGTTCATTCTTTCCGCACGTTCTCTCATTTCACCCATGATACGGTAATTTCATCTATACTTAAATAGTTTTAATAAGCAACCAAAGCAGCGCCGCCGGCAGGGTTCGAACCTGCGACCTCCCGGTTAACAGCCGGGCGCTCCAGCCAGCTAAGCTACGGCGGCTTCGAATCCCATAATGAGAGGATATTTAAAGATTTTTCGATTGCTTTTAAAATCAAACCCCGTATAATTCCCTTAGCTCTTTGCTCATCCTGTCAGGAGTCCATGGCGGGTCAAATGTAATCTCGACTCTCACATTCTTCACATTTTCAAGTTCCTTTAATCTCTCCTCCACCTGAGCCGGAAGAATGTTTATGAGAGGACAACCCGGCACCGTTAGAGTCATCTTAACATACACATCCGTTCCATTATCAACTCTAACCTCGTATATCAAGCCTAAATCAACCAAGCTGGCATCAATTTCAGGATCGACTATTTCTTTGAGAGCTTTCCAAACCTCTTCCTCACTCACCATTTGAATCACGTGTCAACAAAATATGAGAGGGTATAAAAGTGTTTCTACACATATGCGTAGAATGTCCTAAAAATGGGATGAAGTAGCGTGCCTGCTTGGAAGAGAACGCATATAGTATTTTTTGCCTTGGTATTCTACTACCAATATTTCACCACTTTCAATCATATTTTCTAAAGTATCACGGCTTTCATTGCATTTTCTTATCAGTGCCAAGACTGCATCTTCGCGCATTGGGTGTACAGCAGTTATGTTCAGCACATCCTCCCTAAAATTGCCTGTGGATGAGAACTCGTTTCCTTCATACCCAATCAGAAGTTCCGTTTTTGTTACGCTGGAGAACTCCAAATATGCATGATGTACGGTGTATTCATCTGCAGGTTTGACCCACTTCTCTGCCGGAGGTCTTGTAGGTACAGCTACATAGGCAATATCAGGCTTAAGCTCTTTTAAAAATTCCGCCATTTTAGAAATTTCCTTTTCGTAATTTATTTTGTTTATAAGCATGGTTTCCGTCACAACTTTCCCTGAGAACTCGCGTCGGAAATCTAGAAGCGAGTTTAGTATTTTTTCCAAATTCAGATTTTTGTGAGGCCTGTCCACCCTCCTCCATATATCTTCGCTCACAGCATCTAATTTGAACGATATGAAGTCGAAGTTCATCAGGTCATCACGAACATCCCCATGCGGTAAAAGAGACGAATTGGTGAGTATTGCGATTGGAATCCCGAAATCCTGCAGCATTTTAGCAATTTTACCTAAATTTTTATCCAGTGTCGGCTCTCCATCAGGCACAAATGTTATGTAATCCACTTTCTCGCGGATATCCTTCATTCTTTTTTCCACTTCCCTGTAAATCCTCTCCGGCTCGTAGAATTCCCTGCGCTTAATTTCCATTCTCAGCGTGGTTCCTATCTGACAGTAAACACAGGCGTATGTGCAAACCTTATCGGGTATGTTATTAATACCCAAACTTCTGCCAAGGCGTCTTGAGGGTACAGGACCAAATATTAGAGCCATAAAAACACCATGATTTTCACGTATAATTTTTTTTCTACAGAAAATAAACAAATATCTCTTTGCTTATACCTCCTCCATGGAAGGAGAAAAAAAGTTGGAATGGGCAAAGGAGCATATGGACGTGTTATCATCCATAGCTCAGAGATTTTCACGGGAAAAACCATTCAAAGGTCTTAAAATAGGCATGGCTCTCCACGTGGAAGCGAAGACAGGAATTCTTGCTCTAACCCTTAGAGAAGGAGGTGCAAAGGTTCGCCTTGCATCCTGCAACCCTCTAAGCACTGATAACGACGTTGTGGGAGCTCTACAAGATATGAGGCTTGAGGTCTTTGCCAGAAAGGGAGAAACGAGGGAGGAATACTATGAAAATTTATACCATGTGCTTGAAATGGAGCCTGATATAATAATAGATGATGGTGGAGATTTAACCACTCTGCTTCACACAGAATACACGGATATCCCGATTATGGGTGGAAACGAAGAAACCACAACAGGAGTTTTGAGGTTGAAGGTCATGAAGAAAAAAGGAATTCTTCGCTTTCCAATGTTCGATGTGAACGATGCCAAAATGAAACATCTTTTTGATAACCGCTATGGAACCGGGCAGAGTGTGCTGGATGGAATAATGAGTGCCACCAATTTGAGCATTGCTGGAAAAACTGTGGTTGTGGCTGGCTATGGCTGGTGCGGGAGAGGGGTTGCAATGCGCATGCGAGGAATGGGTGCCAATGTAATCGTCACAGAGGTGAATCCAGTTAAGGCTATAGAAGCACGAATGGACGGTTTCAGAGTTATGAAGATGATTCACGCAGCGGAGGAGGCGGATATGATAATCACAACAACCGGAATGAAGGACGTTGTGCGAGAGGAGCATTTTAACGTAATGAAAGATGGTTGTATCCTTGCGAATGCCGGACATTTCGACAATGAAATAAACAAAAACGCTTTAAACAATCTTGCTAAGAGAAAAAGAGAGATAAGAAGATACGTGGAAGAATACGATTTGGGAGATAAAAAATTGTATCTTTTGGGGGATGGCCGTTTAATCAATCTTGTTGCTGGACAGGGGCATCCTGTGGAAATAATGGATATGAGTTTCTCCATTCAAGCGCTAACAGCGGAATACATAGCGAAAAATCACGAAAAATTAGAGGAGAGAGTTTACCCGGTGCCAGAGGAAATAGATTACAAGGTAGCGAGATTGAAACTCAAGGCGATGAATATAGAAATCGATGAACTGACCGAGGAGCAGAAAAGATATTTGGAAGAGTGGAAAGAGGGCACATAGAAGGACGGCAAATTTATATATCCCCTTCTCATTCGGATTTTTGGGCAGGCGTAGTGTAGTCTGGCAGCACAAGGGCCTTCCAAGCCCTTAGCCCGGGTTCAAATCCCGGCGCCTGCATTAAACCCCTTTAAAAAAGGTGCTTTACCCCCAAAGAAATATGCTTTACCAAAAAGGAAACTTATTCTTGGGTTGCTGGAGATAATAAGAACCCGCCGGAGGTTCTTAGTAAAGGTGTTTTATCCTCAAAGAAATAAGCTTTTTTAGGAAAAGTGCCACTGTCCTGCATAACAGGACAGGCTCGCATCTCTAGATGCTCGTTTATCCCCAGAATTTATCTTGTTCTTTCCAGCTAAAGCCGCTTTCTTAGAAAGAAAGCGGCTAAAGGAACTCGCTAAACACACTTAGTAAATAGGGAAAAGGTTTGAAGGAGAAACGAGCAGCGAAAGCTGCGAATTAGTCCCAAAGGGAAGGGTTTTGAAAGGGGAACCGTAGGTGCCTCCTCATAAGATAAAGGTTTAAATATCTTCAAGTGATTTATGCCTCGGTGATGAAATAGGGTTGCTGATAGGGTGATGAACCCTATGAGTGCTGAGGTGATGAAATATGAAGAGTGTTAAGGAACTTGCCGAAAAGGCGATGGATCTCAGGAAGAAGGGACTTGATGTGAAGGAGATTGCGACTGAACTGCATTTATCCACCAATACTATTGAATGGCTTTTAACTAAAGGTATCGAAGAAGAAGAAGCGCCCAAGGACGTGAAGATTGGATGGAGGAGTATAGGCATTTTTCCGTACAGAATATCTAAAATCTCAGAGATTATGACAGATGTAATACTGGAAGAGATGGAGAAAAGAGATTTTGATGTTGATGCCATAGTGGGTATCTTAATAAACGGGATCCCATTTGCAACGTTCATTGCGGAAGAATTAGGCGTGGAGATGATAATATACAGACCCCATCCAAAGATGGAAGAAGGTGCATTTTCCAGCAACTATGCTCATATTGAAGGTAAGAAAGTTGTAATTGTTGACGATGTAATAAGCACGGGAGAAACAATGAGCAAGGCAATAGAAGATATAAAGAAGGCAAATGGTGACCCAAAACTGTGTGTGGTTATGGTAAACAAAACACCGAAAGACGATATAAATGGTGTTCCTCTAAGAGGACTAATTAGAGCGCTTGTTCTTTGATCTCCCCTTCCAAATTTCTTTGTAAAATTCTTCCAATTTTTCTTTGTCTTCTTCTTTTTTGTTCACTTTTCCCCTTTCTTCCTTTTCCATCTGAAGATATTTTCTCCCAATAGGATTCTTCTTTGGACTGAGAAGGTATTGAAGAATAAGAGCTAGGATAATTATTCCGATTATTACGCCGATTACATAGCACACTGTTCCCCAGTCAATAGCAGAACTCATTTTGTTCCTCCTATTGCATTTTCAATCATATCACCGAGGGTCAATCCTCTCACCTTTTTCTTCTCTTCTCTATGAATAGTTGTGATTTTCTCTTTCAATTTTATGTGTAGTGCCTTTTCAAGCTTTTTAATCAATTTTTCATCGGGTCTCATTTCCCCCCGTTCAATTTTTGATATCACCGTCTTCTTCTCCAGTATCATCTTCGCTAAATCTTCCTGTGTGAGGTTCATCTCTTCCCTTGCCTTTCTTATCCTCTCCGGATAATCTTCAGCAAGAATTTCCTCCTCTTCCAGACTGCGATCTCTCCTTCTTTTCTTTTTCTCTATCCTCTCACGTACTATTTCAGGTGGGAGGTATTTAACATCCTTGGGAATTTCATCGCCCTTTATCTCCTTGCCAAATTTGGCACATTCATCACAGACATTTAACACAACTCCCTCAATAATTACCTTGTGAAGGCGAGGTACGTCCTTACCGCACAACTCGCATATCATACAATCACCGATTCCCCATAGAGCACAAACTATTTATCTTTAACTCATGGTTTTTCAGACACGAAAACTTAAAGTAAAGAAAAGTCAATATCGAGGTATGAAAGCTCTACTCATTGTGGACATGATTCACGATTTTGTGGACGGAAAATTCGGGAGTGAAGCCGCGAGAAGAATTGTCCCAAAAATAAAAGAATTCGCAGATAAGTTCAGAAAGAGAGGAAATATAGTTGTATTTCTCAAAGACTCTCACACTGTAACGGATTCTGAGATAAAAATATGGGGAGAGCATGCCATGCGCGGCACGTGGGGCTCAGAAATTGTGGAGGACTTAAAACC
This sequence comes from DHVE2 group archaeon, assembly GCA_015522935.1. GTDB lineage: Archaea > Thermoplasmatota > Thermoplasmata > Thermoplasmatales > Aciduliprofundaceae > S014-50. The sequence continues at coordinate 34,915 of WALH01000047.1, read as the reverse complement.
TGAGAAGGGGGATGTTATTATAGAAAAAAACACATACGACGGATTCCTTTTCACTCAGGCTGAGGAGATTCTAAAAGAAAAAGGTGTGGATGAAGTCTACATCTGTGGAGTTGCCACGGACATATGTATTCTTCATACGGCGTTTGGCGCGTTTGCCCGTGGATTTAAGGTAAGCATTGTTGAGGATCTATGTGCTGGAACGGGAGATGAGGAACATAAATGGGCTCTTGGATATATGCAGAAGATATACGGAGCTAAAATGGTTAGGAGTGATGAAGTATGAGGTTCCACATAGCCACGGAAAAAGAGATAAAAGAGGGAAAAACAACGGATATTTATTTCCAGAGGACAAAGGAAATCCTTGAAAAATTAGGAGTAAAGAAAAGAGTTTATGCAGAGTTTACAGTTATGAACCCCCCTTACCCATGGGTGGTGTTTGCAGGTCTGGATGAAGTTCTCCATCTAATGGAAGGAAAAAACGTGAACATATACGCTCTTCCTGAAGGGACAATATTCACTCCCCGTGATTATAGGGGCTATCCTGTACCAGTCATAGCGATAGAGGGTGATTACAAGGAATTTGTCATATACGAAACTCCCATACTTGGATTGATATGCCAAGCATCGGGGATAGCTACTAAATCAGCAAGAATTCGCCTAGCAGCAGGAGATAAACCTCTTCTATCTTTTGGTGTGAGAAGAATGCATCCTGCCATATCCCCAATGATTGACCGTGCATCATACATTGGCGGTTGCGATGGAGTATCAAGTATCTTAGGAGGAGAGCATATAGGCAAAAAGCCAAGTGGCACCATGCCCCACGCGTTGATTTTGACTCTTGGGGAGGAGGATGCGTGGAAGAATTTTGATGAGTTTGTATCAAAAGACGTGCCGAGAATAGCCCTCATTGACACGTTTGGAGATGAAAAATATGAGGCAATAAAAGCAGCTGAGATTCTGAAAGATTTAAAATCCATTCGCCTTGACACACCATCCTCTCGCAGAGGGAATTTCCGGGATATAGTTCTGGAAGTCCGCTGGGAATTAGATATAAGAGGTCATAAGAATGTGGGTATATTCGTATCCGGTGGGCTCAATGAGGAAAGTGTTAGAAATCTACGGGACATCGTAGATGGATTCGGAGTGGGTACATCGATAAGCAACGCTAAAACGATTGACTACGCTATGGATATTGTTGATGTTGAAGGAGAGCCGCAGGCGAAGAAGGGAAAATTCAGTGGGAGAAAGCGGGTTTTCAGATGCGAAAAATGCGGAAAATACATTGTCACGTATCTTGAAGATATGCATAGTTGCCCTGTGTGTGGGGGCGAGGTGAAGGAAATACTCAAACCTGTGATGATAAATGGCGATTTGGTTGGCAGATATCCAAGTGAGGATGATATAAGAAATTATGTTCTCAAACAATTGAGGGATTACTATGCTAATCTTGACAGGGTTTGAGCCATTCGGAAAATTCACAATTAATCCATCTTGGGAAGCAGTTAAGAAGATAAAAGAAGGTGAGAAATTCAGGATACCTGTGACCTTCAGGGGTGCAAAGCTTTGGGGCCAGAAAATAGCAGATATGAAACCGGATATGGTTATTGCAACTGGATTGAGCCCATCTGCAAGGAAAATCAAGGTAGAAGCTCTCGCTGTGAACATAATGCACTCTGAAATTCCGGATAATGAAGGTTACGCTCCGAAGAACAGAAAAATATATGAAAACGGAGAAGATTGCATTTTCACGAATGAACCATATGATGAACTCGTGAAATACCTGAACAGCAAAAATATTCCTGCTAAGCTTTCATTCTCCGCCGGAACCTATGTTTGCAATACCTTCTACTACTCCCTGTTACACAATATCGGGAGTGGAAAGGTTATCTTCATTCATCTACCTCCCACGGAAGAAATTGTGAAAAACTGCAAAGATTGCTGGACAATCGAAGAAATAAGAAATGCAATAGAAAAAGTTCTGGAATTTATTTTCCGCCTCTCCTCTCCTTAGCCTTCGGGCGAAGCCCTTTGTAGCCACATCTTCTGCATCTCGTTGCATTGGGCGGGTTTCGAGCGTGGCATTTCATACAGATTTTTTTGTTTAGTAATCTATTTACTGCTTCCTGAAATGTCATAGGTGAGGGATATCTTTTTGTTATTTAACTCTTGCGAGTGCAAATACGAAAAACTTATTTAAAGTCCAAGCAATAATGCTGTTGTGTATGGATACGATGTTGCTATTGTCGGTGCGGGACCTATTGGAACATATATAGCCGGAAAGTTATCTAAAAAGGGATTTGATGTTGCAGTATTTGAGGAGCATAGTGAAATAGGAAATCCCTCCCACTGTGGAGGATTATTATCTTCCAATGTGGAAAAAATTGTGGGCAAAATAGGTTTTATGCATTATGCAAAGAGGGCAAGAATCCATGCTCCGGATGGAACCTTTTTAGATATTGGAAACGAGGAACCAAGAGCATACGTAGTTGATAGGGTGAATTTTGACAGGGAATTAGCAAGAATTGCGGTGAGCAATGGTGCAGATGTACATATTAAAGAGAGAGTAAAATATGTTAGCGGGAGTATATTAACCACAACTCTGAACACGTACCGTGTTAAGGTAATCGTTGGTGCGGATGGCATAAACAGTCTCGTGAGAAAAACTATAGGTGCAGAGTTGCCACAGATTATTGGAGCATCACAGGTAATGGCCAGATTCAGAAGTGATGATGCCGAAAGAGTGGAGATTTTTTTAGGCGAAGACGTGGCACCGGGGTTCTTCGGATGGGTTATACCCTATGATGAAAATATCGCAAAGGTAGGTGTAGCATCCTACACAAAAAGTTATTTTTATCTCCAAAATCTGCTTAAAAAATTGAAGTTGAAGCCCCTTGCTTTGCAGTTTGGTGGGATACCTATCGGCTTTGCTAATAGAACCTATTGGAAGAATATGCTAATCGTGGGCGATGCAGCGGGACAGGTAAAGGCAACTTCAGGAGGTGGGATTTACACCGGATTGAGAAGTGCGATTTGTGCTGTTAAAGCTATCGGAAATTATCTTGAAGGGAGAGAGGGAGATCTGAAAGCATATGAATCCTGCTGGAAAAGCATCATAGGAAAGGAATTGAAGAGAGCCTTATACCTTCACAAAATCTACAGGAAAATGAGGGATGAGGATTTCAACAGAATCATTAAGAATTTAAACGATCCCGAAATAATTGAAGTGATAAATAAGTATGGAGATATTGATTATCCCTCCCGTGTCGTTTGGAGAGTTATAAGGAAAAAACCGTTCATTTTGAAAAATTTGGGAATAGTTATCAGGCTCAGTACTCTTGCATAACACTGTCGTAAACATTCTTCAGCATTTCATCGTTAACATGCGTGTAGATTTGAGTTGTGGCAACACTGCTATGTCCTAAGAATTGCTGTATGTATCTTATATCCACTCCTCTTCTAAGCAATGTGGTTGCAAGGGTATGTCTCAAAACATGGGGGGTCACATTCTTCTTTATTCCTGCAATTTGAGCGTATTTTTTCACTATACGAAATACCTGAACTCTGCTTATTTTCTCTCCCTTTCTCGATATAAAGAGGTAAACAAGGTCATCCTCACGGTTGAGGAGATAGTTCTCTATTGCCTCCACTGCCTTTTCGCTTATCACCATAATACGGTCTTTATCTCCTTTTCCAGAATTCACATAAACTACCCTTTCGTTGAGGTCCACATCCTCCACACGCAGATTGCAAAGTTCACTCACCCTCAATCCAGAGTATGCGAGGAGTGAGAGGATAGCATAGTCTCGAGGGTTATTTCGGGCTGACTTGAGGAGCATTTTCACTTCTTCTTCCGTAAGGTATTTTGGTATGGACTTGGGCCTCTTAGGGGCTTTCAAGTATTTTGCCATATTGAGTCCTTTGTATTTGAAGAATGAGGATATTGCTTTTATGGCAAGATAGAGAGAATTTTTGGAGTATTTTTTCTTCGTTGAAAGGTATATTTTGTATTTATTCAGGTCACCGGGAGTGATGTCCTCCGCCCCCTTTTTAATGTGTAAGAGCATATTTCTGACGATTCGAGAATACTGCTCAATCGTATTTTTACTCTTTTTCTCACCCTCCAGATACTCTTTATATTCCTCAATTTCCCGCTCAACATATCTTTTAAATTTTTTGTCTGTCATCTGTCAGATATAGGAGTACAAGTATTTAATCTTTTTGTGAAAAATCACCATTTCTTTGTCTGACAAAAGGGCGAAGAACTAACAGATAGCCTATCAAAGCTGCAATTAGCGCCAGAAAGGAGGCGAAGATGAATAACATCTGAGGATCAAAAGCATATATGTACCCGGCGAAGGCGCTGAAGAGCATCGCCACAAGATAAGAGGAGAAGAGATACATGCCTGTGAATCTGCCCCTTTTCTCCAAAGGAACAAGGTCTGCAATCAATCCGTTAGTTGATGGCTGATAGAATGCCATGGCCAATCCTGATATTAATGCAAATTCTAAAAGAGAAAAAATATTGGGAAATACAAAGAGCGCTAATGCAATGGACATGAGAATGATGCCTGTGAGGTAAAACTTCTCTTTTCCTTTAATATCACCCATCCTTCCCACAAACACGCCGGTTAGGGAGGATATGAGCATTCCCACACCCATAATTATTCCGAATATCAGAGATGAGGTATAGGTTGAAGAATACAGCACAATAAAATATCCCACCATACCTGAGGCGGAGAACATAAGCATCGCCACTATAATCAAACCCTTGGCTCTTGAATCAACACTTTTTATCACCCTAAAAAAAGATGAAAATCCCTCCCTGTAGTTCTTTTTCTTGGATGGAAAAGTTTCTCTCAGAAAAAGACGGAGAAATGCGGCAGATAGAGATAAAAGGAAGAGGAGGAAGTATCCAAGTCTCATGCCCGGGATTAATCCCAAATAATATATGAGGGCACCCCCAACCATTGGTGCGAATAGGGCTGGCAGAGAAGATAAGTTTGTAACTGCAAAACCTTCTGCTCTTCTGTTGGGCGGTAGGGAATCCATAACTATTGAAAACAGCGCAGGTTGATAGAGAAGAGCGAGATTTGCTATGATCAGGCCAATAACAATGTACTCCCAAGAAGGTGCAAAGGCAAAGATGAGCATTGAAAAAGCCATCACAAAGGTGAATATCACAATAACCTTCTTCCTCCCGAATGTATCGGCAACATGCCCACCGGGAATCTGAAGAAGTGCCATCATCCCAAAAGTTATGGCACCCATATATCCCAGCCACACATCCGACGCTCCCAATGCTTTGAAATACAGTCCATCAAATTTGTGAACCATATTGTTCCCGAAACTGAGCAAAACCCAAGTAATGAAGAGAATAAGCACATTTCCGCGAAGAATTGTTTTTAAATCTCCCATGATTTTCTCAAACACAATTGCATGCTAATGCAAACGTATATTTATTGGTTTGGGTAGGAAAGAAGCATGAGAAATTTACTTGCCCTGTACCTGCTCTCTTATGTACTCGATTATTCCTCCCGCCCGAATTATGTCCATTACATAGCCCTCAAATGGTGGAAAGTGGATTTTAAAATCCTTTGTTTTATTCTCAATTACTCCATTTTCAATGTCCAAATCCACCTCATCGCCCGCATCGAATTTTTCAATATCTTTGTGCTTTAGGGTTATTGCAGGCAGGCCAAGATTGATACAATTCCGATAATAAATCCTTGCGAAACTTTCAGCGATTATCGCCTTTATTCCTGCCGCTTTTAAGCATTTCACCGCCTGCTCCCGCGATGAGCCATAGCCCCAGTTCTTGCCCGCTACGATAACGTCTCCATTCTTCACATTCTTTGCAAAATTTTCGTCTAAATCTTCAAGTGCATGCGAGGCCATCTCTTCATCGCTCATTATCTTATATGTATACTTTCCGGGGAATATAACATCGGTGTTCACATCATCCCTATATTTCCATACACGTCCCATTTACAGCACCTCCCTCGGATCAGATATATAACCCTTTAAGGCAGTCACTGCAGCAGTTGCAGGAGAGCCAAGATATATTTCAGCGTTGGGATTACCCATCCTTCCCTTGAAGTTGCGATTAGCCGTGCTGAGACATTTATCTCCATCCGCTAAAACGCCCTCATGTGCGCCTAAGCAAGGGCCACATCCAGGATTCATTATTACTGCACCTGCTTCAGCGAGTGTGTGTAAAATCCTCTTCTCATCCGCCTCACGCCAGACATCCCAGGATGCGGGAAATACAAGCATTCTAACATTCGGATTCACTCTTTCCCCTTTTAGAATCCTCGCGGCAATTTCTAAATCTTCCACACGTCCGTTCGTACATGTGCCAAGAAATACCTGGTTTATCTCAATCCCCTCCGCTTTATCAATATCGTAAACGTTGTCAACTGTGTGTGGAAAGGCAATTTTTGGCACTAAATCTGAAACGTCATATTCGGTTCTCTTTTCATACTCCGCATCTTTGTCAGGATGCATTATTTCATACGCTCCTCTGGCACGATTCTTTAGATAAGAGACTGTTTTTTCATCTGCTTCTATTATTCCGTTTTTAGCACCCATCTCTGCGCTCATATTTGTGAGAACCATGCGGGATGCGATGCTCATATTTTTAATTGTTTCGCCTTTGAACTCAACTGCTTTGTATACCGCGCCACTTGCTGTCATGTCACCAATAATCTGCAAGGCTAAATCTTTTGCGAAAACCCCTTTTGGCATCTTTCCATTCACAACTATCTCGTAACTTTGAGGGACACGAAGCCAGATTTTCCCCGTGGCCCATATTGCAGCAACCTCACTCCGTCCAATTCCTGCAGCGAATGCCCCAAATGCGCCGGGTGTTGTGGTATGTGAGTCGGCTCCTACAATTACACTTGATGGCAAATCGTAGCCCTTCTCGGCCATTACCTGATGGCATATTCCCGTGTTTATATCCCAGAAATTCTCAATACCCTGCTCCTTAACAAAATTTCTTATGCTTTTGTGGTTGTTTGCGTACTCTGCTGTGGGCGCCGGAACAGTGTGATCGAGAATTATCACGATTTTATTCGGATTCCATACATTCTTTACGCCTGTCTTTTTGAATTTGAGAAGAATGGCTGCAGAATTGTCATGGCTCATTACCCATGTGGGTTCAACGGTGACTATCTCTCCGGGTTGCACATCCTCCTTTCCAGCTTTCTTCGCTAAAATCTTCTCGGTAAGAGTCATTCCCATAGTATCACCATTCCATTATCAGCACGAAATATTTAATCTTTTTAGGAGTTCAGAACAGATTAAAAAATAGATTTGCAGTATTTTAAATGCACTTTATTGGATATCACTCGATAGGTTATATGCCTGTGGCCCGCCATCTAATCTTAGGAGGTGATCCATCCGCAGGTTCCCCTACGGATACCTTGTTACGACTTAACCCTCCTCGCTGACCTTAGGTTCGACCCTGCCCGAATAGAACAGAGCCTCACCTAGAGCCAACTCGGATGGTTTGACGGGCGGTGTGTGCAAGGAGCAGGGGCGTATTCACCGCGGGATGTTGACCCGCGATTACTACGGAATCCAGCTTCACGAGGGCGAGTTACAGCCCTCGATCTGAACTACGGACGGGTTTCAGGATTAGCTCCCCCTTTCGGGGTCGCAACCCATTGTCCCGCCCTTTGTAGCGCGCGTGTAGCCCGGAGGATTCGGGGCGTACTGACCTACCGTTGACCCCACCTTCCTCCAGCTTAGCGCTGGCGGTCTCCCCAGTGTGCTCTGCCTCCAGAGAGACAGGTAGCAACTAGGGATGGGGGTCTCGCTCGTTATCACACTTAAGTGAACGCCCTATGGTACGAGCTGACGATGGCCATGCACCACCTCTCCGGCTCTTATTCGGGCAAGGTCGTCAGCCTGGCCCACATAGGCCGGTCGCCTCCGGTGAGTTTTCCGGCGTTGAATCCAATTAAACCGCACGCTCCTCCCGTTGCTGTGCTCCCCCGCCAATTCCTTTAAGTTTCAGCCTTGCGGCCGTACTTCCCAAGCGGCCCGCTTAACACCTTCGCTCCGGCACTGCCGGCCCCCGAAAGACCGGCAACACCAAGCGGGCAGCGTTTACAGCCAGGACTACCCGGGTATCTAATCCGGTTCGCTCCCCTGGCCTTCGTCCCTCACCGTCGGAGCCGTTCAAGCTGGACGCTTTCGCCACAGGTGGTCCCCCCGGGATTACAGCATTTCACCGCTACCCCGGGAGTACCTCCAGCCTCTCCCGGTCCCAAGACCCGCAGTCTCCCCGGAATTCTCACCGTTGAGCGGTGGGATTTACCCAGGGATTTACGGGTCCGGCTACGGACGCTTTAGGCTCAATAATAGTGGCCACCACTCGAGCTGCGGGTATTACCGCGGCGGCTGGCACCCGTCTTGCCCAGCCCTTATTCCCCAAGCTTTTTAGGCTTGGGAAAAGCCCTCCCCGAAGGAAGGGCACTCGGACTCCCCTCGTCGCGCTTTCGCACATTGCGAAGGTTTCGCGCCTGCTGCGCCCCGTAGGGCCTGGACTCGTGTCTCAGAGTCCATCTCCGGGCTCCCCCTCTCAGGGCCCGTACCCGTCGCAGGCTTGGTGGTCCTTTACACCACCAACTACCTGATAGGCCGCAGACCCATCCTCAGGCGCCGGAGCTTTCAGCCTCGGAACCTTCCAGTATCCAAGACCTATGGGGTATTAGCCTCAGTTTCCCGAGGTTATCCCCCACCTGAGGGTAGGTTGTCCACGCGTTACTGAGCCGTCTGCCGGTGCTCCGAAGAGCCCCTAAACTCGCATGGCTTAGTCGGAGTCCGATAGCAGTGGCCTCCGGCAGGATCAACCGGAGTTGATCAAGCCTCGCTTGGAAAGTACAAAATGGCGGGCCACAGAATGCACACCTATCGAGCGTCAGATCTGAGAGATCCATCCTTGCTGGAAGTTTTTCTCAGATCTCCATTCAAGCGGGATATGCGCGATTATAGAACCCAGATGCTCATCATTCACATCTGGCGCCTTTTAATCGCATGGCGGTTAATGAAGAATCCATATATATCCCTTTCGCCCAGACTCTGAGACCATAGAGTCCCTAAATTTTGATAAAGTTATACTGAGATACGCGTATCAATAAAATTTTTATAGCGAGGCATATTTAGGTGCCCTAAGGTGATTAAATATGCCCAACGGATTATACGCAGCAAGAAAACACGATAAAAATCGCAAAAAGATTCGGTGGAATGATAAATATTACAAAAGAAGAACCCTCAGATTAAAGGAGAAAAGCGATCCCCTTGAAGGATCACCCCAAGCGAGAGGAATAGTTATAGAGAAAGTCGGTATTGAGGCTAAGCAACCAAACTCAGCAATAAGAAAATGTGTTAAGGTTCAGTTGATAAAGAATGGCCGGGTAGTTACGGCTTTTGCACCTGGAAACGGTGCAATAAACTTCATAGATGAGCATGATGAAGTTGTTATTGAAGGAATAGGAGGGAGATTGGGGAGATCAAAAGGTGATATTCCGGGTGTGAGATACAAGATAATCAAAGTGAATGGTATATCCCTCCAAGAACTTGTACGCGGAAGAAAGGAGAAGCCAGTGAGGTGAGCAACATGGCGAAGATTCTCATTTTTGAAAAGTATGATCCCGATGAGGTTGTTGTTCGTGATCCCGGTTTAGTGAATTACATAAATCTCAATCCTCGAATAGTTCTACATACCCATGGAGTCCATGCCAAAAAGCATATGGCAAAGAGAAATGTAAATGTTGTGGAAAGATTAATAAATGACTTAATGCGCACGGAGAAGTACACTGGAAAGAAAATGAGTGCCTACAACGTGGTGAAGAAAGCATTCGAAATAATAGAAAAAAAGACGAAAAGGAATCCTCTTCAGGTTCTTGTTGACGCAATAATAAATGCCGCACCACGGGAAGAGGTAACAAGATTGAAAATGGCTGGAATAGCCGTGCCTAAAGCGGTTGATGTTGCACCTTCAAGGCGCGTGGATATTGCTCTCCGTAACATTGCACTTGGTGCAGTCAGCAGCACATTCAGGAATGTAAAGCCAATAGAAGAATGTCTTGCGGATGAGATTCTCAAGGCATCAAGGAATGATGTGTCCAGCTACGCTGTATCCAAGAAGGAAGAAGTTGAACGTGTGGCAGCTTCTGCGAGATAAAGGTGATTTAGATGGGAAGGAAGGAAGATAACATTAAAAAAGCAATGCGGATAATGCATGATATTAAAAGGATAAGAAATATAGGTACAGTTGCACATATAGACCATGGAAAAACCACACTGAGCGATAATCTTATTGCTGGAGCAGGAATGATGAGCGAAGAACTTGCTGGAAAGCAACTTGTGCTTGATTTTGACGAGCAGGAGCAGGCTCGCGGAATAACGATCAATACCGCTGCTGCAAGTATGGTTCATGAATACGGAAGTGGGGAGTATCTCATAAATCTTTTAGATACCCCAGGGCATGTTGATTTTGGTGGGGATGTAACGAGAGCAATGAGAGCCGTGGATGGTGTAATCCTTGTGGTTTGCGCTGTAGAAGGAGTTATGCCCCAAACCGAAACTGTGTTGAGACAGGCATTGAGAGAGAGAGTTAAACCCGTACTTTTCATAAATAAAGTTGACCGTCTCATAAATGAATTAAAACTGGATGGACAACAGATGCAACAGAGATTTGCAAAGATAATAACTGAGGTGAACAAATTAATAAGGAGGTACGGGGAGCCTGAATTTAAGGATAAATGGATGGTTCGCGTAGAGGATGGAAGTGTTGCATTCGGAAGCGCTTATCATAACTGGGCTATAAGTGTGCCCTTTATGAAAAAGACAGGAATAACATTTAAGGATATCTACGATTATCTATCCAATGAAAAACAGAAGGAGCTGGCAAAAAAAGCTCCGCTTCATCGAATAGTTTTAGATATGGTTGTAAAGCATCTCCCCAATCCAAAGGAGGCTCAGAGTTACAGAATTCCCAAAATTTGGAAAGGGGATTTAAATAGCGCAATAGGTAAGGCGATGCTCACCTGTGATCCAAATGGTCCTGTGGGAATGATGATCACGAAAATCGTTATGGATCCTCATGCGGGAGAAGTTGCGGTGGGAAGACTGTTCAGCGGTACACTTCGTAAGGGAGAGGAATTGTATATCTCTGGAATGGGCAATCGCAAATATCGTATTCAGCAGTTATCAATGATGGTTGGCCCTGACAGGATTCCTGTTGATGAGTTGGATGCTGGAAATATCCCTGCGATAATAGGACTTAAAGATGCGATTGCTGGAAGTACTGTTTCTTCCATTTCTGAAATTGAGCCATTTGAGCCTATGAAACATTACAGTGAACCAGTTGTAACGATAGCTATTGAAGCAAAACACACCAAAGATTTACCCAGATTAATTGAAGTTCTGCGCACGATTTCCAAAGCAGATCCAAGTTTGAAAGTTGAGATCAATCAGGAAACAGGCGAGCACTTGTTAAGTGGAATGGGTGAGCTCCACCTTGAAGTAACTGTTTACCGTATAACCCATGAGTACAAAGTGGAAGTTATCACCTCACAGCCGATAGTGGTTTACCGTGAAACTGTGGATCATAAGGCAGGGCCATTCGAAGGTAAGAGCCCAAACAAGCACAATAAATTTTATATTGAAGTTGAACCCCTTGAAGACGGTGTTGTTCGTTCCATAGTTGAAGGTGACATCCCCGAGATGGACAGGATAAAAGATAGAAAAGCATTGGCAAAGAAGCTTGAAGAGGCTGGAATGTCTCGCGATGAGGCAAAGCGCGTTGTGTCAATTAGAGGCCCCAACATTCTTCTTGATATGACATGGGGAGTTCAGTATTTAAATGAGACCATGGAGCTTGTAAAACAGGCGTTTTTCGAAGTGTGTAACCGGGGTCCGCTTGCAGAGGAAAAACTTTATGGTGTGAAAGTTAAGCTTGTAGATGCAAAACTGCACGAGGACTCCATACATCGTGGTCCTGCACAGGTAATCCCCGCAGTAAGAAATGCCATATATGGAGCAATGTGTCAGGGTAATCGTATTCTCTTGGAACCTATTCAAAAGGTTTATGTTAATATTCCAACTGAGCTTGTAGGTGCAGTAACTAGAGAACTGCAGCAGAGAAGAGGTGTGATTATAAATATGGAGCAGGAGGAATACCAAACAATAATACATGCAAAAGCACCTGTGGCAGAAATGTTCGGTTTTGCATCGGCAATAAGAAGTGCAACAGGAGGTCGTGTTCTTTGGAGCACGGAAAATGCAGGATATGAGCGTGTACCGAGAGAGCTGCAGCCCCAAGTAGTAAGACAGATAAGAGAGAGAAAAGGGCTTAAACCTGAGCCCTACGACGAATCGTATTATGCTTCCATCTGATCTTTTTCACATTTTTCATTTTTGGCACCTGTGGTATTTGGGAAAAAGGATTTATATACAATGAGTATATGGGGTCAAAGAAGCAAAAGGAGGTATTAAAAATGGCAGAAAAACCACATCTGAATATCGTGTTCATCGGGCACGTTGACCATGGGAAATCCACGACTGTAGGGCGTCTGCTCTACGAACATGGGGAAATAGACCAGAGAATCATAGACCAGTACAAAAAGGAGGCGGACCAGAAAGGCAAAGCAACATTTGAATTTGCATGGGTGATGGATAGATTGAAGGAAGAGAGAGATAGGGGTCTTACTATTGATGTTGCCCACAGAAAATTCGTTACAGATAAGTATTACTTCACGATAATTGATGCACCTGGGCACAGGGATTTCGTTAAAAATATGATCACTGGAACTTCACAGGCGGATGCTGCAATTCTCATAGTAGCTGCACCTGAGGGTGTGATGGAGCAGACAAAGGAGCACATATTTCTTGCAAGGACCTTAGGGGTTCCTCAGATGATAGTGGCCATAAACAAGATGGATGCAACCAAGCCACCATATAGCAAGGAGAGATTCGAAAAAGTTAAGAAAGAAGTAGAGCAGCTTCTCTTGGCAGTTGGCTGGAAAGATGTGCCATTTGTTCCAATAAGCGGATACTATGGAGACAATGTGATGAAGAAGAGCGATAAAATGCCTTGGTGGAATGGCCCCACGCTTATAGAATTACTCAACAACCTTAAAGTCCCCCCTAAGCCCACTGAGAAACCACTTCGGGTGCCTGTAGAGGATGTTTACAGCATAACTGGTATAGGAACTGTGCCGGTGGGCCGTGTTGAGACGGGAGTCATGAAAGTTGGTGATAAGGTCATATTTATGCCCGCAAATGTGAGTGGAGAAGTGAAGAGCATAGAAATGCATCATCAGCCCATGAAGCAGGCAGTGCCCGGGGATAATATAGGCTTCAACGTGAGAGGAGTAGGTAAAAAGGATATCAAAAGAGGAGATGTGGCAGGTCACATGAATACTCCCCCTACTGTAGCTAAAAGTTTCACTGCACAGATTGTCGTGCTGAATCACCCAAGTGTCATAGCTCCGGGATACACCCCCGTGTTCCACGCACATACTGCACAGGTGGCATGCAGATTTGAAGAAATCATAAAAACACTGGACAGAAAAACTGGTGCAACAAAGGAAGATCATCCTGATTTCATAAAAACCGGCGATATCGCTGTGGTGAAAATAGTTCCGACAAAGCCAATGGTCATAGAGCCTGTCAAAGAGATTCCACAGTTAGGAAGATTCGCAATTAGAGATATGGGCATGACAGTTGCAGCTGGACAGTGCATTGAGGTTGAGAAGAAACAAATGTAAAATTTTTTTCTTTTTGGTGATTTTTATGGCTGTGTACAGGGCTCGTATAAAACTAAGCGGTGTGGATCATAAAAAAGTTGATGATGTATGCAATCAGATAAAGATAATTGCTCAGAGAACAGGTGTGGAAATTCATGGTCCTGTACCGCTTCCGACCAAAAGGCTTGTTGTACCTATTCGAAAAGCTCCTGATGGCGAAGGCAGTGAAACCTGGGAGCGTTGGGAGATGAGAATTCACAAAAGACTTATAGATATTGACGCTGATGAGAGGGCATTGAGACAATTGATGAGAATACAGATTCCGGATGGAATTCATATTGAGATAGAACTTAAATCTTAAAAATTCTCAATTTGATAAACCATTTTACCATCCCGGTAAATTTTAATTTTACCTTCGCTGGATATCACGAATGCTATTGCCTTGGTCAATTTTGATATGGACTTGGCAGCCAGATGTCTGCCACCCATTTCTTCCAAATTGTTTGGCACATCTAGAATTTTTACGTAAGATCCACAGAATAGCACATCACCCTTTTCATTTATTATTGTGGCTCCATCCATGGTTACATATGGCCTCAAAATATCAAGATTATCAATATTTACAACGTTTCTTCGGATAGCGGGTAAAGCACCCACAGGATTTATATATTTTTGAATAATATATTTTCTCACATTATGGGAATCTCCGATTACAAGCAAAGCGCCTGCAGCTCTGCCTTCAATACCCATTCTTGCAATGTTCATTGAAAGTTTGAGAATGTTCTCTATCAGTTTTCCATTCAATCTATCGCTTAGAATTCTGTAAATTGTCATGTATTCCAGCTGATCAGTATCAAAAAGTAATCGGTGAAACTCACCCCTCTTTTTAAATACTACCTCCACAACATCTCCCTTTTTTATTTCAGATGTATTGATAAGATAGAATAATATATTACGAATTATTTTCAAACTGTCAATATCAGGAAATCTGGCATAAGAAGAAAAAATAATTTTTATGTTTTTTCTAAGCAAGACATTTGAGGAAGGTCTTTTAGTGCGTGGGTAGATAACTATCATTTCTTTATTGGTTTTTTCAATTAGACTCTCTGGATCGTCCGATATAATTACAATTTTTGTGGCATTCACATACATCAATTGACTTCATCTATTTAAACTGTTTGAAAACTTTAAACATTCATTTTAAAGGTAACACAGGTAAAAATTAAAATAATCCTAGGGAATTCCCCTAAAAAGGTGATTCAATGAGGATTAAAGAGCATCCTGTTATAGATTTCAGCAAAAAAAAGGGAAGAAAAGTCACTATTTATTTTGAGGGTAAACCAATTGAAGCCTATGAGGGCGAACCGATCGCTGAAGCTCTCCATGCTGCAGGTATTAGAGTACTCAACTACACACCCCGTGGAAGGCCTCGTGGCTTATTTTGTGCGATAGGCAAATGTTCCTCATGCCTCATGAAGGTCAATGGGGTACCAAATGTAAGGACATGCATTACGCTCGTTGAAGATGGAATGAGAGTGGAGAGACAGAGAGGCTTGGAACCCTTGCCGCAAGATTATCATCCTCCTAAATGGAAAGATGCAACCAAAACTGAGGGAGATGTGATAATAATTGGAGGTGGCCCGGCTGGAATGATGGCTGCTATAAGCGCTGCTGATCATGGAGCGGAGGTTATTTTGATAGATGAGCAACCCATGCTCGGAGGTCAATTAGTTAAACAAACTCATAAATTCTTCGGAAAGAGACAGCAATTCGCTGGAGTTCGAGGCACAAAAATAGCCGAGATACTTAAAGAGGAAATTGAGAAAAGAAGAATTAAAGTGTTCTCCAGAACATCAGCCGTCGGGCTCTTTCAGGATGGAGATAAAAAGATGGTCTCGGCGGTAAGGAACAACAAAGAGCTTTTGGAATTTTACGGTAAAGCAGTTGTGGTTGCCACAGGTGCGCTGGAGAAGATGATACCCTTCGAAAACAACGATCTTCCTGGAGTTTATGGAGCGGGTGCAATTCAGACTCTTATGAACACATACGGTATAATGCCGGGAAAAAGAGTGTTGATTGTCGGTGCGGGTAATGTAGGTGTAATTTTAGCGTATCAGCTCATTCAGGCTGGTGTTAAAGTTGTGGCCATAATCGAGGCAATGCCCAAGATTGGTGGTTATTTTGTCCATGCAGCTAAAGTTCGGAGATTGGGCGTGCCTATTTTAACTAGGCACACAATACTTCGAGCAGAAGGAAGGGATAAGGTTGAGAGGGCTATAGTTGCGAAAATAGATGAAAACTGGAAGCCGATTCCCGGAACAGAAAAAGTTTACAATGTGGATATAGTTGCTCTCGCAGTTGGGTTAAGGCCAAGTATTGAACTTCTCCATCAGGTTGGTGCCCAGACAACTTATGTTCGAGAATTAGGTGGTTACGTTGTTCGCCATGATGATATGATGCAGACCACTGTTAAGGATATATTTGTGGCGGGTGATTCCTCTGGAATAGAAGAGGCAACCACTGCAATGTTAGAAGGGAAAATCGCTGGTTTGGCCGCTGCTCTGCGTGTAGGGAAGGCTGATTTGAGGGCTGTAAATGAGGTAAAAAAAGCACACGAAGAGCTCATGGAATTCAGGAGCGGGCCATTTGGAGCACGAATACTTGAAGGTTTGGAGAAGGTGATGATAAAATGAGCGAAGAATATCTTTCACGCGGGTACCTTACAGTTGAAGAGTTGAAAAAAATTCATCCTCTTCCATCTGAAGAGAGATTAAGGAAAAAACCGGTTGCGGTTCCAGAATGCCCTCAGGAGATACCATGTACCCCATGTGCTGAAATTTGTCCTGTAAACGCGATATCCATGCCCACACCCAATGATTTACCAAAAGTTAATTACGAAAAATGCATTGGTTGCTCTCTCTGTGTGCAGATATGTCCGGGTCTGGCATTCTTCATGGTTCAGTACAAAGATGATAAGGCGAGGGTTACCATGCCCTACGAACTATTACCCGTTCCGAAAAGAGGAGATGAAGTCATACTTCTCAATCGCAGGGGTGAGGAGATAGGTGAGGGTAAAGTGGTTTTAGTTATCCCTCGCGAGAAGAGTATTGGAGATACCAATGTGATAACTGTGGAAGTGCCCATCGAGCTTGCATGGGAAGCAAGAGCAATAAAAGTGAAGGAGGTGAGAGAATGAGCGAAGATCCAAGGGAGAAAATAATAATATGCAGATGTAATGATGTTACCCTTAAGGATATTGAAGACATTATAGACCAGGGAATAACAGATATAGAGGAAATAAAGAGATTAACTCGTGTAGGGATGGGCCCATGTCAGGGAAGGACATGCATTCCCTTAGTTGCTGGAATAATCGCAAGAAAAACTGGGAAAAAGATAGAAGAAATAAAAATACCTATTACAAGAATTCCGGTGAGACCTGTTCCATTAGGGGTCTTGGTGGGAGAGGATGAAGATGAAGAGTAAAGCAGATGTCGTTGTGGTTGGTGGGGGAATAATCGGACTTTTCAGCGCATACTGGCTTGCAAAGAGCGGGGAGGAGGTGGTTGTAATTGAGAAAAAATATCCCGGTTCAGGCTCAACTTTCAGATGCGGTACGGGAATCAGGCAGCAATTTGGAGATTACGCAAATATTCAGATGATGAAAAAAAGTGTTGAGATATGGAAGAATTTAGGCGAGATGCTTGAATTTCCAGAATTCAAATTTGCACAGACTGGATACCTTTTTCTTCTTTATTCTGATGAGGAGATTGAAAGTTTTTCGAAGAATGTAAGGCTTCAGAATAAATATGGAATTCCATCAAGGATAATAACGCCGGAAGAGGCAAGGGAAATTGTACCTTTAATTGACATTTCCGAGGTAAAAGCAGCATCGTGGAATCCCACAGATGGAAAAGCGAATCCATTTTTGGCGGTTAGAGGTCTTTTAAATGCTCTCAAAAATTTGAATGCGGAGGTTTATCCATACACAGAAGTCAAGGAAATCCTGCATAGAGGAAATGAAGTAAAGGGGGTAAAAACCTCTCGTGGAGAGATTCGAGCGGATATAATTCTCAACGCGACAAATGCTTGGGCGAAAATTTTGAATGAGAAATTAGGACTCAAGTTTCCAATAGAACCATACAAGCATCAGGCAGTTATCACCGAACCTTTCAAATACGATGAGATAAAACCAATGGTGATATCTTTCAAATACGGTGGTGCGTATCTCACGCAGGAAGTTACATCTGGCGGAGTGATTGGAGGAATTGATTTGAAGTATGGCCCAACATGGGACTTAACAACAACGTACAAATTTATGAGGGAAATCGCCAAAAATTTTACTCACATAATCCCAGCGCTCAAGTATATTCCTTTAATAAGGCAGTGGGCTGGCTATTATGCTGAAACTCCAGATCACAATGCTGTGATAGGAAAGGTAAGGGAGTATGATGGCTACTATATAGCTGCCGGCTTCTCAGGCCATGGATTCATGCTTGCTCCAGCAGCAACGAAGGGAATAGTGGATATAATACTTCATGGAAAGAGCGATTTGCCCATGGATTTCTATGATCCATACAGATTTGAAAGGGGAGAGTTAAGAGAGCAGGCCATTCAGATGGGATAAATTAAGGTGGTATACATACTCATATTTACAGGATGCAAAAAAGAGAATGGTCTACCAAAAGGATTATATATACCTCCTAATACTTGTATCTGTAAAATCTATAGATGAAAGGAGATGCCGAAGATGAAAACGGAGGTACTTATAATAGGAGGTGGGCCGGCTGGAATAGTTACGGCATTGTCAGCAAAGCGGAATTATCCAGAGAAAAGAGTTGTGATTGTGAGGAGAGAAGGAAGAGTTGTGATACCCTGTGGAATTCCTTATATTTTTGGAACATTAAAGTCGGTGGAAAAAAATTTAATTTCAGATGAAATTCTAATAAATAATGATGTTAAAATAATTATTGATGAAATTGAAGATGTGAATCTGGAGAAGAAAGAGGCGATAAGTAAAAATCATGGAAACATAAAGTTTGAGAAACTTGTTTTTGCGACCGGATCAATACCCGTGAAGCCACCTATTGAAGGAATTGATAGGAAGAATGTATTTTATGTTCGAAAGGATCCTGCATATCTAAAAGAATTACTAAAAAAGGTAGATAAAAGCAAGGATATAGCCATAATAGGTGGGGGGTTCATAGGTGTGGAGTTTGCAGATGAACTACGAAAGATAGGAAAAAAGGTGAGTATAATTGAAATGCTCCCGCATGTTCTGTACACATCCTTTGACGATGGTTTCTGTGAGATGGCAGAAGAAGAACTGAAGAAAAATAGGGTACACGTTTACACAAATGCCAAAGTTGTTGAAATAAAAGAAGATAGTGTTATTTTGGATTCTGGAAATAAAATCAAGAGTGATCTGACTCTCATCTCTACTGGAGCAAAACCAAATACCAAACTTGCAGAAAAAATAGGCTTAAAAGTGAGCAAAAATGGAATTGTAGTTGATGAATATATGAGAACATCTCATCCAGACATCTTTGCTGTTGGAGATTGTGCTGAAAAGAGAGATTTTTTCACCAGAGAGGAGAAACCCGTTATGCTCGCATCCGTAGCCGCTGCTGAAGCAAGAATTGCAGGAGCAAATCTCTATAAGATTAAGGCGTTCAAACAATTCCGGGGGACTTTGGGGATCTTTGCCACCAAGGTGGGAGATATTGCGTTGGGGGCTGCAGGATTAATTGAGAGACAGGCAAAAAGAGAAGGTTTTGAGTATGTAGTAGGAAGAAGCGAGACTACTGATAAACATCCAGGAACATTGCCGGAAACAAAAAAGATTTATGTAAAATTATTATTTACTAAACAAGGAGGTTTTTTCTTGGGGGCACAGATCGCCGGTGGTAATACTGTGGGAGAAATAATAAATCTGATGGGCTTTGCTATTGAGAGTGGATACACAGCAGCCAGATATGCCACGCTTCAGATAGGAACGCATCCCCTTTTAACCCCTGCACCCACGGCACCTGCAACCTTAAAGGCGGCGGAAGATGCCCTGAGAAAAATCTATTCTTAGTTTTTCTAATCACTCATAGGTGACCATAACTAAAGATTTTACAAGAAAATTCCAGCATTGAGAGAGCAGGCGATTCAGATGGGATAAATACAAGCTTTCATAACCAAGAATTAAATACATCATATTCATGCAGGGGAAATATGAACGAGAAAATAGAAGCTTACGTACTTCTAACAGCAGAAATAGATAAAGTTGAAAAGGTGTTGAAGGAAATAAGAAAAGAGGTGAAGAATGTAAAAGAGGCAAATGCAGTAACGGGTCCCTATGATGCTATCATTCGTGTTGAAGCCTCAAATCTCAGGGAACTCACGAGGGTTATACTCCCAAAAATATACACAATTGAAGGGGTTATAGACACCACAACAGCGATAGTTATTCCCAAGGAATAATCCAGAGAGGTAGAAATGGTCACCCGTGGAAACACAGCGGAGTACTATGCGCATATCAAGAAAATAAGGAGAAGAAGAAAGAGAAGAGAGTTGCTTTTGATTCATATTAAAAAAGAGAAGAGAAGAGTTGTGCTGAGAAGAACAATCATTCGAGTAGAGAAAGTAAAGATAACTCCCAAAGAAGGCCTTGCAATTTTAGTTGGGACACAGATAGGTGCAGGAGTGTTAGGACTTCCTTATGCAGCCTCGCAAGTGGGATTGATTCCTGCCACAGTTATCCTCTTTGGGGTAATGCTCTTAATGCTGTTTACTGCACTCATAGTTCTTAAAATATCACACAGTATGAATGGAGCACAGATGAGCACAATAACTGAGAGAATATTGGGGAAATGGGGAGGGTGGACTATGTATCTGAGTATTACTCTCATGAGCTTTGGTGCGCTTTTAGCGTACATTGCAGGGATGGGAAATGTTTTCGCACAACTTTTCGGCATTGATGAAAATTTAGGGGCTTTAATATTTTGGGTCTTCTCTTCATTTCTGATATATCGTGGCCTTCAGGCGAGCGGAAGAGCAGAACTTATGATGTACTATTTCATGCTTGCACTTTTCATAGGTGTTATGGGTATGCTCATACCGTATGCGAAAATATCTAATGCTCTTTATTTCAATCTTGCTGGGATGTTATCAATGATGGGCATATCCATCTTTGCTCTTGGATGTCATACTGTAATCCCGGATGTGTATAAGGCAATTGGAGATTATGATAAAACTAAGAGTATCGTAATATTATCATTTCTCATTCCAACGTTAATTTACGGGTTTTTCATGGCTATGTTCTTACTTGCCTTTGGAAAGGATACCCCACAGATTGCCACACAGGGACTAAGCGAGATATATGGCTACTCAGGCTACTTAATAGGGAATATCATTCCGTTTATTGCAATTACCACAAGTTTCATAGGTATAGGTCTTGCACAGCAGAGCAACACCATCGAATTTCTAAGAATGAAAAAAGTTTATGCATGGAGTCTTACCACCATTCCATCTTTAATTGTCTATCTTGCAGGTGTGAAAAATTTTGCAGATGTCCTTGCATTTGCAGGAGACACTGGAGATATGATGTCCTTTATAATACTCCCTGTAGTAGTATGGTGGGTATGGAAATACAGAAAAAAGAAAAAGAGAATGACCTATTAAAAAATAAATTAATTTTTTTCCTTAGCAAAATTTAAATATTTCATCGTTATTCCCAATCAAGCATAACGGTGGTCACTATGAACAAAATGTGGATAATACTCAGTACAATAATAATCCTTGGCGCAGTTGGTGCAGGCTGGTTCTTCTACACAAATAATACAGAAAAAACACTAAGCATCTGCGCTGGAGCAGGACTGATTAAACCCATGAACGAATTAATTGATGATTTTGAGAATAAAACGGGAGTTAAAGTGGAGGTGCATTATGGTGGGAGTGCAGAGATATTTGGAATTCTTGAAACAACGGGATGCGACGTGTTCATACCCGGTGCATATTATTATACCGAAGAGGGTGTAAAAGGTGGATACTTATTTGCGGATACCGTTAAAAATATAACCTACCACATCCCCGTGATTGCAGTTCCAAATGGAAATCCAAAAAATATCACATCTCTAAATGATCTTGCAAAAAGAGGAGTTAAAGTTGTACTTGGCGATCCCAAAGGGCCAGCCATCGGTAGAGTTTCCAAAAAAATACTTGAGAAAAATAATTTGTGGGAAAATGTCAGTAAGAATGTGATAACATTTACACCTACAGTTAATCAACTCCTGATATATCTTGCCACAAAACAGGCTGATGCAGCGATAATATGGGAGGATTTAACCACATGGTCTCAAGCAAAGGGAAAAATACAGGTTGTTCACATTCCAGCTGAGCAAAATATAATTAAAACCATTCCAACCGCTGTGGCGACTCATGCCAATGAAGATGGAAATTATCAAATAGCCGTTGAGTTCAACAATTTTATCTACGAACATAAAGATGTCTGGGAAAAATGGGGGTTTGAGCCTTGTCAGGAAAGTTGAGTTTCAAAGGTTTTTGCATAATTTTAGCCGCTCTTTTCACAGCAATTTTATTTATCGCTATAGCTTTTTTATTTTTTGTCCCCAGCCCACAGGAGATTTGGAAATCCATGACTTCGCCTGAGATGATTTTTTCTCTTAAACTCTCAGTAATAACCGCAGCAGTATCAAGCGCCATAGTAATGCTTCTCGGGATTCCCATAGGATATGCACTCTCCCGTTTTTCATTCTTTGGTAAAAGTATTGTGAAATCAGTAATTGACCTACCAATGGCATTTCCAGAATTGGTTTTAGGTCTATCGTTGCTTCTATTTTTTGGAAATACATACGTATCAAGATCCTTTGAGATTATTGGGTTGAAAATTGTTTTTACAAAATTGGGCATTGTTGTTGCACAGATATTCACTGCACTTCCATATTCAACCCGAATAATATACTCGGCATTTGAAGGAGTTAATAGAAGATATGAGTTGGTGTCAAGAAGTCTTGGTTACGGAGAATTTGAAACATTTACAAAGATCACCCTACCCCTTGCAAAGAAGGGTTTGTTTGCATCCACAATAATAGCATTTGCAAGGTGCATGGGCGCTTTTGGAGCCGTGCTAATTCTTGCCGGGGGGTCATATATGAACACAGAAACTCTACCAATAGCTCTCTACCTCAATATGTCCTATGGAAATCTTGGGATGGCCATAACAAGTGGCATAGTTCTGATAATAGTATCATTCATCGCAATTGCCATATTTGAAAAATTGGAGGGCTTAAATGCTGTTAAGAGTTGAAAACTTAAGCTTAGAATTCGGCGAATTTAAAGTTGAAAGTGCATCATTTGAGGTGGAAAGGGGAGATTACCTGATAATAATTGGTCCAACAGGTAGTGGAAAAACAATTCTTCTTGAGACAATTGCAGGATTCCACACGCCTAAGCAGGGAAGAATTTACATGGGAAATGAAGATATAACATCATTACCTCCTGAAAAGAGAGGTATAAGCATGGTTTATCAGGATTACATGCTCTTTCCAAATATGAATGTTTATAATAATATTGCTTATGGATTGAGAAAGAAAATAAATAATGATGGAGAAGTAAGAAAAGAAGTTAAGCATATAGCAAAAGTTTTAGATATTAAACATCTCCTTTACCGAAACCCAACTACACTCAGCGGGGGGGAGCAGCAGAGAGTTGCAATTGCAAGAGCATTAGTAGTCAAGCCGAAAATTCTGCTTATGGATGAGCCATTTTCATCGCTTGATGTGAAAACAAGAGAGAAGATGAGAAAATTAGTTAAAGATGTAATGAAAGAATATGAGACCACGGTTATTCAGATAACCCATGACTTTGAGGATGTTTTTGTTCTTGCCAACAAAGTTGTGATTATGAAGAATGGAAAAATACTTCAGATTGGAACCCCGGATGATATTTTCAGAAAACCCACGAATGAATTTATTGCCAATTTCGTTTCAACAAATGTGCTGAGATGCAGAGCAGTGGGTAAAAAAGGGAATTTAAGCGTTCTAAATTGCAACGGTGTAACTCTGTATACTCCTGATAAATCTCACGGTTCTGTGATCGTATCCATAAGGCCTGAGGAAATAATAGTATCCCCCTACAAAATATTCTCCTCCGCAAGAAATATTCTAAAAGGAAAAATCATAGATGTTATTCGGCGTGGTAATCTTGTATGGCTCACAGTTGATGCTGGAATAAAATTGAGAACTGTGATAACTCCTAACTCAATGGAACTTTTGGGTATTGAAAAAAACAAGGATGTTTATCTAATATTCAAAGCATCATGCGTGAAGGTTATTGGGTGATTTATTCCTGCAAATCTCATAAACATTTTAAAAAATTTTGTTGTTCTCCCAGATTTGCTTAATAATTTATAAAATCGAAGTTTCTCAATAATATCTTTATCTAAATTGAGGGGTTTGACATTCTTAGAGAAGAGTGATTGGATTATTTTTGAACCCTCTGTTCCCAAAAGAGCATCAAAATATCGCTTGAGGTATTTCTCATCTATTTCTCTCACAAACAGTTCTCCCTTTCTTGATAATTTATAGTATGTATGATGTTTGTGGACTTCCTTCGCTCTCTTGAATCTTGCCCTGCTTCTCTTAATTGCTGACCCGCTATCTCTTTCAAGATAGCCCAATTTCATTAAATCTTCTATTGCTTTATTTATCTCGTCAATATCCAAATCAGTCATCTTTGAGATCATCTTTGCATACTCCACATTTGCCCTTTTTATATGAAGAAGAATGTATATGTGAATAGGCAAGAGTTCCATGATTTTCCCAGATATAATAAATCAAAATAAGTGTTTCCATTCTTTTATTTTCAATTCTTCATTCGCATTTATTCCCAATTGGTAATTCAATAATGAATACACTGCCTTTCGGAGTGTTATCCTCCACCCAGATTTTGCCGTGATGAAGGGATATAACTTTCTTCACTATGTGCAATCCCAATCCTGAACCACCTGCTTCAAATTTCAAAAATGGCTCAAATATTTTTTTCTTTCTCTCATCATTTATGCCGGAACCGTTATCTGCAAGCTTCAGAATGATTTTTCCATCTTTTTTCTCAGATGTTATTTTCACCTCTGTGCTGCCATACTGGAATGCGTTCAGCATAATGTTCACCAATGCTTCGCGCATGAGTAATTTACTTCCGCAGAGCTTTTCCTCTTCTCCGCTAATTTCAATCTTTGCCTCAGGGTACTTTTCTCTCACTATGGCAACTGTATCCATCATCACTTCTTTGAGAGAGTACTCTTCTCTTACGTTGCCATTCCCGCTCATTTCCATGCGAAGAAGAAGGCGGATATCGGAGATTATAATGCTGGCAAGGTCAACCGCACGTTTTATCTCTTTTCCATATTCAGGGTCTGGCTCCTCGGTTATGAGCTCCGCATATCCCGATATAACCGATAGAGGGGTTTTCAGGTCGTGGCCAATCACATGAAGGAGAAGTTTAAAGAAATCATTTGATTCTCTCAGTTTGTTCTCCATTTTCTTTATCTGTGAAATATCGGCTATTGCCCCTATTGATCCTGTTATATTTCCTTTTCCGTCCTTAAGTGGCGAAGCGTATATTATTACGGGAACCTTTGAACCATCTTTCCTTCTCAGTTCTGCTTCATAGGTATCCGTGAGTCCCCTCACCCTTCTTTCATGACCTTTACTCAGAGAAATCCTGCCTTTCTTTGTGGCAAACTGATAGATGGTTTTTCCAATCATCTCCTCTTGCTTATATCCTAACATATCCGCAAACGCTCTGTTTACAAAGGTTAACTTAACATTCGCATCCACTGTTACAATTCCTATTAAACTGTTGTTCACCAAGGTGCGGTACAGTTCCTCACTTCTCCTCAGATTCCTGTGGATAATCGCATTGGAAATGGCTATGGAAAGCTGTCCCGCTATAAGACGAAGAAGTCTAATATCTCTCTCAGAGAATGCACTCTCTTTCCTGCTCTGCACACTGAGCACTCCTAACACATGTTTTCCATGTATCATGGGAATACCCAGCCAGGTGAGCATGGGAGTGCCAATGAGCTTGTAGTGCGAGGGAAGTTTATCCCTATTGATGTTCCTTATGTATAATTCTTCTCTGTGTATTGCAACCCACCCCGATAGAGTATCCTTATCGCTCAGGGGGAATTTCCTCTTTTCGTATTTCTTCCCCTCGCCTACAACATATTCTGCCCATATCCCCCCTTTATCCTCATCCACAAGTGATATTATGAAAGCATCCATATTTTTGACAATATTGGAAAGCTCTCCGTATGCCTTATCGCAAATTTCTTCAATATCCAAGGTACTGCTTATCTCCTTCACGAACCTGTTTACCATTTCCAATTCCTCATGTCTCTCCGTTAGCTCTATATGTTCATTAACCATCTTGGTTATATCCACTATGGTTACAACAAAACCCCCATCTATTTTTGATAATCTGAGATATATCCAGAAATTCTTTCCAGAGGGAGAATTTAGGATCGCCACTCCCCTCCCCATTCCCTTTTTCCTTACATTTTCTAACATCTCCTTTACTTTTTCTCTGTGTTCCCCCGGAAAGAAATTCAGGAAGTTTTTGCCAACTGCAAATTCTTTGGTTACTTTCCCCTTCCATACGAGCTCATGATTAATATCCAAAATTTTGTAGTTATCATCTATAAGTGTGATCGCAGCACCAATATTATCGCATATATCTGGAAGCTTATCTATCATCCTATCACAGTCATAAAAAGATGTTCTATATTAAAGTTTTGCCTCAATGAGTATCATGGAGGATAATGAGAAAAATTAATTCATGGCTTCCAGTCAAAAGTGTATTCGTGATATTCATCCCCTTTAAATGTGCATTTTGTCTCTTCAACTCTTAAATTCTTTGCTTTTGTAAGCTTCGCCACGCCTGTGAAATATCCCTTAAGATATTCACAGAAAATTGGGCTAATATCAAAATTTTCAAGGATTATTGTACCGTGCCCATCTCGGTACTCGCCAACACGAAGAGTTCCAGATGAATAATGTGCCTTCCACATATCTGGAGCAGCTTTAAATGCTCTTTCCATGCTGAGAAAAAGTCCGAAAAAGAGTTTGATAACTGGAGATATCCTTGGAGCATTCAAGCCCATCTCGTATATATTTCTCTCATCCCAGCCAAGAACATCCATAACAACCTCTAAAAACTCCTTTCTTACCACTACAGGTACCCAATCCGTCTTTTTCATCTTTCTGAAATCATAGTGATATCCTCTTTTCCACAATTCAAGCATAACATTTTTTACTCCCTCTTCTCCTCTCTTGAGTTTTA
Source organism: DHVE2 group archaeon (assembly GCA_015522935.1). GTDB lineage: Archaea > Thermoplasmatota > Thermoplasmata > Thermoplasmatales > Aciduliprofundaceae > S014-50. The sequence goes on along the minus strand of WALH01000047.1, from coordinate 7,811 downwards.
TATACTCAAGGTTGGGAAGGAATGTGAGTACTCTGCATTTTGCCTCCATAGATTAGGATATCTGTAAAAATACTTATAATTTTCTACCTTTTGCATAACTCAACTCTCTCTTCACATAATGCAACCGAGCAGAGGTAAATTTTTAATGAATGGCATCTTTCCGTATCTTAAATGAGGATAATCAAAATCGGAGGCTCGGCGCTCACAGATAAAAAAAGTGGAAAAAACTATGTGAGTGAAGTTGCAGAGAGAGTTGCCATGGAACTGAAAAATGGAAGGTACATCATTATTCACGGCGTTGGTTACATTGGTCATAAACTTGCGAAAGAATACAATCTGCATTTAGGATTCCAAGGCAACGCATGGGAATGGGCGCATCTTCGAGCGAAGGTGAGTGAGATAACCAAGGAGATTATTTTGAAACTCACAGAGCATGGACACCCTGCTGTGGAAATATCACTGCCGGATGTTGCAAGGGCAGATAAGGGGCATATAACATTCCTTGATGCACGCATTGTAAAGGAATTCCTTGAGAAGGGTTTCATTCCGGTTCTTCATGGAGACGGTGCCATAGACACTTCTTTAGGGCTCTCGGTTATTTCCGGAGATACCATTGCCACAGAGCTTGCTATAAAATTAAAAGCAGAAGAAATAATTTACGGCACAGATGTGGACGGTATTCTTGACCAGGATGGAAGGGTGATAAGCCAAATATCCCATCAGAATATCATGAATCTGAAGTTCTGGGAGAACGGAGATTTCTCTGGAGGAATGAGAAACAAGATAGAGGAGGCTCTGCGGCTCAAAGGCACGATAATACGAATCATAAATCTCCGTAAGGATGGTACCCTCACAAAAGCCCTTCAAGGCGAGAATGTTGGAACTGTGATTGAGGGATAGTCATGGCTCTCTATCTTGATGTAGGGATAGGCGTTGCCGAATTTATCTACACTTTTACAATTGTAATCTTAATGAATTTTGCCGTTGACAGGGGACTTCCACAGGATATATCCAGGAAAATCGTGCATATGTGGGCTGGTGGACTCGTAATCTTCTGGTTCTTTTATACAACTCCATGGGGGAAGTACATATTTATGATAACTCCTGCTATCTGGGTTCTTCTCCTTGTTTTTACAGCACTCACCAAGGATAAGAATGACCCCACGGTTAAGAGCATGACACGAACGGGCAATCCAAAGGAACTTCTCTTAGGCGTGATGTTCTTTCCCCTCATGCTGATAATCCTGACTTTTTTAGGATACAGAAGTTTTGCAGGTGTGGCGGCTATAGCCTCTGTGGGTTTTGGAGATGGTATTGCGCCCGTTGTGGGAAAATATTACGGAAAGCATCACTATCAGTTGCTTGGAAGAGAAAAGAGTTTGGAAGGCTCCACCGGAGTTTTCTTAGCCACTTTGGTAGCCTCTGCACTGTTAGGACTTGCATTCTTCGGCAATCCTTACATCTTTAAGAGCTGCATAGCAGCAACGGTGGCTGTGATATTAGAAGCTATCTCACCTAAAGATGTGGATAATTTCATCGTTCCAATAGGAGTTTGGGCACTGTTGTATTTTCTGTAATTCTTTCTGTATCCACTCCAGAAAGAAAAAAGAGAACATTTTGAAAATAAAGAATTTAAATATTGGTCTTCTATTGCAGGGTATGCTCTCTCAAATAAAGGAGAAAATAATTCAAATGATAGATGAGAAATTCAAAATAGAGGATTTTTCTTTCGCCCTTCCATACACATACGTCGTGATAAGAGGAAAGAAAGGAAAAGCGATGGGAGTTGCAATGACCTTGCCTGAAGAGGTAGGAAGTTATAAAAATAAAATTGAGAAAATAAGCGTTGAGGAATTTATCAGCAAGGCTAATAGTTTGAATATAATTGAAAGAACCTTTGCTCTCGCCGCTATGAATGCAGTATCGCAGTATTATATTGATCTGAGCAATGCGAAATATATGGATGCAATAGAAATCATTAAAGATTTTAAAAATTTAAAAATAGCGTTAATAGGAAACATTCCTCCAATTGCAAAAGAGCTGAAAAATAGGGGTTATGCTCTCTATGTTTTTGAAAGAAATCAAAAATTGTGGGGCGAGAATATTCTTAGTGATTCTTTAGAATATCAATTATTGCCGGAAATGGATGCTGTGTTGATCAGCGGTTCAACTCTTGTAAATGGAACTATTGATATGATTTTGGAACAGGGAAAAAATGCAAAATTTATAATTCTCACAGGTCCAACCTCTCAGGTCTTGCCGGAATTTTTAAAAGGTACTAAAATAACTCATGTTGCATCAATGAAAATTGTGGATATTGATAATGCAGTAAAATATCTCAAACTTGGAGATTTTCATAGATTTTCTCAAATCTGCAAAAAATATGTTATTTTCCTCAATTCTCCGTAATCTCTCTCAGGGAATTTAAAAGTAAATCATTCTCGTTTCTTTTTCCTACAGTTATTCTGTAAAATCCTGAGAACCATTCGCGTGATAAATCTCTTATTAATATCCCCCTATCCCTCAATTTTTCCCCTAAATCAGGTATCTTGCCCTTTATAAGAATGAAATTTGCCTCACTTTCAAATACTTCAAATCCAAGATTTTTCAATTCTTTTTTCATTCTTTCCCGTTCATCTATTATCTTTTTGATGTTCTCTTTCATATACTCATTATTTTTTAGTGCTTCAATTCCCGCATACACAGATGCCCTTGGCAGAAATGTTATAAAATCAGATAGTGCCTCTTTAAAATAATCTCCTCCAAGAAGGTAGCCCAGACGGAATCCTGCAAGTGAGAAACTTTTATCCATGCTTCTTGTTATGCCCAAATTTGGATATTCTTCAATCAAATCTGCAAAAGTGTACCCCGAGAATTCATAATATGCTTCATCTACAAGCAATAATGCATCATTTTCAAGAATTTCTTTTACTTTTTCCCTTTTCAAAATTCTCTTGCCTGTTGGATTATTGGGGTTGTCAATTATTATCAGCGATTTTTCTTTACTCTCATTAATAATCAGATCATAATTCAAATTAAAATCTGGTGGCACCAACTGAATTCTTATCAATTTTTTTGCATGTGCCTTTGCGCATTCTAAAGCGGGGAAAAATGATGGATTTACCATTATTATTTTTCTATCTGTGGCAAATGTGTGAATCAATTCTCTGAGCAAAAAATCTGAGCCCGGGGCGATAATTATTCTGTCTTTGGGAATTCCTGTGTAACTTTCAAGATTTTTCTTAAACTCATCCATTAATTCAAAATCACAGTATCTATTCGCTTTTTCCAACCCTTTTTTTGCTGCATTTATAACATTCTCTGAAGGCGAATATGGATTTTCATTCAAGTTCAATCTTATCAATATCTTACCTCCATAATCAATTCCTCTTTATTTCCAGTTATTACCTTCATATATCCGCTCAGCTCTTTGTCCACTTCCACATCCCCTGTATCAACTCTCAAGCATTCCAATTTGAATACTTTATCCTTTGTTCCAACAACAATTATATTCTCTTTTCCAACTCTCTTTAAAATTTCAGGCGTAAACTGCTTGCTTCCTCTTCCAAATATAAATCCATTTCCACCAATTGGCGTAACAATAATCTTCGCATTTTTGTATTTGTCTATTAATTCCAGCAAACCCTTTTCATTTAAATCCCTACCAACTAATTTTTTATTGTAAACTGCATCTATTCCTAATAGTGTTTTTTCCACACCCAATTTATCGGTAATTGCTTTTACAGTCGTTCCAGGACCAAGAATATAAAGGATGTCATTTTCCATATTATCAACTACATAATTAGCAATTTCTCTTTTGTTTTCCTCTGCACTTCTGCTTACATTTGAAGCTTCTTTGCCTTTCTGAAGGAGATCTTTAATTTTTGGAACTTTTAAATACCCATACAATCTCGCTGATAATTTATTTTCTCTGAATGCATCTTCATCAATATCCAGTACTTCTTTCTCTTCACATTCACCATTGAACTCATCAATCATCCTCGCTGCAGCATGAGGCGATAAAGCGAATACAGAACTGAACATCTTCACACCAGAAGGAATTGCTATCACTGGAATTTTCAAATCTACTGCATCTGCAATATCTCTCGCTGTTCCATCACCACCCACAAAAATTAAAAGTTGAATTCCTTTTTCAACCATTTCTCTCGCTATCCTCTTTGTATCCTCAGAAGTGGTTTCTTCACCTATTTTACCAACAACTTCATAATTGAATTTGAACTTTTTAATGTAATCCTCACCCATTTTTCCGGGGGCGACAAAAAAGAAAACATCTTTCCTGTTTATCAGGTTTAATGTTTCTTCAATTCTTCCTGGCGTGACTGGTTTTGCGCCTAATTCTATTGCTTTTCTATACGCCTCTCCATCTGTTCCTTTCAATCCCACGCTTCCGCCCATTCCCGCTATGGGATTCACAATCAATCCTATTTTCATTTCTATTCACCTTTAATCATAATCCTTGCGTGTTTCTTCATCACACATAACATACTTTAAGCGTTCTTTCCATTCCTCCGAGTTCCATGTTCCAAGAGCGGTATGGGTAATATAATACTTTTGCGGGATGGGGTGAGTTCCAAGTACCACCTTCAATCCATATTTTTCCTCTATAAACTTCTTAAAGTAATCAATCCATGGGCAAGGCGGATATCCAACTAAAAAGCCTGTTGCAAGATGAATCACCTCAGCACCATTCTTTTTCATCTCTGCAGGCGCATACTCTATGTTCCCTCCGGGGCAACCACCGCAGGTGGTGTATCCCACCACCTCTACTTCTTCGTTTTTATAGATGCTGAAGGCACCTTTTCTCTCTCTCAAAGCCCTAAAGCACTTTCCTCCTGCACAGTTACGATAACGATCGCATATTATTATTCCTATTTTTACCATCTTCATTCCTCCTTATCTAACTTTCATTTTCATATCTCATATCCTCTGTATTGCTGGAATTAAATCTTTCTTTCCCCTTTCCGCTTCTCTCTTTATCTCTTCCAATATTTCCCTAGAAAGAGGTACCTTCACTTCTTCTTTAATAAATGAAACTCCCTCCATTCTTGCAATTTTGAGATAGAGAGTCATCGGTTTCTCCATCCTGCTGAACATGAGATTATCCGCTTCGTTTTCAAGTTCTTCAACAAGATTTTTAAATGCATCACTGTTTACAGTAAAGAAATATGTCTTTCTCTTATCCTCTCTCAAAATCTTCTTTATTTTTTTGTGGACTTCCTTTCCATAAGTGGGCGAGAAAAACAGTAAATTCAATGCAGCTGCAGATACCATCGTTCCAATTCCACCATCTTTTTTTAAATAATTATCTGCAATTTTTAACATTTCATCCCATATTTCTGGCTTGACAAAATTTGCTTTTATATGCTCCTCTTTTATTTTTTCTATATCCCCAATCTGTGGCTCAAGTTCTATGAAAAATACTCTGTTAGAATATTCATTTAAATCACATCCAAGTATTTTCATCGTGTTTTTCAAGTATTCCAGACTTGTACTTGTAAGAATGAAAATCATATTCCCGCCATTCCTGAGCCATCCCGAGGCAAACAGATACCCGATCAATGGCTTCCCAGAACCTCCTGGCCCACTTACAAGTGTGGATGTGTTTATTGGCAATCCTTCGGGAAGGAGCCTATCAATTTCTCCACCTAATTTTATGGTTTTCATAAGGAGGAGAAGGAAAATACAAATTTAAGTTTTGTTGGACAAAAATGGGGAAGTTCGTGGTTATAATAGAAAAACCAAACTGAAAAAAGTCTTTTTATTTAAACTCCATGCTCCTGTATGAAAGCCAGATTGGATTGTATACCATGCATCCTCAGGCAGGTATTAAGAGCTTCCCAGTATTCTCATCTTCCCCCTGAGATTCAGGAAAAGATTTTGAGAGAAAGTATGAATGCTTTACTCAAAGAGGAATGGAGTAAAACACCACCGGAACTTGCACATATTGCACACAAAATAGCAAGAAAATACGCAAGGGGGGATCCTTACAAAGAAGTGAAGAAAAAGAGCAATGATGAAGCCCTTTCTCTTTATCCTAAATTGAAAAAAATTGTAGATGAAAGTGATGATCCGTTGAGAACTGCTATACGGATTGCAATCGCGGGAAACATAATAGATTTTGGAGCATTAGAAGAATACAATATAGAGAAAACGGTAAATGAAGTACTTCATAAAAAATTTGCATATGATGATTATCCCCTCTTCAAGAAGATTCTGAAAAATGCAAAGAGCATTCTTTATTTTGCGGATAATGCAGGTGAGATTGTTTTTGATAAACTTCTAATTGAGAAAATTAAAGAAATAAAAGATTATAAAATAACATTGGTTGTTAAAGCAGGGCCAATAATCAACGATGCCACATTGGAGGATGTAAAATACATTGGCTTGGATAAACTCATTAACGATATAAGATACATTTCAAATGGAGAAATCGGTTATGAAAGGAATTCTCCCGAAGTGAAGAGTTGGATTAAGGAGCATGATTTAACAATTTCAAAGGGCCAGGGAAATTACGAAGGTTTGAGTGAATTTCAAGGTATATTTTACATGCTAATGGTCAAATGTCCTGTTATTGCAGAGGATATCAATGCGAATGTAGGAGATATCATTCTTCTGTACAGATGAACCTGAGAGATAATTTTAAAAACCATACTCACATACTCCCATATCATTATAAGTGCTGTGAGTGATGCGAATGAAAATAAGTTATCTTCGTTTTCTAATGGAGGACATTTTACGGTTAGCAAAGGAGAAAAATAATCCCACGATAGAGGATGTAATAGAGGATAGCAAGGTTGGAAAAGAGGATGTTAAAGAGGCGATAAAAGAACTTGAAAATAAGGATTTGATTAATTTTAAAAAAGGAGAAATAATTTTGACCGAGAAGGGAGAGAAGGCGGCAGAGATCATTTACAATTATCATAAAATGGTTGAAAATATTTTCGGACATCGCACTGCACATTCATTGGAGCATCTTAGTGGAAGATATATTGAAGAGGCAAAAACTCTTGGAAAAAATGCAGTTCCCATTAATAAATTTGAGGAGGGAGAAGAAGGAATGATAGCACTTCTTGAGATCGAGAATCCAAGAATTCTGTCCCGTATTATGGGTGTGGGAATAAGCATAGGCAAAAAATTCTCAATAATCAAAATCAGAAAGGATGGAATAATACTGGAGATTGATGGAAGGCTCATAATATTGGATAGAGAACTTGAAAAATACATATTGGGGGTGAAAAATGAAGGTCCTGCTACTTGGTCAGCCTAATGCAGGGAAATCAAGCCTTTTAAACGCCATAACGAATGCAAAGGTAATTGTATCAAATTATCCTGGAACAACAGTGGATATTATGCAAGGTAAAACTATTATAAAAAGCACAGAATGCATATTTATAGATACCCCCGGCTCATACAGTTTAACTCCCACAAGTGAGGAGGAGAAAGTGACAGATAAAATCGTTCTTGAAGGAGATTATGATTTTGTAATTCAGATTGTTGACTCAACAGCATTAGAAAGAAATTTGATTATGACCCTTCAGCTTGCGGAGTTGGGAGTTCCAATGCTTCTTGCTCTGAATTTCAATGAAGATGCGGAGAAGAAAGGCATAAAGATAAACAGGACTCTTCTTGAAAACATTCTCGGAGTTCCGGTTGTTAGAATCAATCCAGTAACCAAAAAAATTAATGATTTGTTGAGAAGGATAAATGATTTCAGAAGACCTAAAATAAAAGTGGAATATGATGACCATATTGAATCTGCAATAAGGGAGATTGAAAAAAATATCAAATAT
>WALH01000046.1 GCA_015522935.1 DHVE2 group archaeon | reverse complement strand
ATACAATATTGCGAAAAGAATATAAACAAAAACTGATGCAGTTGATAGAGCTGCAAGCAGGTTCAAATATTTTTCCTCCACAGGGGTAAGTTGAATTTCTCAGAAAACATGGAAAAAGGGAGATAAAAATAGAGTAAAACTACACATAGAGGTCATAAGCGAGGACTTTGAAAAGAAGGAGCTTAGAAGCAGAAGATAAAGAGCGGGAGAATATGTAATCTCCGACTAATCTTTTGAAGGAGTGGAACACGGGTTCCACTATATTTCTATGCGAGTATTTCTTTTTCCACTCTGGAGATTTGCTCTTTTCCCATAATCTCCTTCGCAATCCCCGATGAGCATTTTCACGGATGAAATCGTATGCGCTTGTGGGAAAGTAATTCTCCTGCGGGAAAGGAAGAGAAACAGTTCTACCAAATTTGTACTGTTGCAATCCCAAAAATCCGGGAGCAGCGGTGACTATTGATGCATTATGCACAATGTTCGTCTTTATCCCCTGTTCTTCAGCCATTACTCTAAGGGAAACATGGGTTGTAGCAATCATAGGGTCTCCTGCCACCAAAAGAACCACATTTTTTCTTGCTGCTTCTTCGATTATTATTTCTCCTTTTTCCACCTCTTCCCGAGTAAGAATTCTTATATCTTTCTTAAGTAATCTTCCCACATCCTCTGGAACCATTCCGACAGGATGCGAGGTGTAAAACTCCGCAAATATCACATCTGCCTTCTCTATGGCTTTTTTCCCACGAAGTGTTAAGTCATCCACATCGTGCAATCCCAAGCCTACGAAGGTGAGCATAAATAAGATTATGTAACAGGCATATTTAAATATAGGGTCAGTACAGAAATGGTGAGGATGATTCATCCTATAGTAATCAAAACAAGTCTCCATTACTAGATTAGAAAAGAAAAAATTCTAGAAATTCCTTATAAAAGAAAAATATTGTCGAAAGATGATTTTACTTATAAACCTTTTTCAGCGTCTGCGGGATATCCCAAGGAAATTCCGCAACGGGCACGCCTGCTTCGTTGAACGCCTTTATCTTGCTATCAGCTGTACCTTTTCCCCTTGTGATTATGGCACCTGCATGGCCCATTCTCTTGCCCGGAGGCGCTGAACGACCTGCAATGTAAGCCACAACGGGCTTGCTCACATTTTTCTTTATGTAATCTGCCGCTTCTTCTTCTGCAGTTCCACCTATCTCACCCACTAACACTATTGCTTCGGTATCCTCATCCTTTTCAAAGAGTTCAAGTACATCCACAAAATTCAATCCCGTTATTCTATCTCCACCAAGCCCAATAACTACACTCTCACCATAGCCACTTTGCGTCAAGGCATTAACTATCTCGTAGGTGAGTGTGCCACTTCTCGAAGCCACAGCAACTTTACCCTCACGGAATATGTGATTTGGCATTATCCCAATCTTCGTTTTTCCCGGAACTGTTATACCCGGGCCGTTTGGGCCTATTATAATGTGGCCATGATTTCTTGCATAGGTGACGATTTCAAGGGCATCATGCACAGGCACTTTTTCAGTGAGAATGTAAACAATGTGTATTCCATTATACATGGCTTCAAATGCAGCATCCTTCACAAATCTTGCGGGCACAGAGATCATTGTGGCATTAGGTTCATGAACCATTGCCTCCTCAACAGTATCATATACAGGCACGTTATGCACGGTCGTACCCCCCTTTCCCGGAGTTACACCAGCAACAACTTTAGCACCGAACTTTATCATCTCACCACTGTGAAAGGAACCTTGATGCCCTGTTATTCCCTGCACTACTATTTTCGTATTCTCATCCACTATCACACTCATTGCAATCCCTCCCCTATCTCCTTAAGTTTTTTAATTGCATGCCTCATATCTGCAAATGCATGAATTCCCGCATCAGCAAGCATATTTCTTCCCTCTTCCTCGTGCACACCACTTAGACGCACAACAATTGGTAGATTTATTCCGAACTCTTTCTTCGCTGCTATTATTCCTCGTGCTACCGTATCGCATTTTGTAACTCCTCCAAATATATTAACTAAAATTGCTTCGGGGTTTGCCTTCAGCACATATGTAAAAGCATTTTTCGTAATATCCACGCTATCCGTTCCTCCCAAATCAAGGAAATTTCTCGGTTTTAATTCATATAAAAGAAGAGTGTCAAGTGTGGCCATTGTCAATCCAGCACCATTGGCAATTACACCTATGTTTCCATCAAGCTCAACGAATGCATAGCCTGCTTTATTCGCTTCAAGTTCAAGGGGAGTTTTCTCAGCCGCATTTTCTTCCAGATCTCTGTGGCGATAAAGGGAATCCGAGTCAATTACAACCTTTGAATCCGCCGCAATGAGTTTTCCCTCACTTAAGACAAGAGGATTTATTTCAACTAATTCGGCATCATATTCGCGAAAGAGGCGATAAAGATCTCTCAAAATCTTACCAAATTGCTTTGCAAGATCCCCTGAGAACCCCATTTTCTTTGAGAGAATACGACCAGTGAATGGCTGAACGCCTATTTCTGGATTTACAACAAATTTGTATATCTTCTCATCTGGCACACTCTCTATTTCCACGCCTCCCTCAGGAGATACCATAATTAGCGGGGCTCGAGTGCTTCTATCAATCAGAATACTCAGATAGTATTCTTTTTCAATTTTCAATTTTTCTTCCACAAGAACAGCATGCACCTTGTGGCCTTTGATTTTCATTGCGAGAATTTCCTTCGCCTTTTCTCTTGCTTCTTCAACTGATGATGCAAATTTCACACCTCCACTCTTGCCTCTTCCTCCTGTTAAGACCTGTGCTTTTATCACTCTCTCTCCTACGAATTCCTTTATCTCATCGGGCTTGAAAACGACATAACCCTCAGGGATTGGCACTCCATATTTCCTGAACAGTT
>WALH01000045.1 GCA_015522935.1 DHVE2 group archaeon | reverse complement strand
TTTCTTCCAGGTGTAAAAAGACATCTCTCCCTCCTTATGTTTATTATTTCTTTCCTCTCATTACCGGGCTCTGCCCCATAACACAATCTTAGTCTCAGTCCACATTCTATCTTTGAGCTTTCAGGTTTCACCTTTCAGCTTTGAGCTTTGAGCTTTCAGCTCTTATTTCCCCAGAAATGCATTTATTACCTTCTGGACCTCATCTATACTTACCTTGCCATTGGAATTCAGATCGCTCTTATCGCAGCACCCGCTCTGCTTGCCGAGGAAGCAGTTTATGCTCTTCTGTATTTCATCAATGCTGACCTTGCCGTCTGCATTGCAGTCACCTGGGACAGTACCTACTGTAATAGTTACAGGTCCTGATGTGGTCTCAGCACCATAATTATCTACTACGGTCACCTTTGCCTGATATGTGCCAACGGTGTTGTAGGTATAGGAGGTTGTGTCTGTGGCTGTAGTTGTGTCTACCGTCCCATCTCCGTCAAAGTCCCATTGATAGCTTGCTATTGTTCCATCCGGGTCATGGGCGGTGCAGGTAAATGTGACCGTAAGAGGGGGCTCGCCTGAGGTAGGACTGGCTGAAAAAGAGTCTATTACAGGGGGCTGGTTGGTCTCATTTCCACCGATGAAATAGGGATCTGAAATTAGATCCTTGTAGATATTTGGGGCTTCCGGGATTCTATAATCTACCACTATATCAGGAAAACTATGAGTTTTCGTATCTATTGTTTCTATTTTACTGACCTGGAAATAACAAATCGCATTTAACCTTGGGAACTCATCCTTCAAAGTACTCACATCATAAACTTGTTTTATCCACTCATTTTTGAAATTGGACTGTTCTGATCCGCTGAGTGGATCTCTTATCCCAGGTTCTGTTGGATCTCTATTTGGATCAAATGCTCCTGTTTCTAATATTAGCATTGGCTTATTTTTCTCTACAGCAAATTTCTCGTAGAAATCAACCCCATCTTGACCCTTTCTTATGTTCGCAACAAACATATCCTCTGAAACAAGATTATCCTCATCCCAGTCTTTCTCATAAAAGTCCAGACCTACCCAATCTACATATTCTCCATAAGTTCCTATGCCATCTGGATAGTATTCGCTATAGCCATCACCATAATCTGTTCCTCCCCAGGGATAACCCCAGTTCTGGTTCGGAACCCAGACCATTTCTACATTTGGTGCAATCCTGTGGAATGTCTCTGCAACCTCTTTGAACTTCTGCTTATATTCCTCAGGCTGATTTCCCCAGGGATAAAACGGTAAGTTCATCTCGTGTCCAAATATAATGAAAATGGTTCTGTTCAATTCCTTACACTTTGATGCAAAGTACTCCACATTACTCATATCTACTGTATCTAATCCATCCCATGGGTCATATATGAACATGGGCATTGCACCATTTTTTACAACTTCTTCAGCCCATTGCCAATTTGCTGAATCTTTTGATTCCTTTATATTTACATATCTTATGAATATTGCATGATTTTTACCTATCTTCTGGTTGAACTCCTGAATGCTTTCACAGCTTAAGTCGTCGCTTCCACATCCTAAGTAGGCACCAAGATAGCAACCTGTAACCTCTCCAATTCCTAAAATCGTAACATTAACTCCTTCTTCAGGCACTTCTACTGCTGTGATATTATATTGCCACTCGCCAAGTTCCGGATTTTTAATCGAGTAGTACCAGTAGTTATCATTTGTAACATAGTCTATATCTGGATCTTGGCTGGCGACGTCAGGTGTTATTTTCCTACCCGTAGGGCTGGTTAGGATAAAATCAAAGTCGCAAAATGGAAACTTAAACCCAATCTCACCCCTTACATCTCTTGAAGAAATGTCGAATGTCCCTTCTGCACTATCACCTGGCCTTAATTCTAATGTAATATGCTCGACTATGTTAGGAAGCCATTGATTATCGTCTGGGTCTTTACTTTCTGGACAGGGACAAATTGAAGAAGGGGGAGGAAAACCTTCAAGAATAGCTCTTATGATATATACATACATATACTTTAACAGTCCGGCTTGAGAGAGTTGTTCTTCGTATTCTCTGTCATAAACCAGATATGGGTTAACAATTGAAGAATGATCTAATTCAATGCAATATAGAGGCACACCTTTTTCCTCCAAGCTTGCACTGTCAATAGCAACAACCCCATCATCGTGTCCTGGAAGAAACATTTTATGCGAACTATATCTTTTAGGATAATGTCCCGTTCCAGCAATTACAAAATATTTTGTGCTCAGTTTGTCTGGATTGAACCCTAAATTTAACAAATCCAGAAAATTATTATTTTTGGTTCTTAAATCCAAAGAAGAAGCCCACTTTTTATCTGGCCTAAACATCGCGTAAAACTCTACCACAGATTCAGCGATATTTTTACCCTGTTTATCATCCAGCTCCCCGGTTAAATAATCGGCAAGGCGGGAGCCACGATTTGGAGTTGCGATCATAATGAGGTTTCTTACATTTTTATCCCCACCATCTTTCTCAATGTAATATCGGGAGACTAACCCACCAAAGCTATGAGCAATAATATCAATCTTCTCTGCATGATACTTTTCGAGCATTTCATTTACTTTGTTTGAGAGTGTTCCCGCTGCAATATACGCATGCTGAGAATCATCGTAGTCGAGAATATCAACAATGTAACCATCTTCCTCAAGCCACGATTTAATTAAATCCCAATTTTTGGTACTTCCATGCCAACCATGCACCAAAAGAAGTGGTAGAGGTATATTGTATAAATCAAACGCAACTCTCCCAAAAGGTATACTGCTAACCTCACCGGTTATCAAATCCGTAGTATATAATCTCCAAAAAGATTCTCCATCTTTTTGGCCCAATAGATATGCTTTGTGATTAACAGAATCTACGGCAAAGGCATCCC
>WALH01000044.1 GCA_015522935.1 DHVE2 group archaeon | reverse complement strand
CAGATGTGTATAAGAGACAGCAATAGACATTTTCACTTCAACCAATAGAATTATATCCTCCAGCTTCTGATATCTCTGTGGTGTTTTGACTATGGCTACATCCGCAGGTGACCTTTCACCCAAACCAATTTCTTCACATACTACATTGTGCACAGCATATGAATTAAATTTTTTAGCTATCGGCTCTAATAAATTTTTCACCCATTTTTCAGTATAACTTCCAATGAATGCGTTTCTACTCTGCAATGTTGTTTTCTTTCCCTTGTAATTTTTTGGCCAATACGACAGATATTTTCCATCGCCTGTTATGTAAAATAACTGCTCAGGAGTTGCTATTTGGAGTGTTCTTTTAAAGAATTCGTATTCTTCCGTTTTGCTCCATAGCTTTACCATCGATTTTCCTCCTAAGGGGTAATTTTCTATATTCATAATTTGTGTAGCCCATCATCGTAGATATGCCCTTTTTGAATAAAAACCTTGTGGGAGAAAAAGGGAGTGGGAAGATCAGTGTTCTTAAATAAGTGTTAGCCCGTAGAAGACCGCGGCAGTGACCGCAATTCCAGCGATTACCACGCCTATGAATATAGCCACCGTTGCGGGTTTAATTCTCATCTTAAAGAGATATGCGATCAAACTTCCCGTCCAGGCACCTGTGCCCGGGAGCGGAATGGCAACGAAGAAGATTAAGGACAGGTACTCCCACTTCCTCACTTTCTCATTTGCTTTTTTGTAAGTTCTCTCAAAGATCCTGTCCAAAAGATGCGATACCCATTGCCATCTCCGAGCGAATTTCTCTAAATCCTCAAGAAAAAGGAGAATCAGGGGCACGGGCACCATGTTCCCGATTATCGCAATTGTAAAGGTAAGCAGAGGATCAAGATGGAAAACTATCAGACCGTAGGGTATGCTCCCCCTTAACTCAATGAACGGGATCATGGATATGAGAAAAACGTAAATGTAAGGATTCATGGAAAGGATAAATGTCCCCGTGATTTAATAATTTTGGATTGTAATTGCATAATTCAAAGAAAACTATTTAAGGGGGATGAGAATGGAGGAATGTGAAGTGCATTCCCGTTCACTTAGTTCGCAGAAAACGCATAGATGGTTTGAAGGTTGATGATTTTGTTGAAAACTGTGACTGTGATACCATCTATCTTTTGGATTTGGATACCTATTTCGGTAGAGAGATGAATTTTCGTATCTACCGTGAGTTGGAAGGGATATTTAACATGTGGATAGATTCCTCCCCTCGTGTAATAGAGGACGTTATGGATGTTCTTATCTCAAGTGCAGATATGGCTGTTATTATGGGCATATATTTTCGTGGTGATATGGATGAACTTTTGAGTCTTACAGAAAACGTTGCGATGAAATCAATATTTGATGAGGATATAGAAAATTTTTTGAACCGTGGTGGTTATACTATCATAACATCCCCACGCATCATGAGGAGAGTTAAGAATGTGAAAGGTTATGTGTTCAGGGGAAAGGAGGTATGTCCTTGGAATATGATTACCTGAAGTTGGCGGTCGTATCGATATTGAGAACAATGGGAAGGGAGATGGATGAAGAATCTTTCGTAAAGTACTTTTCATACGGGAAGAGCTGGATCTCTCCTGCGTATGCTCGAAGACTTTTTAAAGCCTGTATAGATGCAAATCTTCTAAAAAAAGAGGGAGATAAGTATGTCCCCAATTTTGAGTTTAAGGGTGTAATACCCCTTGATTTTCGTATCACGCCGGAAATTGTGGATAAATATACGGTTAAAGAAGATGTTTTCACACGAATATTAGATAAAATTTGTCATGAGGAGGGGATAGAAAGGAAAGATGCATTATCAAGAGTAAACAAGGTACGTAATGAGATAAAATTTGTGAATGTGGAGGTTGCATCTTTAATTTATTGCAGAGAAAGGGGCATAGAATGTAAGGAATTTTATGAGGAAGTTGAGAGAAAACTGGTGATGTGATGGAGAAGTTTCAGGAATTGCTGAAGAGAATAAATGTCGATGATAAAAGCTATTTGCAGGAGTACTTGAAAGCAAAACATATGAAATACTCGCCTATTTTAGATTTCATGGTGAGGGTTAATGGAATTTTTCATGACACTTTCTATGAGGTAATGAATAAAGATATGCGAGCAATAGAATTTGTCTTCACATCACCGAAGGTATGGGGTGAATGGTCGTTTAATGATCCTGTCCAGGAGATAAGGATTCTTCCAAGTGGTATGGGGTCTGTGAAAGTTGTGGATGGTGAGATAACGCCCCAGAAATGGCTATTCGAAAAGATGAATTTCAAAAAGGCGATGATTAGGTTTATTATTGAAAAATCGTATAAACAGGGTACTTACGGGCTTTTAACTCCTTCACGCCTTGTTGATCTCATGAAAGGGGGAGTTATCCCTTATGTTCTTAGAATCACGTGCTATACCAAAGAGGCGAGGTATAAACTGACTCTCAATATTCCTAACGGAAATGTGATGGCCGATTTTCGTCACAGAAAGATTCCCCCCAGATTACTTAAGAAAAGAAAGGTGGAGGAGTATCTGATATTTGATAGGTTATATTCCTTGCTGGATATCCCTCGTTTCCCCAAGATGGTGTGGGAAGCGGTTTTTGAATCTGAAGGAATGGATATAGAAACACTTACTCTAATATTCAATGTACCGGAGAAGATCATAGAAAATAACCTTGCCGTACTTAAAAAGTATAACTTAGTGGAGGAGGATGTAAAAAGCAAAATCTACAGGGCTACTCTCCCGATGCAAGCTCCGTAAATTTCAAAGCTTCATCTGTTTTTCCAATCTCCATGGCCACATCCGCCGCCAGTTCGTAGGCTCTTCTTTTGATTTCTCCATCATTTATTCTGTCAAGAAGTTTGATCTCCTTTTTTAGAAAGTAGTACGATTCTTCGTATTCCTCATTGTGAAGATAGTGCATGGCAAGAGAATGGTATGAATCAACCTGTCCTTTGATATGCCCCTCATTGATGAATATGTCAAGGGCACGGTAAAGATAATCTAATCTTTGCAAACCGTCGTAAATTAAGGCAAAATTGGAATATATCGCGCCAAGTGCTATTTTATCACTATCGTCTTTAAATATTCTCTCCGCTTCCATGAACCTCTCCTCAGCCATTGAATTCTGGCCTATAAGATAATAGAGGATCCCTAAATTACTGAGGATTATTCCCCTCTTCTTTTTGTCATTCTCCTTTTCTATGGCGTGTTTGAGTTCCTCAATGTCTTCCTCAATTCTCTCAACGTACTTTTCCACCTCCTCTATATTTCTCTTCACCTTTTCCCTTTCTTCACCCTCAGTATGCTCAACGGCCATCTCAAAATATTCAAACGATTCTCGGGGGTGATGCAGAAAGTAGAGGCATAAACCTGCAAGATTGGCGTTATATGCTATTCTCTCCATATCGCCATTTTTCTTTGCTTCCTCCAGATTCTCCAGAAATATCTCCAGCGCTTTCTCGTAATTCTCTTGACTGAAGTATCTGAGCGCATCATTCTCTGGCAACATATCCATAGAAAACCAAATCCCTCATCGGATTTAAATGTTTCACAAAAAATAACCTAAGGGTTCATGGCTTCTCCTGATTTTACAGCTGCATACTGAGTTCCCAAGGGAGATACTATCTGAAATATTGCGGTTGTGACTGCAATCTGCGTGATTATTATAGCGCCTAAATATGTATTCCCCAACTCCTGCGCTGCATGAGCCGCAAGGCCAACTGCAACTCCAGCCTGATTCAGAAGTGCAATGCCTAAATATTTCTGTAACTTTTTCTCCGCTTTTGCAACCATAGAGCCTAAGGTGCATCCTGTTATCTTTCCCACCGTTCTGCCTATGCAGTACACTATGGCCACAGCCCATGTGGCTGCAAGCAGGCCGAAATTTATCTCCATTCCTATGGCACCGAAGAAAAGGATGTAAACGAGGGTCATGACGTAATCTATGGATCTGTAACTGTTCAATGCATTTTCGTGGCTGAAGTTTATAACCATCATTCCAATAGTCATCGTGGTTAATATGTTTGATACGTGAATAATTGACGCAACTCCCCATCCAAGAAGGGCCACAGCCACACCTACAACAAGCTGTAAATCAGGTGGAAAAGATATTTTTTTCCCAACATAACTGTATGCAAAGCCTATGACCCCCCCTATAAAAAATGCACCCCCTATCTCCCAGAGAGCAGTTAAAATAGAGGCAATCAATGTAACATGAAATCCAAGGATGCCCTTTACCCAGATTATTCCCACAACGTACATAATTATGCCCGCCGCATCATCGAGCCCTACAACAGCTGTTGCTACATCTGTCAAAATTCCATGCGAGGAGAGGGAGCGAAAAACGGCTATTGTTCCAGCCGGTGCGGTTGCGGGAGCTAAAGAGCCTAAGAGAACGGCGAGTGCAAGATCTCCCGTGAAGAGATATACGAAGAGTAAAACCATAAATCCTGTGACTATAACCTCCACTATTAATATAATCATCACTTTACTTCCCATTCTGCTTAGAAAATCACGGGAAAAACTCAAGCCTACTATATATCCAACTATTGCAAGAGTCACACTTGTGGTAACATTGAAAAAAGATTTGGGAGCATTGAAACCCATTAAGGATACTAAAAGACCTGCAAAAAGATAAGCAAGAACCTCCGTAAGACGAACTTTTTTGAAAAAGTATCCTAATAAAGGCCCGAGTATTAGTATTAAGGAGACCATAATGTATATATTCCCCTGACCACCAAACATACTCGCAATAGTTGCGGACATTTAATATGGTTATGTAATTAAAAGATAAAATCTTTAGGTTTTACCTATACTGAAGAAGCTATTTAAAATCTGCAAGAAAAAGCATATACTCTTATATTATTCCTGCTCGCAATGATAGAAGAAAAAGAGAGAAAAACGGTGATTTGTG
>WALH01000043.1 GCA_015522935.1 DHVE2 group archaeon | reverse complement strand
TTGCCCACAAACTGGAAATCATACGTTTTCTCTCCTGAATCCTTTATAAAATGGGCTTCACCTTCAAAGGCGAGTGTAAAGTAGAGCAACTCTCTGTAATATTTCAATCCAAATATACCTCCACTACCCCACTCGGGGCCATAACGAGGAGGGTATGTATGCAGATATCCAAGTAATTGCTCCACACTCATAATTCATCTTCCTTCCATATGCTTGCCTTCCTATTAACATTTTTCATGAGAGTTTAAATTTTTTTATATATCCTTCTCCTATATCCCTCTATGCTGAAATTTCCTGAGCAATTTATTTTTGGCACTGCCACAGCGGCTCACCAGATAGAAGGAGATAATAAGAGCAACGATTGGTGGTACTATGAACAGATTGGGCGATTACCTTATAAATCAGGAAAAGCCTGCGATCACTGGAGACTTTACAAAGAGGATATAGAACTTATGGCATCCCTATGTTATCGTGGCTATCGTTTTTCCATTGAGTGGGCCAGATTGTATCCTCAGGAAGGAAAAAAAGATTATAACGCTATAGAGAGATACAACGAGATATTGAGAATTTTGGATTCTAAAGGGATAACTCCAATGATTACACTGCATCATTTTACTCTCCCTCTATGGTTCCTTAAAAAGGGAGGCTTTGTGAAGGAGGAGAATCTAAAGTACTGGGAAAAATACGTAGAAACGATAAGAGATGAAATTAAAGGTGCAAGGTATATAGCTACATTCAACGAACCCATGGTCTATGTTGTAAGCGGCTATATTGAAGGACAGTGGCCACCTTTTAAGAAGAGTATTCGCTTGGCAAGCAAAGTGGAGGCTAATATACTTCGAGCTCACGCCATAGCCTACGATATTCTGAAGGATAGATTCAAAGTGGGAATTGTCAAGAATATTCCCATATTTCTATCCTCATCTAATAAAAAAAAGGATTTAAAATTTGCCAAGAAGGCCGATGATGTTTTCAATTTCAATTTTTTAGATGCGTTATGGAACGGGAAATTGAAAGCCATATACAGAAACTATAAGACTCCGAAGAGCAATGTGGATTTCTTAGGAGTGAACTATTATACCGCTTACGAGGTTAAATATGTGCCGAACCCATTAAAACTCTTCTTTCAGGTGGAACTTGCGAATATGGGACGCAAAACAGATATGGGGTGGTGTGTGTACCCAGAGGGTATTTATAAGGCCATTGAGAAAGTATCAAGATATGAGAGACCGATATTCATCACAGAAAACGGAATTGCAACAACTGATGATGAGTGGCGTATTGAGTTTATAGTGAAACATCTTCAGTATCTGCACAGGGCAATAAAGGATGGGTACGATGTGCGTGGCTATTTTCACTGGTCTTTCATGGATAATTTCGAGTGGGATAAGGGGTTCAGCCCTAGATTCGGTCTTGTTGGTATAGATTACAACACATTTCAGAGACAGCCGAAAAGAAGCGCTTATATTTATGGAGAAATAAGCAAAACAAAAGAGATAAAAGAAGAAATTTTAGATAGATATGGAGAAGTTTAGTTATGGGGGGACTTCAATATTTTTTCCTTTCTTTTTTCCAACAATTTTTCAATAAAACTCATATCTTGTGGATAGGTTTTTCGGATCCATATCCAAGTTAATGCACAGGGAACCCAGAATAAGGCACCAATTATTAATGTATATTGATAAGATAATGACTTGGCTATACCCATCCATTCAAAGGTGTTGATCAGTACTCCACCAAGCACAGGCCCTATAGCGTTTCCCGTGCTGTTAAGTATGTAGAATATTCCAAACACGGTACCTCTATCTTCCGGAGGATTCACCTGAGAGATTATAGCTGGAACATTGGGGGAGGCTATGGCCACAAACTGTAAAATCAGTATCCCGTAAAGAGTTAGAAGAATCCAGTCCAAGAGCGATGGATTTGGAGGTAATGGATAAAGTATCAAAAACAGCACGGCTACAAGACCTATAAATATCGACATCCCGACTATTATGGCTCTTCCACCCTTGATTCTCCTTTCAAAGTAATCTCCTAAGAATCCACCTATAAATGTACCAAATACCGTGGATACACCAAGTATAAGAAGAACAAATGTTGATGTTTCCTTATTCATCCCCCTTGTTACCATGAAAAAAGATATGATCCAGTAAACAATCACACCCCAGGGGATTGTACCCAATATACCCTGAAAGAATATAAGGAGATTTGTGGCAGTCTTAAAAGATTTTTTAACAATTCTCCAGTTAAGTTTATAGTTGTATGCGTAACCTCTAGACAAGACATCTTCCAAAACTTTTTCTCCGCTTCCACGCTCGGGCTCTTCTGCTATTATATAAAACAGGGGTGCGAGGATAAAATTAGGCACTGATGCATATATAAAGGGAGTTCTCCAGCTTGCAATAACACCTGCCATTATCATTCCAAATAGAGTTCCAAATCCAAATGCCGTTTGAATGTATGAGAAACCTCTCCCCCTTTTATCTCCATAAAACATGTCTGAAATTAAAGAGTAACCGATGGGTATTATTGAGCCGAGACCTATTCCTGTGAAGAGTCTCAGGGTTAACAGCTCCCAGTAATTTTGTACAAATGCAGTTAAAAAGCAGGGAATCTCACCTAATAAAACTCCTATTACTAATAATCTCTTCCTTCCTTTTATATCCGATAAGTATCCCCACACTATGGTTATTAGAGCACTTGTGGCCACAAATATTGTGGATACCAAACCCATCTGAGTTTCACTTATATTAAACTCTGCCATTATCTGCTGGTAATTTGGCGGTAAAAGGTTCTGGTCAGCCATAAGAAAGGCAGCCATGAGCACCAAGAGCACTATGGATACCGCACGTCTATACCTATTCATTTTTATTCCTCCAATTTTTGTATATTGCTCTAAAGGAATCAAGCCTCCGTTCTGGAATTGGCTCCCATCCTCTTGCATCACTGTTCTCAGCAACGAAAGATAACTCTCCGTCCAAATCCTTAGAGAGAAAATTGAGCCTTCTGTTGTCCTCATCTTCGTACCATATTCTAAGAGATTTATCTGGAGCCCAAGATGATGTTTTTAAATAATATCCCCTCTTGCTATTCTTAATTTTTGTGGGGAAATCAATTTCAAAATCGTTACTCTTTACGAAATAAATAAGAGAATCAATATTCATAATTTTTCCACCAAAGGGCATGTATCCGAAAAACTCAATATCTGTGCCGTAGAGCATAATATCATTGAGTTTTTTTAACCTTTTAGCAGATTTCTTGGGGTTCATAAACGGAAATTTACCCAATCCAAGCATGAGCGTTATATTAACCGGCTGCCAAACAGGTATACCTAATATCTCGGATACCCCTTTCACAATGGTTTTTCCTTCAAACACGTACGAAAGAGATTTTTTGAGTTTTCTCAGTCCTAGGAAATAATTTAGATATGGACTTTTTCCATAAGATGCTTCTATTAGCCGAATGTAAGGTACCTTATTTTCCCTGAAGACAGCGTTCATATTTTTAGAATATAGGAGGGCTTCACCATCCACAAAAATATTGGTATATCCAAACTCCTTCAAAATTGCAGGTAGTATGGGATCGTAGGCAAGCTCTGGAGGCCAAAAGAGAGTTGGGGAGAAGTCAAACAGTTCTTTTTTTACATTCAAATCCCTCTCAATTTGAGACCATATTCTATCTAAGGGGAGAAGAGGAAGTATTGCATGGGTATAGGATGTGCCTGTGAGCATAATTAAATTACTTTGAATACCTTCTTTTATGATAGAAATCAATTTTTTGGGAAGATAACTTAAAGAAAATCCGGTTGTGTTTAGGGCAAATGGAATATCCTTGCTAATCAATTTTTCAATCGTTGAAATATACGATTTTTCAATAACATTTCCAATTTCACTCTTGGGAATCTCGGCATATTGCAAATTTGCATGAAATATCAATCCATACATAATCTAACACCATCGGATGGTTTTACAAAGTGGTATCTTGCTTGATACATAAATCTTTTTTCATATTCTCTTTTAATAATCTCTCCTGCATTATCAATATTTTCAAATATCGCTATAGCGGAACCTCCAAATCCTGCTCCCGTCAGTCTTGCTCCCAGCGCTCCATGCTGCACAGCTTTATTTACAAAGAAATCGAGTTCCTCACAGCTAACTCCATAGTTATTAGATAGATCCCAATGCGCTTCCAAGAGCAAATTTCCAAAAAATTCAATGTTTTCATTTTTAAGAGCATCTCTTGCATCTAAGACACGCCGGTTCTCTCTGAGTACATAACCAAGCATCTTTATCTCCCTTGCGTTCAATTTATTTAATTCATTCTCACTAACATTCTTTGAGGTACATTTTCCCAATTTTTTAAGAGCTAAAGAAATGAGTTGTTGTCTTTCCTCATATGCTGAGTTAGCAAGTTCTCTATGTATGCCCGTATCAAATATCAGGACATTCAAATCCTTTGGGAATGGAATATGTTCATAATTTAAATTCTCGGTATCAATAAAAAGTGCATATCCCTTCTTACCCAATGCTACTGCCATCTGGTCCATTATCCCACAGGGCATGCCCACAAAATTGTTTTCGGCATCTCTGGCCATTATAGCCATTTCTATTCTTTTCAAATGGAGGGTATAGTTCTCCTTTAAAAATTCCAGTACTGCAAGTTCTAAACTGGCAGATGAACTTAAGCCGGAACCTATCGGCAGATTCCCATATATTCTTCCATATATTCCTCCAGCCCTGTATCCTCTTTTATAAAGTGAGTAATATATGCCTTTCACATAATCAAGCCAGTTATTTTCCTTTTCAAAACTATCTATCTTAAATTTTCCGCCCATTTCAAAGTTTTCAGAATAAAGAACAACATCTCTATTTTTAGTTCCCTCTAAATAGGTGTAAAGATCTATAGCCATGGGCATAACATAACCGAAGGAATAATCCGTATGTTCTCCTATTAAATTTACTCTGCCAGGAGAGCATATTTTCATAGAATTTTTCACGTCACGCCATGGTGCTGGAATTACAAAAAAATTTCGTTTTTATTTCATATGCTCAATGAACCATTCTCCAATTGCTTTTAATCTCTCTTCTCTATGTTTAGGCTTGCCACTGCGGGATAAATCATGATTCTCCTTAGGAAATATCACCATTTTTGTTTCTTTTCTCTGCATCTTCAATGCGTAAAATAATTGATACGCTTGCTCTATTGGACATCTGTAATCTTCCTCGCTGTGAATTATGAGAAGCGGAGTTTTTATATTTTTGGCGTATTTCAATGGTGATTTATCCCAGTAATGCATTGTAGCGTCCCATAAATCCCTTCCTTTTCCAATCTGGTCATTATTGAACCATGGCCCTATATCGCTTGTCCCCCAGAATGAGAGCTGATTGCTTATGCTCCTTTGAGTTGCTGCTGCTTTGAAAAGAGTGGTGTGACCAACTATCCAGTTTGTCATAAATCCACCATACGAGCCACCGGTTACAAATATCTTATCCCTATCAATTGGATAATTTTTAAGAATGAATTCAAGACCTTCTATCAGATCTTTATAATCTCTCTCCCCATAATGTCCCTGAATTTCCATGGCAAATTTTTCATCATATCCTGCGCTTCCTCTCGGATTCATAAATATTACTGCAAAACCCAGAGAGTTGAAATAATGGAACTCAAACATAAAACTTGAGCCATAGGATGTTTTTGGACCGCCGTGAATTTCAAGAATTGCTGGATATTTTCTTTTACCCTTGGGAACAAGAATCCAACCATCTATGCCCACTCCATCACTTGCTGTGAATCTGAAATCTTTTAACTCTCCCAGATCTACATTTTTGATAAATCTGTTGAATTTTGTAATTCTTCTTATTTTATCTCCTTTCATAAGATAAAGAGTGGGTGGATCGAAGAAATCCTGTGAAACAAAAGCAAGAGATCCATTTTCATAATAAAATCCTTCAATACTCACATTTCCAAGATATTCATCACATTTTCCATCATGATAGATATAAATTGGAGCATAACCTCCCTTGCTGACAACGAACATTATCGAATTATTATCAATCCACTGAAAATCATTGCCCGAGAAGAATCGCATATCAGAATTCAGAGAATTGCCATACCCCAAGTCAATATCGCATGCTTTCTTATAATCTCCTCCTTCAATGGGTATAAAATACAATTTGCTGTGCTCTGCAAAACTCTTCTCTCTGAATTTCAAAAACAAAGCTATTCTTTTCTTATCAGGTGATATTCTTATTTCACTTATGCTCGCTTTCCTTACTGATATCTTTCTCTCACCTTTTAAATCTTTGATATACAGGGTATGCATATAAGGCTCAACTTCATCTTCGGATCTTGCATAGGCGATTATTCCATCCCTAACATCATAAGCAACAACGTTGAACTCTCCATCTGTCAATTTCTCAATTTTTCCATTTTTCACATTGATTCTGAATAGGTGTGATCTTGCATTGTAAATGAATCCCTTTCCGTTAAAGTAGAATGGTATTCTATCCACATGTTTAACATCCTTTTCTTCCTTTACCAAAGGAGAAATAAAATAAAGATAATTTCCATCCCATTTCAAATCCTGAACTCCGTATTTTACCTCTCCTATCTTCTTTGCCTCTCCTCCTTTCAAAGATATTATTTTTATATCTGTCTTCTTTTCATTACTCGATAAAAATGCAATGAAATTACCATCCGGAGAGAAACGTGGTGATGAATCTTTTTTTCCAGAGGTAAATTCCCTTATTTTCCCATCATAAACATAGATTTTCGAAAGATAATCATTTTCTTTTTTATTCATCTGCCCTGCAACAAATGCAATTTTTCCATTTTTTAGCTGTGGATCCCCTGTCACCTTCATTCTGTACATATCTTCAATCTTTAATTTTTTCATAAGGTTGCATGTCAATACAAATTATAAAGTTTTTCCATTATCAATTATGGAAATCTCAAAAATCGTTGAGTTTTATCATTCTCTGTCCAAATCCAGAGGATAAGATTTTGCAGAGGAAAAAGAGAGAAAAAAATCAGCTTAAAAGCCAGTTAACTATGTTCTGCATTAGTGTGGCACCTGTATTCGGGTCATATTTTTCCACAGCTTCAAAAGAGAACGCTGTGAACACCACTTTATAGTTTCCATTGCTGTAACTGTCCGCTGTAATCTCTCCGTAGTCGTCAGTGAATATTGTGTGTGCACCAGATTCCAGAGTTATTTCATCTGCATAGTTATCATAGGGGTAATCGAAATACACAGTACCCATATTTCCAGTTATTGGATCTCCGCTTACACCATACACCCGTGAGTAGCCAATGTCATTATTCACGCCACTAACTCCCAGATAGTTGTTCACAAATATGTTGTCTATCGCACCATCGTATCCATCACTGATTTCCCATAGAAAATCCTGAGAGCTTAGGTAGAAGCGGCCACCCTTGTCTAGGTACTGCATTAAGGCATTCATGTCATCCGATGTCAAAGTGTTCTGGTACGCGTAGCCAGTTGACCACATAACAGCCGCATAGTCTTTCAAATCATCATAACTGGGTGAGCCTTTCTGTGACACATTCCACACATCATAATCCACATTTATCGCATTTAACGCAGTTATGAAGTAGTCGCTTGCATCTGAGCCATCGTCATCATCCACGAACAGAATCTTGCCTCCACTCGGAGTGGATGAACTCTGTGGTGTGGCGCTTACCTCGCTGCTCGGCTGGGACTCACCAACACTATTCACAGCAGTCACATAGTAGTAGTATGTCTGACCGTTGCTAACTGATGTGTCCTTGTAGGTGTATGTGTTTCCATCCACCTGTGCAAGATAAGTTTCTTCTCCACTTGATGTGCCACGGTAAACTCTGTAAGTGGTAATGGAGGAGCCTCCATCACTGCTGGGCGCATTCCAAGTGAGCTTTACATACCCATCTCCAGCTATTGCTGCAAGATTCTCTGGTGCATCTGGGGCACTTGCTCCACCACTGTTGCCCCCACCATTAAGAAGCCATTCAACTATGCTCTTCATCAATGATGCTCCTGTATTTGAGCTTTCATTCTCCACAGCTTCGAATGAGAACGCGGTGAACACCACTCTGTATGTTCCAGAATTGTAGCGGTCTGCAGTGGCCACATTGCTCGAATCCATAAATATCACAGAGGCACCAGAGCCAACCGTAATTTCATCCGCATAATTTGTGAATGGATATGAAAGGGAAATGGAAGAGAATCCCCCACTTATAGGATCCCCGCTTACTCCCTTCACACTGCTGTAAGCCACATCGTTCTTCACCGCTGTGACTTTCAAATAATTGTTTACAAACGTGTTCGAAATTGAGCCGTCATTTCCACCGCTGAGATCCCACAGCAGGTCCTGCGAGGAGAGATATAATTTTCCGCCATTATTCAGATATGTGCTTAATACGCTCTGCTCATCGCTGGTCAGCGTGTTCTGCCACAGTGCTCCAATGTTCCATATTACCACTTTATAATTCTCTAATTCGCTTGCGCTTGGCGTGCCCTTGGTGTTTGTATCCCATACATCGTATGTGTACCCTGCATCTTTCAATGCATTTTCGAAGTACGTCTCGTAATTCTTCCCGCCATCATCATCCACCAAGAGAATGTTCTTGACGGTAGGAGTGCTCGCCTGAGGTGTTGCACTCACTTCATTGCTCTTGGCACTTTCTCCAACGGAGTTCACAGCAGTAACATAGTAATAATAAGTTTGTCCATTTGTAACCGCTGTGTCATTGTAAGTTAGCACTGAACCGCTTACTGAAGTAAGAGAACTCTCACCATCAGATGTGGTTCCACGATATATATTGTATCCAGTTATTGCTGCACCACCATTGCTACTTGGAGCACTCCACGTCAACACCACATATCCATTCCCCGCTGTCGCCTGCAGATTCGTTGGTGCTCCCGGCACAGTGTTTCCTCCACCACCCTCGTTGCCAACAGTTAGTTGAAGAGAAAGATAGGCGGAAAGGTTTCCCCAGTGCCCAGTGGTGTGATTATATGTAAATGCCTTAACTGCAAGTGTGTAATCTCCTGATGCAACTGAAGAAGTTGTCTGTATGGTTAGAGTAGTGCTTGCAGTGGCTCCATTGCCTGATGGATACACATAATTCTCAGAGAAAGAATAAGTAGCCCCACTGGGCAAACCGCTAACTGCAAAGTGTCCCACTTCCGTGCTCCAATCATACGGAAACTTTGCACTTATATGATAAGTTGCACTATCTCCTGCATTTATACTCGCACTTGTTGAACTTGCAGAGAGCGTAAAGCTGATATCATGCAGGAACTCCCACGCATTTGGCACTCCCCAGCCAGAAACCTGATCCCAGCCAGTACCGGCAGAGCCAGCACTTCCCGTACTTCCTTGTGTTACATCGTAGAATGGCGGGTTGTTCGTGTATTTCCCATTATGGTAGTAATCATATCCCAACTTGTAAATAGTGGGCAGAAGGAAACCCAAACCGTGATTTGAAACTCTGTACTGAACGCCTATATATGCATCCATTTCAGCTATCATTCCTGCAACAACAGGGCAAGCAACTGATGTTCCCGCTATTGCTCCCCACTTTGTATTTCCACTGCCATCGCTTAGATATACCAGTGTGTGGTTGCCCATGGCCGCAATATCTGCAGTGACCCTTCCACTGTATGTTCCGATATAATTCTTCTGCCAGGAGGGCTGTGAATACGAGGAGCTTATTCCACTCTGTGTGCCCCAGTGGTCTCCCTGCGAGTTCGTACTGCTTGCATCATACCATACCACTTCATTACTTCTTGGAGTTGCTAAGTTTGTATTATAGCCCATCGAAGCAGCATCATTTAATGAAGTAATATCATAACCATTTGGATATGGCGTAGTTCCTGCAACGGCTATAAATCCATAGGTATCTGTAGCATCTACTGAAGGATAGCTTGGTGAAGTTGTATCTCCATCATCTCCACTGGACGCAAGAACCGTTACGCCCATGGCATTGAGAGCTTTTACATCGTTATCCGTTGCCGCAGAGCCACTTGTGTCTCCATCGCCCCAAGAGTTGCTCACTGCCACCAATGTCTTGCTATTATCTGATGCAAGAGTATTCAGGATATAGTTGTACTCATTATCCGGGAAATTGTTCTCTGTAGGGCTTCCCTGACTGTTCCCCGGGCCATATACACAGTATGCATCCACTCCCGGTGCAAGAGTTCCAACCATTTCCAGATCAAGTTCATTCTCCCCTGATACTTGTCCATCAGTATTACTCCCCGGAGCATGAGTACCACTCATTCCATGACTGTGTACGGTGGACATTACACCCATATTCTGTATCCACTTCGGAATCACATGCTGATAATAATAAGTAACTGCATCTGGATCATACGGGGCTGCATCTCCTTCCCACAGCACAGTAGCGACTCTAAGTCCTTTAGCAAATATGTGATGTGAGCTCGCTGAGCCATCAGGCGTGTTGTTGTATAATTCATATACCTTATACATCCTTGCAACATCTGCACCAGTTAAATAATCTCTGCCACTGCTGGAGTGATAATAATCAAGATGGAACCTGGTAGCATTATCCAGGCCGGTTATTGCATAAATATACGGGGCAAACTTTGCAGGCACACGAGGAGCGCTCATTGCCGCAAAGAACTCACTCTTATAATGCGGATTTGTGCTTCTATATTCGCCCATTTGTATTCCAAACAATTGGCTTATTTTTCCGATTTTATCATGTATTGTAATTGCGTTTCTCAACGCGTACGTCTTCTCCACATGTATATTATTTGCTCGTAACCATTGCAGCATCTCCACGTATATATCTTTCGGCGGCGCAAAATACTTCTTGAAAACATTATAGCTCATGTACTTGTGGTACATGGGTGAGCGAACATTGTTCACCTCTCCTAAAAAGTGATTTAACTCTCTATTATGCTGCCATTTCAGCGCTATAGTTATCCATATCTGTTGATTAGGATTGGCCTTGCCAGCATATGGTGCGTCACCGAATGTTCTAAAACCATTCTTTATCTCCACATTGTTGTTTGTCATCCCTGCAAGAAGCCCAAAATAGAGACCTCCAGCTACAACTATTCCAGTTATCACTAAAACCAGTATCCATCTCCCTTTCCCAATATTTTCCATTTTTCCACCACCTTCACAGCCCACAGCTGAATAATTTATATTCAGCTAAAGCTTGATAGCTTATATCAAGCATGGTTAACAGGTATTTATATATTTCGATTTTTAATTTGTTACACTGCATAGTTTAAATGGCTGATTTGCATGAAGATACTCAATTTGACAGAAAATTTTGAACATTCACTTATACATTTTAAAAATGGAGTACCACTCTAAAGTGAAACAAGATATAACAATAAAAATTAATTCCTCCATCCATCCTTTAGATCCTTATAATATCTCCCATTCCGAGTAGCACTTTTTGACGCAAAGCACACTATATTCCAAGCTCAATTTCCCTGCTCCACTTTGGAGGCGGGGATGGAAAGATGAGTAAAATTGCAGGTTTTGAAAATGTAAAAGTAGCGAATCCCTACCAATGTAGGGGGCGCCCCTTAAAAAGGGGCAAAAAACAGGAGGTGAGAAATTGAGAAAAATTGCGGATTTTAGAAAAGGAAAAGTAGCGGATCGAGTGCACCCAAAACATAGCACAGCGCCCCGGCCGGGATTTGAACCCGAGTCGCGGGCTGCCTGCAATCCCTTTCTTTACGGGTAAAGTCGCTTTCTTTTTAAGAAAGGGGCTACGACAGGCCCGCATGATAGGCCGCTACACCACCGGGGCAATTTAAGTGGCGAAATGTGAGTACCTATTAAAATTTTTCTCCAAGTTTAAGTCTGTATAGAATGACAGTACCTTGATAAAATTTAAGTAGTTAATTTGATATTTAAAAACGATGTAGTATGCTGTTGATAAGCTATACAAAAAGGGAAAAACAGGATTAACTAAATGAGGAAAATACCACTAAACACCAACATTT
>WALH01000042.1 GCA_015522935.1 DHVE2 group archaeon | reverse complement strand
TACCGGCATTTCCAGGTGCACAGAATACCCTGGAAACCCTGGGACTGGATGCCAGCTTCCAGGAAAGGGCATGTTCGCGCCCTCCAGAACCTATGACTAATACCTTCTTTTTGTTCATGATCTTTAAACCCATTCAATCCCTTGACTAAAATTCAAAATTTAGAATTTAAAATTGTGCCTGAATGGACCTTTCGTTCAGACACTCTATCATGCTGTAACCGTTCACACCCCCCTCCTGTTGCAACCATCCACGTCCCCGGCCGGGGGGATGTGAACAGTTACATCATGCTTCATCCTCATTTAGTTTAGGGGAATAGGAACCTATCTCCTCTGCCATTTTTCTGCTTTATGCTGGATCTCTTCCATCTTCTCTAGCTCGAAGCGAAGGCGGGCTAACTCCTCTTTCAGTCTCTGATTTTTTGACTTTAATTGCTTGAGATCCTTTTCATCAGATAAAAGACGCTCTAATACCCTCTTGTCTCCCGGTCTTTTGTACATACAGACCTTTGAATTTATGACTTTAAGGTATTCTTTCCTGACTTTATCAAAGGTGCACAGATAAAATGCCGCCTGGCATGCATAATCAGGGTTATTTAGCAATGGCTTCAGCCTGGATATTCCCTTATCAATTTGTCCCTTTCTCAGAGATATCATGGCCTCTGTCCATGGGTCTGTTATACTATTGTGGAGATCTTGATAGATCCCAGGCGTACATCCAATGAACAGGATCAAGAAAAATATGGCAAAAGGGACCAAAAGGCAGTCCCTTTTCCCGATAAAATTGCAACACCTTTTGGTGGTGGACTCTCTACCCAAATCTTTCCTCCATGAGCCAAGATAATCTCTTTGGCAATTGCCAGACCAAGTCCGGATCCGCCTTTCTTGCGTATTGTCTGGATCTGATAAAATCTGTCAAATATCTTTTTTGCGTCGAGTTTCTCTATCCCAGGTCCGGCGTCAATAATACCTATTTTTAGCCATTTCCCGCGGCTATCTTCGGTGTGATCCAGGACAATTTTTATTTTCCCATCTTTTGGGCTAAATTTTATGGCATTGTGTAGGATATTCATAAGGGCACGGAATAGTCGTTCTTCGTCAGCCGGTATCTCTTTTTTTAGACCTGATACAGAAACAAGCTCTATGTCAAGTCTTTTTTTCTGGGCAAGGGGCCTCAACATCTTGATGACATCTGAAAACATCTTTGTTATGTCCATGGGTTGTTTTTCAATGGCTTCGATCTTTGCCTGCAACCTGGAAAGTTGTAAGAGTTCGTCTATGAGGTCTTGAAACCGGGTCATACTCTCGTTTAATATAGTTATCAACCTGAGCTGGTTTTTGTTTAAATTGCCAATCTTGGGCTCAGAGAGTAGTTTGACGGATTCCATCATAGAAGTCAGAGGGGTCTTTAGCTCGTGACTAGCAACTGCTATAAAATCAGACTTTAACTCATCTAGTTCCTTGAGCCTTGCTGCCATCTTATTAAATGCCATGGCAAGCCTTCCCAATTCATCGTCTGAGATTACGGGAATGGGTTGATCAAAACGGCCTTGGCCTATGACTTCAGTGCCGTGATGGAGTTGATCAATTGGTTGCTTTATATACTTGTAGAGGAACCAGGGGGCAAGGAGGGCGAAGGCTATGGCCCCGACTAGCACTATTACAGTTAATCCCTTTGCATGTGAGCTAAGGTCTGAAATAGTGGAAGATTTGTGCCTGAGTTCCTCACGTACACTTTTTTCTAAGCTGCGTAGTTCAGACATTATATTGGAGATTAAGGCCTCGACCTCCTTCTCCCTCTGGGCCTCAATAGGCATGATCTCAGGCGGCCTGTTGCTAGGGGGGCTCTCTATGGTGGCATGGGCAAGTTTTAAGAGTTTATTCAGGTTGATCTCTATGGTCTGAACAGTGGATTGGATTTTCGTTGGACTATTTTTTTGCACCTTGATCAGATTCTCATTAAAGTCTTTGACCAGTAATAGGAGGGAGTTATATGAATCTTTTTTATATAGGGTTACCAGACGGCAGCTCTCTATCTCTATGGAAGGTAGTATTCCCTTGAGGTATTCTATGGTCTTGGATACCTCTATGTCGTGTCTGACTACGTTTGTTGCAAAAACCTCCAGTTTTGAGAGCGAGTAGATTGATACCGCACATGGCAGTATCATAATGGATAAGAGTATCAGGTAGCCGAAGAAAAGTTTATTAAAGATGCTTAGCTTGTTGTTTTTAAATTTAGTTACTAGACTATTTTTCATAGGATTCTAGTGGTAACTTCTCAATAAGCCAGGGCAAGATCTCTGAATCTCGGTCTTTGCCGGGATGACGTCTGGATGTTAATGTCTGTCAAGCAATAAAAGTGAAAAAATATGACCAGTCTATCCAAAATAGAGCCAGAGGATAAGAATGCACACTCAGGGTCACGAATCCTCCTCGTCGATGATGATAAAAATATACTCGAAGTGATAAAAATGCGCCTCGAATTACTG
>WALH01000041.1 GCA_015522935.1 DHVE2 group archaeon | reverse complement strand
ACTCCATACTGGATAATGCCTTGGTAACCTGACCAGCTAAGTAAAAGCTTAGTAAAAAAAGAATTGAGAGATGTACTTATTACCATTCACTAGTTTTCAAATATTCATCTATGTACTTGGCGGCATCCATTCCACTCTTGAATGCGGGGCCTATCAGTGATGCACCATGCTTAACATCTCCTGCAGCAAAAACCCCTTTTCTCGTTGTTCTGAATTTCTCATCGGTCTTTATTGCACCCCATGATTCAACTTCTATTCCACAGCATCCATTCTCGAAGGGTGGTGAGGGAATTTCACCTATGGCGACCATTACATAATCCACATTAATTTCAAATTCGCTACCCTCAATGGGGATGGGTTTAGGTCTACCCTTCTCCACAGGCACAAGTCTTGTTCTCTGAAGAACAACTTTCTCAACTTTTTCCTCTCCTTTGAATTCAAGTGGTATGGTCAGCTCCAAAGGTTCTATATGCAATTCCTCTACAAGTCTGTTGAACTCTCTTTCCTTCATTGGCGCTTCTTTCCTGCTTCTCCTGTATGAGAGATAAACTTTCTCTATTCCGAATTTATCTTTAAGATATCTCAGTGGAACTTCGGCTGCATCCACTGCAGTTAATCCCCCCCCAATTACAAGACCTCTCTTTCCTAAAGGCGCCACCTTATCCCAAGGTTGATAGCCTTTCTCATAAAGGTAATAATCAATAAGCCAGTCCAATGCAACATAAACACCCTTCAAATTTTCGCCAGGAACATTTAATTTTCTGGATTTCCACGTTCCAGTGGCGATCAGGACAGCATCATACTCGTTTATTAATTCCTCTAAATTCTTATCCCCTTTTCCGTCACCATAAACCTTGACATTGTTGTGAAAATTCACACCCAGTTCCCGGAGTTCCTTTACACCCTCTCTTACTGATTTTGTATCAACGTGATAATCTGGAATGCCGAATATCATCAATCCTCCGGGCTCCGGCATTTGATCGTACACATGGACCTCGTGACCCATGCATATCAGCATTCCAGCAGCTCTTAATCCGGCAGGTCCTGCGCCTACTATTGCAATGCTCTTTCCTGTCTTCGATACGTTTTCCAGAGTTTTGCATCTTGCGAATCTCATGGTTACACCTCCGTGGGAGAATTGGAACCATATACTTAAACCTCTCTCATAATCTGAGTGAGAAAAGGTAAATTTTGTGGAAAGAGAGTTTTAATTCATCGATTTTCTTCATTCCGTATCCCATTTTTGCTATTTCCTCAATTCTGTTGAATGATGAAAGGATGATAAGTATTTCTCCACCTTTGTTAATATGTTTTTTTGCCTGTCGAAGAAATTTCAGTATGGTTTCATCTCCGTATTTACCTCCCCCAGCCCACTGATAATCAACAATATCCTTTGCTTCTCCCGGAAGGTAGGGAGGATTGAAAATTATTGTATCAAATTTTTCGGGCACATTTTCAAATAAATTTGATAAACGGGTATCTATTTTTAAATCCTCCTTTTTACTTTCAATTCTCAAATTCTCCACTGCTATGGGGTCAATATCCACCGCCACAACTTTGCTTCCCTTTTTTGCACATTCAATAGCTATTATCCCGCTACCTGTGCCCATGTCAAGTGTTCTATTTCCGCAGTGGAGGTGCTTTAACAGGAGAAATGTATCCTCTGACGGCTCGTATTCTCTCATCAAAAAGATTATATGGGAGGAATACATTATAATTTTGGCGATAGCTATGGGCGAGAAGGATATACTAAAGGAGCTGGATGAGCTTTCGGAAATTGTTGAGGGTGAGAAGGGAGAAGGCAATGTGAAGGAAGAACTGAAGGTCATAGAAGAACTTACAAAAACCTCTCCAGAAGAAAAGAAAGAAGAGGTAAAGCCATCGAAGGAAGAAAAGAAGGAAGAAGAGGAAGAGAGGCCACTAAAGGAAAAAGAAGTAAAAAAAGAAAAGAAAGAGAAAAAACCAGAGAAGATAATAGGGAGATCCATTTCATTTTACAGAATAGCATCCATAAGCTTGGTAGTAGTAGGTGCTGTTATCTACGGCCTTGCTTTCTATCTCAGGTGGGAAGGATGGAGGCTGATAAGATATCCGCCTTCGGCAGCGGTGGTTATTGTGGGCACACTTTTGATTTTAGGAGGTGGGGAAATTTATTACCGGGGTAAGATAGGGAAGTGATGTGGAATGATGATACGATGGCACGGCCATGCATGCTTTGAAATAAAAAATAATTTGAGAATTGTGATAGACCCTCATGATGGCAGATCAATAGGGCTAAAGCCTCCAAAGGTTACAGCGGATCTTGTGCTTGTAACCCATAATCACTTTGATCATAATGCAGTTCGAGTTGTCAATGGAAAATTTAAAACGATAACTGGCCCAGGAAAATACAGTACTGGAGATATAAAAATAAATGGAATAGAAGCATATCATGATGAATATCATGGTGCCAAAAGGGGAAAAATAGCCATGTACAAAATAATTATGGATGGCATATCTCTTCTTCATGCCGGTGACCTTGGCCATATACTGAATTCTTCACAGTTAAAGGAGATAGGAGATGTGGATATTCTCTTCATGCCTGTGGGTGGTGTTTACACTGTTGATGCTCGTGGTGCGTATGAAAATGTGAAACTAATTAATCCCAAGATAGCAGTGCCTATGCACTATTACGTTCCAGGCTTGAGTTTACGTCTTAACCCGGTGGATAGTTTTCTAAGGTATTTTTCCAAAGATGAAATAGCGTATGTAGGAAATTCAATTGAATTTTCTAAGGAGGATTTAGAATCTCAAGCTCGGGTATGGGTCTTCACCCTATGATGTCAAGCCCATTCTCAATTCTATCTATTTCCACAGTGCTCGTTTTTTCACCTACAATAGCCCCATGAATGTTGGCTACCATACTTGCACCAAGGTATATGCTTCCATAGTTGGCTGTTGTCATATAAACTGGAACTTTGAAGAGATCTTTTAAAAATTCCATTTCCTCATTCGTAGTCTTTGGATGAACTAACATCCCCTTATTCGTCACTATTGCCGTAGATCCTACAGTTTTTATTCCTCCTATTCTACCCTTAACAACCTCCACGTCAAGCGTGTCTTCGATTAACTTCACCGTCTCCCTGTCGAAATCCTCATGAACTAATGCCGCATGATCATTGGCTAGGATATCATTTCCTACAGCATTTATCTTATCTACTATGAAGAGAACGTTCAATTTATCAAATAAAAAATTTACATCATCCTCCAATGCAAAATCTGTTATTACTGCACCTTTGTTGTTCAGCACGGCAAGACTTCCTAAAAGAGGACTTCCAGCTAAAATAGTTTCAAAAACCGTATTGACTTTAAGTGTTGCTTTTATTTTTGTGATTATTCTTTGATCCGTACCTCTTGGAACAATTGTCATTTTGTCATTAGAAATAACATACACACCAACATACGGACTCCCAAAGATTGATAACTTGCTGATCATAATTATTCAGGCATAAGAACCTCTACGGTCTCATCTTCTTCAAATTTTATGGCCTTAACTGTAATCTTTGATGGAGGCTTTTCTATTCCCCTTTTCCATATTTCCTCATTAACCCTATTGTCTATCCAGACATTCTCTTCCGGAACTTTCATATGCCTCGATATGAATTTTCTCACCAGCCTTACCGCATAATTTGATCTTCTACTCCTTGAGACGCCTTTAACATCTCTCAACGGAATGTTGTAAATCATCTCCTTTTCTGCCATATTCATCACCTCAAATCTTCAATTTATTCCTTCGCCAGTTTCTGCGATGAGGGTGTGTCTGAAATTTTCTATCGGTTCTCATAACGACCCATGCGGGCACGCGTCTATTCTGTATCACTTTATGAAGAATTCGATACTTTCTTGCTACATGCTTATTTCTTGACATACTTATCGCCTCACGATTTTTATCTCCCTTCTCTGGGAGGTTAAACGCCTTAATATTTCTTTTAACTCTTCATCTGTTATTTTCCTTGCCAGCCTCCCATTCTGAGCAAGAAGGATTAGCTGATTTTCAACTGCTTTCGCAAGATCTGGTCTGGCAAGCCTTATATTTGCAAGCCTCTCTCTCGCTTTCTGCTCTAATATTTGACGGAGTACATTCTGTCTCGCTATTTCTTCCTCTTCCTCCCTCTCCTTTTCCTCTTCCTGCACCTGCTGTCTCTGAAGTAGTTCCATAAGTTTTCTTCGCTTTATCTCCTCCAGTTCTTTATCCTCCTCCATCTCACATCACTTTGTGTATTTTTTTAAATCTTTATTCTCCTTTACAATCTCATCTATTACTTTTTTAGCTGCATTATCCAAGAAGGATCTACCTTGAGGGGTTATAACACGACCTTTCTTTTCTTTTTTAACATATCCAATATTTTCAAGTTGTTGCATTGCCTTACGAATTATCGCACGGCTTCCTTTTCTTGCCTTGTATCTTTTAGAACCTCGATCCTCCTTGCCACCATAATACGATGCTAACCGGGATGTACCTATTGGCCCGGAAACGTAAATTTTTCGCAGTACTGATGCTACACGAACGTACCACCAGTTATCTTGCTCCGGACCTCGTTCCTTATGAACTCCTGTCGTCACCCAGTGCGCCCACTCTGGTGGATCTACTTTCTTCTCATCTTTCAGTATTCTTGCGACCTCGTCTATCAATTTTTCTGGAGGAACATCGTAAGCTGTAACCATATTAATCGCCAAAGCGCCCAATACATTACCCATATAAGAGTATTTCGTTTTCCATACGCAAAACCACATTGAAAGCAAGGATGAAGTATTTTTATACTGACATGTAATCCCTTACTGATGTTTGAATTACTTTCTAAGATTGCCAAAAGAAAAATACCCGATGATTATGGACTTCCGAGCATAAGCGACGCTAAACCTGTGCCCCTGAGCGTAAATAATTTCCACAGAATTGAAGAAAATGATGGAAATGCAAGGTTATGCTTCGTTGATGGAGGCAACAATCACATTGTTCTTTATCCTGGTGGCTCCATTGATTTAGTTCGCCTCTACTATTCCATATTTTTGAAGGGAGAAAAAATTGAGTTTGGCAGGTACGATTTTGTGTTGGAATCCCGATACGATGTGGATAAAAAAATTTACAATGTAGGCATTCATGATCTCAAATCTTCAGGATTGATGAATGAAACAATGGAAATAGAAGAAAGGAATTTGAAGGAAGGTGTGAGAGAGATTGCAGGATTTGTGAGGCGTATTGGTGAATGGCTTTTAATCGAAAAAATTGGAAAGAAATGCGATTATGTTGTGAGGGATGGTTCGCTTCAAACTGCCGAAAGGGGAGAGTGGGAATATCAGGAAAGAGCTTTGAAATCTGCAAGGGGAATAATTGGCATATCCAAGACATGTTCACTACTTACAACGCGTGGCTATTCTCTTATTGCAGCAATTCACCATCTATCTTTAAAGAATGGCGTGAAGGGAACGTGGTACTACAATCCTGTGGCGAGGAATATAACGACTATTCGAGGGGATATGTTCATTATAAAGCTTCATCCCTATTCACAGTATGTGTTTCGCTCGGAAATATATCCAGATTCATTGGTGGGGGATATTTTACCGCAACTCCTTCCCTTATCCTCTGACCCCACATTTTTAGGGTATCCGTACGGATTGATCGATGCCGATATAAATGCAAGGGTCAGCGATGAGGAAATCAAAACATATCGCACAATGATTTCAGATTATCTGGATGAATTTTCAAGATTGGAAATGAACGCAATGAACGCACATGACATAATAAGCGAGGTGAAGTAAATGGTTGGACAGATAATTGGAGGAGATTACGGAGAGATATGGATTCGGCAGAAAAGTGATGAAAAGATAGAGATTGGTGAGCTTTTAGTCGCTGATGATATCCTGTTGCAGGTCTTTGATCTTGAATACGGAAGTCTACTGGAAAATCGTGATTTAGCAAGAATGAGCGGAATGGAATTGGAAGGATATGGAAAAACAAAGGTTATGGAGGAAAAGGTGAGAAATTATATCCTTGCTAAAGCTAAGCCAGTTTTCGATCTCCGTATCAAGGGCTCACCCAAATCTCTACCAAGTTTCTTTCGCATTCTTCGGAAGGTAAAAGAGGAGGACTTTAATTTTATGAGCAACGAGAATGAGGGAGTATATCTTGGCAGGATACGAAGCGGTTCTCGTGTTCTGCAAGTTCCTCTGAGATTGAATGGCAAAGACCTTTTGAGCCATCATATCCTTATACCAGCGGCTACAGGTATGGGTAAAAGCAATCTTATGAAGGTGATGCTCTGGAACCTCATTGGTAAGAAATACGCTGGCATTTTAGTTTTAGATGCGCACAACGAATATTACAGTTATGTGCATAATGGAAGGAGATATGGACTGGCTGAACATTCTGAGGCAAGGGATAACGTTCTGTATTATTCTCCAAACCCCCGCGAAGGTTTCACACTTCGTATAAACATAAGAAATGTAAGACCCCATCACTTGGAAGAGATAGTGGAATTCACAGAGGCGCAGGAGGATGCTATGTACTTAGCTTACCGTGCGTGGGGCGAGGAGTGGATAGAAAATATACTACATGGTAAAACAATAAATGGAATAGGCGATGTGACTATGGCCGTATTACAAAGAAAAATTCAGGTTGCGCTGGATTTAAGTGTAGTGGATGGAGAAATTGTACCTCGAGGAAACATATTCTCCATAGGTGACGAAGGGCGCAGAACAATAAAGGATATAGTGGAACATTTGGATTCCGGAAGAATAGTTATTGTGGACACAAGCACCATGTCTCATGATCTGGAGATTCTCATAGCGAGCATGATAATGAGCTCCATATTTGAGAGACACAAAAGATGTAAGGAAGGAAGAGATGAAGATTGCATATTCTCTGAATTACCTGTTGTTTCGGTTGTATTGGAAGAGGCCCCAAGAGTTCTCGGTGGGGACAAGAGCAATGTATTCAAGAGAATAGCGAGAGAGGGGAGAAAATTCAAGGTTGGGCTAATAGCAATAACGCAACTTCCATCAATGATCCCCCGTGAGATAATGGCGAATCTCAACACAAAAATAATCTTAGGAAATGAAATGAAGGGGGAGAGGGATGCAGTAATATCATCTGCGCCTCAAGATTTGAGCAAGGATAGCAAGATGATTGCCTCGCTGGATAAAGGTGAAGCTATAGTGAGCAGTATATTCACCAAATTCGCCATACCTATGAAGGTGGATAAGTTCGAAGATCTTGTAGATTCAGAGAGAGAGAATGAGAATGGAAAGAAGCAGGTGACTTTGGAGGCTGTTTTTTGACTTCTCTTTAAATGATGTAGAAAACGCTGTAAAACATTTTTATCCCCGAAGCGATTATCCTCTATGAATAAAATATTCGCCCCATGGAGGATTGAATACATAAAAATGGAGAAGATTGAGGGTTGCATATTTTGCAAACTCCCGGCGATGAACGAGGATGAAAAAAATTTAATTTTATATCGTGGTAAACAAGCGTTTGTGATAATGAATAACTATCCATACAATCCCGGGCATGTGATGGTCGCTCCCTACAGACATGTGGCTGAATTTGAAAACCTTAAAAAAGAGGAGGTAGAGGAGATTTACGAGCTCATATCCCTCATGCTCCGTGTCTTAAAGAATGCAATGAATCCGCATGGCTTCAATATAGGGATTAACATAGGTCGAGTTGCTGGAGCTGGAATAGAAGACCATATTCACGTGCATATAGTGCCGAGATGGAATGGGGATACGAATTTTATGCCCGTCGTAGCGGATACAAAGGTTATTCCTCAATGTTTGGAAGATACTTACCAGGAACTGAAAAAGGAGATAGAGAAAATAGTGGTAAGATGATAGAGATTCGTGGTGCAGGAATCGCAGGGAGTTATCTGGCGTATCTTCTCGCGAAAAAGGGATTTAACGTGAAAGTTTACGAAATGAGAAAAAAGAGTTTGAGCAAGCCATGTGCGGGAGGTGTTTTGCCAAGAGTTTTAAAAATAATAAAACTTGATAAAGTGGAAAATGTTAAAATCAGGCAGGTAGATGTTGAGTTTGACGGGAAAATAACATCCCACTATGGAAATTTAGGAATATCTGTTGAAAGAGATGATCTTCAAAAATACCTTAGAGAGATAGCAGAAGGAGAAGGCGCAAAAATTTATTATTCCTCATCTCATAGAAAATTTGAGAGAAGATCCATTAAGGTCATAGCATCTGGTGCTGGAAAGACGAATATTCTGGGAATTGAAGTTCATTCCTTAAATGTTAAAATTAAGCCTGAAGGCTACTTCTTCAAAATATACAGAATTGCATATCCCACGAGATATGCTTGGATATTTCCCAAAATCTCAGGGTATTCAGTGGGTCTTGCGGGGGATGGAGGGTGGGTTGTAAGAAATGTGGATCTTATTATGGAAAAATTGGGAGCAAGTGGAAGAAAAAGAGGTGCTTATATGGGGGTTTACAATGGACATGCAGAATTTCGGAGTGGATATGCATGGCGCATTGGTGACGCTGCAAATCTTGTGGATCCTCTTAATTATGAAGGATATACCGGTGCTTTCTACTCTGCCTTCACTCTTTTCCAAAATCTTCGTAACCCTGATTTTTCCAGTCTTTTGAAATATCTTAGCACAGAATGGAAATTATCAAAACTTGCTGGGAGATTCCCACATGTATCACGCCATTTCATTAAACTGTGGCTCAAAAAAGTATATTCGGAAAAATTGTAAATGAGTAGGTTTTTATACATAGTGGATATTCATCTTCTATGAACGAAGAAAAATGGGAAGAAGACATACAGAAATATCTGGAGATGGGGCTTTTCGATCCTGCTCTTGAACTGATAGATAAGGTTCTTAAAGAGGATAAGAACAATGTTAAGGCTCTGACATACAAGGCGTACATCTACCGTTCAATGGACCGAGACGATGATGCATTAAAAATTGTGGATGAACTTTTGAGGATGAATTCGGATGATGAAGATCTTCTCCTTCTCAAGGGAATGATACTTTACGATAATGAAGATTATAAAGAAGCGGCAAAATACTTCCGTAGAGTTACAGAGATAAATCCTAAAAATACGGATGCCCTTTACAATTTAGCATCATGCTATGATTCTCTGGATAAGCCTGACGCATCTTCCAAATATTATCGCAAGATAATAGAAATTAATCCCAATGACGAGGAAGCATGGAACAACTTATCTGTTAGCCTTATATTTATGGAAGATTATGAAGGTGCGTTAGATGCGGCTGAGCATGCCTTGAGTATCGATAAAGACTACGACAATGCGTGGTACAACAAAGGTCTCGCCCTCTATTATCTGGAAAGATTCAAAGAGGCTATAAAAGCATTTGATAAATGTATTGAATTATCCGACGACCCTGATGCATGGTATGCCAAGGGAATGTGCTATGTGGCGATGGATAAGAAGGAAGAGGCGAAAAGATACATTAAGGAAGCACTGAGAAGAGACCCGGAGAACGAGGATGCAAAAGACGCATTAAAAATGCTTGAAAATGAATGATAAAAATATGGCATGATTT
>WALH01000040.1 GCA_015522935.1 DHVE2 group archaeon | reverse complement strand
GTGATGAAATAGACAGAGAACTCTATGGAGAAGAGGGTTGGTAATCAATAAAATAAATGCAATCTGAGGAGTATTTTGAACTGTAAAGGAATCCTCGGCAGTTGCCCTTGTCTGTTGCTAGATAGATTGGCATAAACTTTTCTTAGGAAAGAGATTGACAAATCAATCAAGATATGATAGCCTTCTATTTATCTGGTCTCACACCTAGGAAAAAATAATGAGAGTTTGTCGATGGTGAAGATAAGAGTTACTTCGACATGGGATCGAGAGGTCGTGGGTTCAAATCCCACCATTCCTTATAGGGATGTAGCTCAGTCAGGTAGAGCGCTATGCGCTCTTATCGTTTGTTCCTCGACATTTTAATTTTGCTGATGGCGAAGAAAAGAGTTACTTCATCCAGTATTGAAAAATCACTCTTTTCGCTTATTCCTCAGCATTTCATATTTTTCGGTGGCGAAGATTACGGATACTTCAGCCTGTTAAGCTCTATAGCCCCGTAATCGCTTGTTCCCCGAATTCTTTTAGGAGGGTATAATGGCTAGAATCAACGTTCCTCGTACTCCCATTCACACTCACGAAGGGGCAGTCGCCAAACGAATTAATCCTGAGATGCAACTGCGCCGATCAGTGATGTCCTGTCTACTTTGGGAAAAAGAATTCTATGAGGGGGGTGAAGATATTGCCTCCAGAATTATTTCGCTCATCCCACAAGTCAAACCAGACAAAGTTGCTGAAATAGCAATTGAAGCCAGAGAGCAAATGAAATTACGTCATGTCCCTCTCTTAATTGCAAGGGAAATGGCAAAATATGCTTCTCATAAAGGGTTCGTAAAAGGCACTTTAGCAAGGGTCATCCAGCGGCCAGATGAGCTGTCAGAGTTCCTTGCTATTTACTGGAAAGAAGGAAAATGCCCTTTATCTGCCCAGGTAAAAAAGGGGCTCGCCTCTGCCTTTACGAAGTTTGGGGAGTATTCACTCGCCAAATGGGATAAAGCTGGATCAATAAAGTTGCGTGATGTTTTATTCCTTTGCCATGCTAAGCCGAAGGACCAAGAGCAAGATGCTCTTTGGAAAAGGTTGATCAATAATGAGCTAAAAACACCCGATACATGGGAAGTAGCACTGTCTTCTGGTGGAGATAAAAAGACTCATTGGGAACGCCTGCTTAAAG
Organism: DHVE2 group archaeon; assembly: GCA_015522935.1. Taxonomy (GTDB): domain Archaea; phylum Thermoplasmatota; class Thermoplasmata; order Thermoplasmatales; family Aciduliprofundaceae; genus S014-50. The sequence goes on along the minus strand of WALH01000040.1, from coordinate 1,552 downwards.
AGAATCGCTTGGGAGCACTTGCTTTGTTGCGCAACTTGCGAAATTTCCAGCAGGCAGGAGTCGATGAATCTCTCGTAGAAGCCACTTTATCAAAGATAAAAGTTGAAAGAGTTCTCCCTTTCAGATTCATATCAGCTGCACGTTATGCTCCACAACTAGAGCCGAATCTTGAAGAAGCTATGCTGAAGTGCTTATCTTCTCAGAATAAATTACATGGGCATACAGTTTTACTTGTAGATGTATCTGGATCTATGGAAGATAAGCTCTCTTCAAAAAGTGATCTTTCCAGGATGGATGCTGCATGTGGTGTCGCAATGTTGTTAAGGGAAATATGTGAAAAAATTAATATCTTTTCATTTTCCATGAAGCTTGTGCAAATACCGCCCAGGAGAGGATTTGCCTTACGAGATGCAATTGTAGATAGCCAACTGCACAGCGGCACGCCTCTCGGAGAAGCTGTACGATGTATTTATGAGGATCGCAATTATTCAAGGGAGAAGGCTGGTTTCGGATTTTATGGTTCTCGCCCAGTACAATATCAAGGGCAAGAATTGAGACCAGACCGTCTTATCGTAATTACTGACGAGCAATCTCGTAATCCAGTACCTAATCCTGTTGTGGGTAAAGGCTATATGGTCAATATAGCCTCAAATGAAAATGGAGTAGGGTATTATGCCTGGACTCATATCGACGGCTTTTCAGAGGCTGTTGTAAATTATATCCAGGAAATAGAGAAAGCTGGATTACGTTGAAACAATCTGGCCCAGAGGTCTTGACAAACCTATTGAGGTATGATAGCCTTATATTCAAAACTTGAACCCGCCTCTTTGGAGGCGTGGATTGAAACAGATACATAACTCAAAAAAGGGTGCCAATTCCAGCCGAGTCGGCCATTTGGGGTTGGCACCCGCTTTATTCGGATACTCTGGTCTCATCCCCCAGAGAAAATATGAAATCACATAAGCTCTTTTAGGTGTGGCGCAAGCCGGGATGAACACCTAAAAGGGCTTTTTTTTTGTAAGGGAGCTCAATAATGCAAAGTAACTCCAAAAGTCCTCTTAAAGCCCTAACGATCATTCCCAATGAATTAATCATGGATACTTCAATCTCTCCACAAACCCGCTGTTTGTACTGCCTCTTGGCAAGCAAACCAGATGGTCCCAAGCCTTCTAATTCTGCTCTTGCTAAAGAGTTAGGATGTTGTTGTAATTCCGTTGGGAGGCATCTAAAAAAATTGGCCAAAGCAGGATGGATCACTATCTCAGGGGAGGGTACAGCCAAGATTTATACTCTCTATTATCAAAAACAGGAGATCCAAAAATGAAAGAAATATCCCACTCCTTTTTAGTTAATGACGTTCAGAAATATGGCTCAATCGAAAAAGCTCTTCTCATGAAAGAGATAAAACAGATGTCAGCCTATAAAGCCAGGAATAAAAAAGATGGCTGGGTTTATTATTCCCGATCTGCTCTTGCTGAAAAGTTTCCTTATATGAAAGCAAATTCTATAAAACGATGGATGCTAGAGTTGGAAAAAGATAATTGGCTTAAAG
>WALH01000039.1 GCA_015522935.1 DHVE2 group archaeon | reverse complement strand
TTCTCTATGGCCTGTTTCATTGTCATTATGCTGTTCTCTGCTGTTGCGTGTTCAAATTCACCATACGATAGAAGTTTTCTTGAAGCATCATCCATCCAGACAATAACATAAGGGTGGTTTTCAGATGTTCTGTGCCAATCGCCATGAACGAGAGATCCGGAATGTTTTCTTTCATATCTGCATCTCTTTCTCTTCTTCTGTTTTCTTGGATTTTCCTGCGTTTTCCCTGTTTTACGGAAGTACGCGTGTATTTTGTTCAATGGAATCCTGTAACCTCTTTTTCGCGGCTCGTAATAGAGGAGTCTAGCACCCAATCTGGTTTCCTTCCAGACTTCATCAATTATTCTTTCCTGCTCTTCGGTAAGAGATGTCTTCGGCCTTCTCTCCATTTTCTCGGTATTCTTTCAGTATCTGCTGAACTCTTCTGGTTTTTATGCCATAGATTTGTGCGGCCTCAATAGTGCTGAAATTCCCGATTTCAGCGCAATGCCGCACAATCCATCGTATTTTTTATTGCTTAATTTGATCACACAAGATACAGTTTCTTTCCTCTTTAAACTTTGGCGAAATAATTTCCGTACTCTACAAATAAAAGAGATGCACGAAAGCTATTTATACCTCTTTAGTTATTAGTGGCTAGTGAGTGTGGAGAATCATCTCGCTTGAAATCTAGGAGAGGCGGATTAGATGGTTAAGGCATGTCCAAAGTGTGGAAACGAATTAACTTATATAGAGCAATATGGACGGTGGTACTGTTATGCATGTCAGCAATATCAGGAACCAGTAGAAAAAGAAATAAACCAACAGACTCAATATCTGACAAATCCTGAGTCTGAAGGTATAAAGCAATATTCTCCATCCCAATATCAAACTGCAACAGTAAACCTAGATAAGGCATGGAAAGACTTATTGTTAGAGGATGAAAAAATTCTTTTTCACTTAAACCAAGACAGGATTAACTTTTCACTATTACTTAAAGGTGTTGCTTTTATCACTGTTGGGATAGTACTTTTGATGCTTAAACAATTTTCCTCTGTAATACGGGTCGGCATATCTTTTCCATTTATAATCATTGGAGGAGTGCTTATAATCCTATGTATGGAGCAAGATGATTACATCCTTAGCAATTACAGATTCATCAGAGCCACGCAAAACAAACTTAAAATGTTCAGAGTAACTAGTTATAATTATCATCATGTCGATTCTGTAACTACTAACAAATGGAGTTTTCTCTTAAGAATATTAAAATTCCGGAGAATTTATGTAGAGATGGACAGCGGTGAGGCGATTCCTATAAAAGGACGCGATGCTGATTTAAGCGGTTTTGCTAGAAGCCTAATGCAAAGAATTAAAGATGCAAAGACAACATCTACTAATGGGGAAACTGATGGAGGAGAATAGAGTATGCAACCATATCGTAGGAAAAACCTACTGCCCCTTCTGCGTTATGATGGACAGGAATTTAAAGAAATACTAAGAAACAAGAGTTATTATCCATTCAGCAGAGGGGTGATAATTAGTTTGCTGCTCCTTGGAACATTTCTTTCTTTTATTAATATTGTGTACCTTCTCTTCTTTAGCGTTATTGCAGTTATCCCATTCATAAGAAATGATACTGTCTTATATGACATCAATGAAGACGACCGAATAATCATAGATCGAGAAAAAGATGCTACACACCTGCCTATTAATTCCATTGAAGTAGTTGAAACTGTGGAGTATAGTTCTCCTATACATGATCTACGCACATACGGTATTATGTTGGTTGTTTTTCCTGTTATGCTCCTTGTTTTCAGCTATTTTATGAGTCGTTTTGTGGGGACCATCTCATTAAAGATGCTTGTTCTAATGATTGGTCTTATTGTTACTGGAATAGTCTGTTTGATTCTAGATGTGCCTACAATATCCCATGTTTTCATAACAGATAGAAGTTCTTTTAAGGTAGAAGCAGTTGAGGCTATTGTATATAAAGGGCTTGGCATCACTTTCCTCACAATTGGTGCTTTTTTAACTCTGCTTGGTCTCCTCGGAACTTTCGATATTCTTTTATTCGACTTTCATTTCCCAGATGTTGGCTTATATCTTCTTTCTAGGGTGGCCTCTCGTTATTACAACATTTACAATGATCTTGGGCTTAATGCTTATATTGACATTATAATTATCGTGCTGTTTCTCATTGCTGCAAAAAGGTGGGTAAGAAGACCGACCACATCAGTTAGGATTGGACATTCCTTGTCTATAATGAATATTCCACCATTTGGTGGTTCGATAGAGGATATTGTCCGCAAAGCAACTGGCAATCCAATTATTACAACCGCTGTGACCGCCACGGAGAAAGTTGAAAACTTCCTTACTAAAAAGACGAAATTTCTATCGCTCTCCATGGGGGCGCTGGGGGCCCTCATCTGGTGGATTGTTTATACTCATGGCAATTTTTATGCACTTGCGATATATGTTTTTGTTATTGTGATCCCATTTGTGTTGTTCCCAACCGGTGCAAGGTGGACAGCGAGTATTTATCAGAAAGGGTTGCATATTTTCAAAACATTTTCTGAGGCTGCAAAGGAATCCGGACGCAGAGATGCTAGGACAAGAGGAATCACACACGGAAGAGTCTATGTGTTCAGGAACATGAGTTCTCTTACTTTAGAAAAAAATCTCAACTGGCTAAACCTTGGAATTGCCTTGCTAACTTTTTCTATTGGTATTTTTCTCTTTTATTATCTTAAAAACATTTTGGCAATTATCCCCTTGCTTATTGTATTCTCTGTTTCTATTCCCTATATGTATGCTTCATTACCACAATGGGCAGTTGGTTTTAAAGGAAGAAGTGGAAGAATTCAATATATTCTTCCTATCAAGAGAGTGATTAGAATTCAAGATGATAGCTTCGTACGCTCTTTGAACAAAGCATATGTTAATGCAATCAATAGGCATTAAATAATCTATTATCCTGGTAAAACATCATATTTCGGCGTAAATCAGTATGATTTGATATTAGGGGACATCCCATTAACTCTCCAAGGAATTTCCATTCTAACGACGCTACATAACATTTCTTTATACAAGCAGGAAAAGGTATCAATAATTTATGAATTGAATTACAAGGTGTCGTAGTAGTACTCCTCTGCGCTCTTCTGCTCCCTGTCCAGCCTCGACCCTTTCTTGTTGATTCTCGGCCTCTTCGTGTCGTTGTCCCGCCTGAATGTTATTCCAACTCCCTTCAAAAACCGGTTCATTCCTTCCCTGAGGTCGAGGGGTCCGAAGCTCTCTCCCCGCACTCCCGGCTCCCCATCGAATACCATGATGGAATCGGATACGAGGTCTATGAAGTAAACATCGTGGTCCACAATCATTCCCGACCGGCCGGTCTTTTCCATGACCCTGCGGATGGTCTTTGCCGCCTCCATTCTCTGGTTTGCGTCGAGGTAGGCCGAGGGCTCGTCTATGAGATATATATCCGCTTCCCGTGCGAGGCAGATTGCAAGTGATACTCTCTGGAGTTCCCCGCCGGATAGGCCCATGACATCCTTGTCCATGAGGTTTTTGAGTGCGAGGGGGTGCGAAATCTCGCTGATGAAGAAGCCGTCCTGAACAGTGGGGCCGAGCATTGTGTAGAGGAGTTCCCTGACGCTGCCGTCGAAGTCCGGCTTTATGTACTGCGGCTTGTAACTGACCTTTACGCCTCTCTCCAGTTCCCCGCTGTCCGGCTCGATGACCCCCGCCAGCATCTTGACGAATGTGGTCTTTCCGATGGCGTTGGGGCCCACGACTCCCACAACCTCCCCGATTTTTATGCTTCCCGCATTGACCTTAAGAGTGAAGGAGCCCATGTTCTTGGAAAGTTCCGGGTACGAAAGGAGTTCAAGGGCGTGAAGTTCCCCTCTGGCCGGGTGCGTGTCGAATTCTATGGCCC
>WALH01000038.1 GCA_015522935.1 DHVE2 group archaeon | reverse complement strand
GATTATGAAGCCATATCACAAAGGGAATTCGACTTGAGAAAGATTAGAATGATAGCGGATTACCAGTTCGGGAAAGGAGCGGGAGAAGCACTCTTCTCCGGCAATGTGAAAATTGTGAAATCGAAAAACACAGGAAAGATAAGAAACATAATGGTAGATGGAAAGCATGTTGCATCCATGCGCGCCGAAGACGGATTTTTCACACTCCGCATAGAAGGAGCGAGAAGACTGCATAAAAATTTTGAGTATCCAAAATTGCGGGTCGTTGTGAGCGATGATTCTGCCGAATTTAACAGTATGGGGAAAAATGTATTTGCAAAATTCGTGATGGATGTGGATGAGAACATCAGGCCGGGAGACGAGGTTTTGGTTGTAGATAAGAATGATAATTTAGTTGCGGTGGGCAAAGCGCTGATGAATAAATTTGAAATGCTCCACTTTTCCAAGGGTATGGTCGTGAAGGTTCGCGAGGGAATTGAAAGTTCAAGGGCGTGAATAAAACAATCTCAAGTTCTGAAAATCTTCCATATCTTAATGTTTTCGCCATCTTTCCCTTTTTCTTTTATGTGCATCAACAAAAATTAAATATCCCTGTAAGCATGGCGAAGAAGATGGCCATTCCATGGGTTGAAAAGTACAGGCCCCGAACTCTGAGGGATATCGTGGGCAACAATCAGGCAATAGCCCAGATGAAAAAATGGGCGATGGACTGGGATCAGGGCAAGCCACAGAAACCAATTATTCTTGTGGGCAAGCCCGGTTGCGGAAAGACTTCTGCAGCGAGAGCTCTTGCCAATGATATGAAGTGGGGAGTTATAGAATTAAATGCAAGTGATGTGAGAAATGAAAAAAATATAAAAAGAATAGCGATGGTTGGAGCGGTGAATGAAACCTTCACCGATGATGGAAAATTCATATCCTCAAAATTCGGAGGTAGAAAATTAATAATATTCGATGAAGCGGATAATCTTTACGAGGGAAAGGATGATCGAGGTGGAAAAAAGGCGATTGTGGAGACGATTAGGGTTGCAAAACAGCCCATAATTCTCATTGGAAATGATTACTACGGCATATTGAGTGGTGTGTGGGGCAAAAAATTGAAGAGCATGTGTGCTGTTGTTAAGTTTCGTGCTTTAACTTCTGCCCAAATAATAAAAGTTCTGAACAGAATATGTCGTGGTGAAGAGATAGTGTGTGAGAAGGAAGCACTGCGGGTAATAGCATCAAGATGCGGTGGAGATCTCAGGGCTGCAATAAACGACCTTCAAGCGGTTGCAGAGGGAAAGAAAGTACTGAGGGTGGAAGAAGTAAAACCGGTGGGTTACAGGGATGTTAAGAATCAGATTTACAAAACAGTTTTAAAAGTTCTTCACACTGTGGAGTTAAATGAAGCAAGAAGATACATAACAAACACCGATGAAACGCCCGATTACATACTTTTATGGGTTGAAGAAAATATGCCGTTGGAATACACTAAAACCGATGAGATGGTTCGTGCGTATGAATATTTATCAAGAGCGGATGTTTATTTAGGCAGAGTTGTAAGAAGGCAACAGTATTCTCTGTGGAGTTATGCCATAGATATGCTCTCAGCTGTTAGTGTGGCAAAAGAGGAGGAATATAAAAAGCATCCAAGGTACGCTTTTCCATCGTGGTTGCGGGTTATGAGCACTAGCAAAGCGAGGAGAGATACGCGGGATAGCATAGGTATGAAGTTAGGAGTTATATATCACGCCTCATCGCAGAGGGTGAAGGAAGATATACTGCCGTATTTCCGTGTTTTGTACGAGAAAAATCGAGAGTTGAGAGCACTTTACACATATCTTCTCCATTTGGAAGATAAAGAAATATCATTCCTGACAGATTTAGATGTTGAGGAGATTCTAAAGGATGCAGAAAAAATCGAAGAGAAAATAGAAAAAAAGGGTGAAGGTGGGTCAGCGTAATTATGCTTCCACTGCCACTTCTGGCTTCGCAAATACCACATCTTCTTCTAACAGAGCGTTGATTTCGTCTATCAGTGTATCGATCTCTTCAATTATTTCCTCAACTTCCTTTTCTTTTTTCTCCCATTTCTTCATTTTTATCATCTCCTTATGACATTTGTCTGACAATTGTCATAATACAACACATCTATAAATAGTTTTCGTCTAAAATCACCATGTCTGTAAATTTTTTAAATTAACAGGTAATAACCCGCTGATAGAGTTGGAGAAGATTTAAAACAGATATCGTCTTTCGTATTCCGCTATAATCTCATAGGCTACAACCCATGCCATGAGCATGCTTTCTGAAATGGATACAATATCGTCTGCGAAATCCAAGTTGCTCAGAAAATCTCCGTGTGGAAAACCACCTATTACAATTGTGACATCCTCAGGAATGGGAATATTTTTCAGATTCGCCCTTCTCCCTTTTTTCGATAAGACTATCACTTTGGTTCCCATGCTTGTGGCCAGTTCTTTAAGGCTCATTTTTTCAATCGTGATGAGGGGATTTTCGCTGTTAGGAACCACGCCATTGTGAAATAGATTTTCCATCAACCCCACGAACCTAACGTACGATTTTGGTATTCTTGTTTCTGGCTTTATTCTCAAGACCTCATTGTTACGAGTGTGTACATATACCCTCATCTTGCCTGTTGCGTTAAGAATTGACTCCTGTACGTTCATGAGGAAGAAATGAACAATATCTGGCCTGCCTCTTCTTTCTGCATCTTTGCCGTATTTGCTCCTTATTGCCTGATGATGGTATGTTGCATCTAAAAGAATTTGGGATGGTTTCTTACCCCTCTTTTTTGCATATTTCACTATAGCGGGATGTCCCTGTATTTCCCTTGGAATGAGTTCAAGCTCGGAATCTCCAAGAATGATATGCATCATCCAAATATTGCCCCCAGCCCTGCGGAAGCTTCATCCTCCTCTTCCTTTATTTTTCTGTATATATCTTCTCCCTCGGTATCTCTAAGTTCTCTGTCTCCGGCTAAGTTGCGGGCTTTTTTAATTGCATCCTCTGAACCCTCCACTACGAGATAAATGGAATCATCCTTCAAGCCCAAACTCTTTCCTTCCCTTTTTATAAGGGTTTGCCGGCTTATCAGATCATCCTTGAATATCTCCTCGATTTTTCTATCTTCTTTTTCAAATTTGAATATTGCATGCATATTTTTCACCTAACCCTTATTTCCTTTTCCCATTAATTTTTTTCTCCTGATGATGAAAAGAATCATCCCTATAATCAGACCAACGACAATCAAGGAAATGTAAAAGATAACATAGTTACTTTTTGGATAAATTCTTATAGGCTTGTAATCGAAATTATGTGATGGCCCGGCTATTGGATATGGTTCATCCACAATTCCATCATGGTTCTTATCATCCTTTATCCAGTCACTCCAGTAATTACCAATTGTGGAGGAATTCCATGAATTGTTTTCGTCATCGTATGCCTGAATATGAGAAGAATTGTATGAATTGTTGGAGCCGTGGTTAAAATAGAAGAAGTTGTAATAAATTACACATTTCTTGGATGAGGAAAGGTAGATTCCATAATCGCTGTTATTCTCTATTTTATTGTCTTTGATAACCATGCTCTCCGAATCATAAATCATCATTCCATACCTCTGATTATCCAATACGTGAGAGTTCTCTATTTGCGTGTATTCTGAATCCATTATATGTATTCCATCAATCGTATTATTTTCAAATATACAATTTTTGATTTCAACACTTGATTGAAGCTGATAAAGACCATTGTATATACTTCTCATACCTTGAGAATTTTCAATGGTAACATTGTTGGAATAAGCGATGTAAAATCCGTTGTAGGAATTGCTAATATCAACATCTTTTATTTTCACGATGGTGGACGAATAAACCTGTACACCTCCGTGCATCGGGGAGTTGTTGACGTACCCATCTTCAACAGTAATGGACGTTGAATGATTCACTTCGATACCCGGTGAATTTTCAAATTCAAATTTAAATAAATAACCATCTATAGAACTGATGATTCTCACTCCATCACCATTAACCATTTTCACATTCTTTATATTAAACTTGCCACATTCAGCAATTGTTATATCGCCAGCTTTGATATCTTCTATGTCCACATTCTTAACATTGTAGTAATAATACACGGGAAAACCGTTGACCGTATTGTTCTTGTCTATTTTATTATTGAAATTACCAGTCACATATATCCCGCGGAATCTTGCCTGTATTCTATTCTTAGATAAAACTATATTGTGAGAACCATCAAGTACAATACCAGTATCCACATCTTTTATTGTGTTGTTCTCAATTTGTCCATTTTGAACGTACCTGAGGTATATTCCTGCGGATTCTCTGTAAGTATATCTGGAAGATGCGTTGAGAACCGTGCAGTTTCTTATCAGAAAGGTACTGGTAGTGTACTGAATCATTATCCCGTAGGTATTTCCGTCTGCGTCCACTGTACAGTTATCTATAATATATGGATTGGCAACATTCCCTTTACCTCTGAATACACCATTCAATTCGTAAAAATCCTTATCACTCGTGATTTTTATTCTTGTGTGAAAACCCTGCCGTAACTCTGCATAAACTGTAACATTTTCACCGTTGTCAGGTATTAGCTCATTACATACATGCTCACTGCTGGATTTATAGGGGAGATAATAAATCTCGACCGATTCTATATAGCCTGTGTTGCCCGGGATACTATCATTCAACGTTATGTATACTTTATCACCGAAAGATATGTTGGAAGCAATGTCGGTTATGTCGAAAACCGTATAATCATCCGGAAATGGATGCTGCTGATATTCATCTCCTAATCCCTTACTGTGAAGATAAGAATAGATGTATGGAAAATAGAGGAATCTCTTAGTTTTGTTTTTGAATCCAATTGTTATACCGTATCTCATTATATCCCCGCGGGATGTGTGATTTATCTCAACTGCAACGACTGTTTTAGGATTGTAGTGGGTTTTATCGTCAAGGTATATTGCCCACCCTGTGCATACAGATGAGGTGAGAAAAGCTTTATAAGACATCCAGAAAAATCCATGATCACCCCATCCAACGCCCCACGAATTGGCCAGTTTGAAAGCCCCGTAACCATCCTTTGTATACTTGTTATCATCGTAACCCACCACAACAACAGCATGGCCTCCATGATTGTACCCATTTAAATCTGCTACCGTGTAAACATTGCCATAGTGCTGTATATCTATGAAATTATCCCATACATAAATGGATGTAACAGCAACTTTTCCATTGGCCAAAACCTGGCGGAGATTATCTATACCCTGAATCCAGTGATAATCAGAAGCCCGGTATTTAGCCGCATCAAAGAAAGCCCTTTTACCGGGCCATTGATAATAGTTGCTGGATTCAAAATCTTCGTAGGGGGAAACACCGGTATTTACGATAAGCTTTGCAGCATCGGAGAGATATGAGCCGTTGTCGAATCCACCGTTTATAAGATTATAAACAAAGTAGGGGCTTGTCCAGTGCTCAGGATCATACTTGTTCCATCCATGCTCCTTTATCTCCTGATATCCCTTGAGATAATAGCCCATCGCCCATCCCACACATGAATTCTCCGCACCTTGATCTCCTATGGGTGGAAGATATTTACTGTTATCAACCTCAGAAACCGCTTTTGCATCCTGTGCATTTCTTGCTGGCTTAACCACAGAAACAATCTTTGATTGTTCAGGTTTTTCTGGGATTAAGCCCAAGCCATGATTGAGATGAGCTGGGGATCCATTATTTGTAGCATACCCCGTATTGATTAAGGGAAGAATGATGAGAACAACGAGGATGACCATAAGTTTTAATCTCATGGTTTGGCACATTGGATTAAGGTTAATAAGTGTTGCTCTAAAATCAGGGAAATATTTAAATAACTGCATATGGATACCTGCACATGGGTATGTTCTCTTTAGGGATTACACTGATCATAATCGGGTTGATTCTTCTGATTTGGGAGGTTCACATGCCGGGATTTTTCATAGCCATTCCCGGAACAATTCTTGTGGTTTTAGGAGTAGCTATGCTTTTCATAGAGAATATGGACGTTCTCCTCACTTCAATTCTTATCTTGATTTCTGGGATATTTGCATCAATATTCACACTTCTCTTTTACAGGCAGATTGGCAAGCCCGAACCACCACAAACAACAACAATAGAGAGAATGGTTGGAAAAACAGGAATTGTGACATGTAAAATAGAGCCAAACAGTCTGAAGGGAAAGGTGAGAATAGATGGTGATCTGTGGAGTGCCACAGCCGATAAAGAAATAGAGAAGGGAAAAAAGGTTATCGTCATTGGAGGAGAAGGAGTGCATTTGTATGTTAAGGAGGTGAAATGAAAATGGATGCAGGATTGATTATAGGAATTTCCATATTGATAGTCTTCCTCTTAGTGATATTCCTGAGCCTGACAGTTCGAATAGTGAAGCCGTGGGAAAAAGGTATATACATATTTCTTGGAAAGCACAGAGGAGTTTTAAACCCGGGATTTCACATAGTTTGGCCATTTGCACAGATATACCGACTGGATATGAGAACCCAAACATGGGATGTACCAAAGCAGGAGGTTATTACGAAGGACAACTCTCCTACAGGTGTGGATGCTGTAATATACATCCGTGTGATGGACGCTAAGAAAGCGTTTTACGAGGTGCAGGATTACAAATTGGCTACAATAAATTTAGCACGAACCACGCTTAGATCCGTGATAGGAAACATGAACTTGGATGAAATCCTATACAATCGAGAGAGGATAAACACACATCTCCGCGATGTTCTTGACGAAGCTACAGATAAATGGGGCGTTAAGGTTGAGGCAGTGGAGATTAAAGAGGTTGATCCCGCTCCCAAGGTCAAGCAGGCCATGGAAGACCAGACAGCAGCGGAGAGGGAGAGGAGAGCGGCTATTCTCAAAGCGGACGGTGTAAAAAGATCTCAGATTTTAGAGGCAGAAGGTAAGAAGAGGTCAAGGATTCTTGAAGCGGAGGGAAAAAGGCAGGCGAATATTTTAGAGGCTGAAGGTCAGAGAATTGCGACGATACTTAAAGCGCAGGGCGAGGCACAGAGGTACAGGGTGATAGCGCTCGGGTCATCTGTACTGAATTCCAAGGCGCTGAGTGTTCTTTCACTGGATACCCTTGCTAAAATGGCTGATGGAAAAGCCACGAAAATCATATATCCATTTGAAATAACAAAATTGGTGGAATCCACGGCCAGATATCTTGG
>WALH01000037.1 GCA_015522935.1 DHVE2 group archaeon | reverse complement strand
CCTTTCTACTCATCATCTTAGCCATTTTGAATCACCAAACCATGTTTATCACCTTCCTATTTATATTAATTTTTCGGATCATAATTGGTAAAGTAATTGGTAACATAAAATACACTCGAGATAAATATCTACACAAGCAGTCTTGAACAAAAACATTCCCAAAAGTATTATATCTAAATCTATTTATACCTCCCTGGCGGGTAAGTCCACGGCTCGCGTTGTGTACCGGATGGTGCACATCATCCCGTGCCGTGGGTTCGCCTTTATTTTCAGATTTTTTCATTTGTTCACCCTCTTTGAGACATTTTTGAGGCGTTTTTGAGGCATAATTCGGTGTACACTCACCTTATCACCCTCAAATATTCCTCTATCTTATCGTTCACCTCCTGCATCTCCTTATCAATCTTCCTTATCTCCTCCCATTCCCTATCCACATCTATCTCTTCCTCCTCAATCTCAGGGAAAGCGTATAGCGTTACATTAAGATTGTAATCGTTCTCCCTGATTTCCTGCAAATCCACGACCCTCGCGAATCCATCCTCGTTCTTGAAATTCCTGTAAGCCTTCACGATCTTCTCAATATTCTTCTCACTCAAAATGTTCAATTTACGCACATCTGGATGCTTCTCATATTCCTGCGAGGCATTAATGAACAGTATTTTTCCCTTTCTCCGCTCCTCTTTTTTCTTGTTGAAAATTATTATGGCTCCAGGTGCTCCAGTATTGTAGAACAATTTCTCAGGAAGTAAAATAACCGCATCAACCCAGTCCTTATCCACTATCTTCTCCCTTATTTTCTTCTCCCTTCCTCCGCGGAACAACGCGCCGTTATCAATAACCACTCCCACCATTCTGCTGGAGGAGTAAAGCATATGCTGGATCCATGCCCAGTCGGCACTTTGCTTTGTTGGAAAACCAAATTCAAACCGCTCATTCCAGAACTCTCCCGTTTTTAATTTTTCCTCAGCATAGCCGTCCTGATTCCATGGCGGATTTGCAATAACCACATTGAATACCTTCGGTTTTCCCATATCTAAAAATTTTGGATAGAGAAGCGAATCACCAAGTTCCACATATGCACTCTTTATATCATGGATAATAAGATTCATCTTGCAAAGCCCGTAAGTGGTCTGATTGTATTCCTGCCCAAATAAAAATAGTTTTCTCACCTTCTCCCCGTAATTTTCCTTCACATACCTGTAGGATTCTATAAGCATGCCTCCAGAACCGGCAGCGGGATCGTAAACCTCATCTCCAGGCTTCGGGTCCACTATTCTCACCAGCAATTTGACAACTTCCCTCGGAGTGTAAACTTCACCCTCCTTCGCCTTCTGTGGAGCAAAATACCTCAAGACCCATTCGTAGGCATCTCCTAAAATATCGGAGGATACACCTCCCAAATCTATTCGGCTGAATATTTCCACCAACTGATGAAGAATATGGAGATTTTCCCTGTTGGTTGTGAATGATATGAACTCCACAGAATCAAACACGCCTCTCAACTCAGGATTCAACTCGGCAATTTTCTTTATCGTGTTGCTCAGTTTCTCAGGCAATTTATTTACATCTTTTCTTATCTCATCATAGAGATACTCATGGGGTATGGCGAAGGAATGGTAATCTGGATTCTTTGCCTCCTCTCTGGCTATTTTCTCGGGTATTCCCTCTTCAACCAATTCTTCCACTTTTTTTCCGTATTCTTCCATCCACTTATCACTGGCCCTCTTCAGGAAAAGAAGAATCAAAATGAACTTGTAATCTACCCGAGTCCTGATTAGATCCGCTGCTTTTTTCAGAAGTCCCTCCAAATCTCCCCGTGTGAAATCTTTACCTTTTCTTATCAGACGGTATATTTTCACTCTTCTATCGGCAATATCCACCCTCTCTTTTAAAAGCCCCTCCTTCTTGATATCGGAGAGTATTCTGGATACTTCCTCAATCTCATCGTGAAATTTCTCATTCAAAATTTTATACGCATCTTCACGCCCAAATTCTTCATCACCAAAATTCTCAAGGAGATATTCGTACCTCCTCCGAATCCATCTCTTTAAACTCATAAATAGTTATCACCGCTCAGTATTTAAATTTTGTGGAAAAAGGTAAACCACCTTAAAATTTTGGTTTACTATATCATCCCGACTGTTGTGCTGTGTACTTCGCTAACTCATCCTGTATCTCTTTCAATTTCTTCTCCAGAAGTTCCTGCTGTTTCGTAACAGTCTTTATTCTCAGTTCCAAGGTCTCCTTCTTTTCTTCTAATTCTTTCTTTATTTTATCCCTACTCTCCACCTGAACCAAAATTGAGCCAACACTTTTGTATATGGGTGCGTCCTCAGATAAGTTCTCTAATTCTTCAAGGCTCTTCTCAACTTCCTTAAGCGAGACTTCAAGCTGATACCTCTGCGTCACTATAGTCTCAAGCTCGCTTTGCAGTCTTTGCGCCTGTTCAATTTTCTGCTGGAGCATGGGAGTCAGACTTATTGCCATCTTCAATCACCTCCGCAATATTAATTGCAAGATCCAGCCATCTCAGATACGAGTTTATGGCTGCTCTCAGAGCATGCACATCCTCACCATATATAACCATTTCGAACCCGTCTTTTGATTTCATTTTCACCTTAGTACGGGGTATTTCATGCCCACTTTCAACTTTCAGGGCTCTATAAACCATATGACGGAGTCCTTTCGGTATATCAATGGATATAGTTATGCTATGCACAAATTCGCTATTGCATCAAGATATAAAGAGATTTTGCCAATCTCATTGAAAAAATTGGTAGTATAATTGTAACAGTATTTATAATTAAAAGAGGGAAAAATCTGAAAATAGCAGCTCTTATTTTATTTCACGATTTTCGTCAAAAAATGATGAAAATTTGACAGCAAAGATTAATATTCTAAAAAGCATTCTCCCCTCGCCAATAAGGCAAAGGAGGTAATAAAATGAATGCAAAAGAGTATGTAGAAAATGTAATCGAAAATGTGAAGGCGAAGAACCCAGCGGAACCGGAGTTTCATCAAGCTGTGACAGAGGTTCTGCGCACCTTAGTTCCAGTGCTCGATAAGGAACCCAAGTACATGAAGAATAAGATTTTAGAGAGAATTGTGGAACCTGAGCGCACAATCTTGTTCCGTGTAACTTGGGAAGATGATAACGGTGAGATTCATGTAAACAAAGGCTTCAGAGTGAATTTTAACAGTGCAATTGGCCCTTATAAGGGAGGTTTGAGATTCCACCCCACGGTAACGCTTGGAACGCTTAAATTCTTGGGATTTGAGCAGATTTTCAAGAATGCCCTCACCGGAATACCAATGGGAGGCGCCAAGGGAGGATCGGATTTTGATCCACATGGAAAGAGCGATGCCGAAGTACGAAGATTCTGCGAGAACTTCATGATGGAACTGTATCGTCATATTGGTCCTAACACCGATGTGCCTGCTGGGGATATAGGTGTAGGTGCAAGGGAAATCGGCTATTTGTTTGGCGCTTACAAGAAGATAGTGGATCGCTGGGAAGGCGTTCTCACTGGCAAGGGACTCAACTGGGGTGGCTCACTGATAAGGCCTGAAGCAACCGGTTATGGTGCAACATACTACCTGATGGAGATGCTCAAGAAATTCAAGGGCAAGAGAGATCTGAAGGGATACAATGTTGCAATTTCCGGAAGCGGAAACGTCGCTCAATTCGCTGCGAAAAAGGTTACAGAATATGGCGGTAAAGTTGTAACGCTCTCCGATTCCAAGGGCGCCATGCACCTGCCCGACGGAATAAACAACGAGATATGGAATGCGGTTTACGAGACAAAGGCCATAAGGCATGGCCGTCTTCAGGAAGTTGCTGAGAAATTTGACCTGCCATGGTTCCCTAGCAAGAAGGCTTGGGAAGTTGCAGCCAAAGAGGCTGGAGAAGTGCATATTGCATTCCCGAGCGCAACACAGAATGAAATTGATGGCAATGACGCAAAGCTCCTGCTGGATTCTGGGTTGATTGCTGTGGTTGAGGGTGCTAACATGCCTTCTACGCTTGATGCAATAAACAAGTACTTCGAGAACGATATACTATTCGGACCTGCAAAGGCTGCAAATGCAGGAGGAGTCGCTGTAAGTGGTCTTGAAATGAGCCAGAATGCACAGTTCACATACTGGACCGCAGAGGAAGTGGATCGCAAGCTACAGGGAATAATGAGGAACATATTCAGTATAGGGCTGAAGTACGCAGAGAAATACGACAAACCAACAAATCTGCTTCTTGGATCGAATATTGGCGGCTTCGTGAAGGTTGCAGATTCCATGATCGATCAGGGTATCTACTAAACCCTCTTTTTTCTTTTAATTTAATAAATTTAGATGGTTATTTAAGCTTTCATTGTTTATGCTTTACAACTCATTCATAGGAGGATTAAATTTAAATATCTCTGCCACAATATTCCAAGATGAAAAAATCCAAGTACGAAGGAGTTTACACGGACGGAAGAGGTTATTACACTAAAACCACATACAGGGAAAGTGTTTACGGTGAGAAGATTATTCACGAGGGAAAGTGGTTCTACCGCCATTGGCCTCCGTCAAGGAGTAAATTATCGGCTGCAATGCATCTCGGTTTAAAGAATTTCCCATTTAAGAACTCACGGGTTCTATATTTAGGGGCTGCCACGGGAACCACACTGAGCCATGTATCAGATATAGCTGATTTGGTATGGGGCATTGAAATTTCTCCAATATCCATGCATTCTTTGATTCATTTAGCAGAGAAAAGAAATAATATAATCCCAATCTTGGAAGATGCCAGATACCCGGAAAAGTACGCCATATTTGTAAAACATCCAGATGTGATTTATCAGGACGTATCACAGAGGGATCAGGTTCAAATATTCATCAGGAATATGAAATTTTACAATCCGAAATACGGGTTTCTCATGCTGAAAACCAGAACAATAGATATGCGCAAGAAGCCAAAGGATGTGTTGAAGGATAGCAGAAAAGTTCTTGAAGACCACTTCAAAATCTCAGAAATAATCAACATTTCAAAATATCAGAATGATCACTACGCCATAGTGGTGATTCCTTGAAGCTCGCAAAAAGATTGATGGATGAAGTCAGAGCAATAAAACCATTTGCCCATGAGCTTAAATCATGGAAAACGGTATTCTACTTTTTCTTTCCTTGGGCTCTCTACGGAATTTTTATTCTTATCATTTTTTTAATCTTCCCCCCGAATCTAAACTGGCAGTTCATAATGATAACTTTTCTTTATCTCATTCCCCCCGCTGGAAAGGAAAGTATGGTTCCCGCTGGGATTTTCCTTCTCAAAGGGCATTTCGGATTGATGAGTATAGTTATAACAGCTGTGTCCATAGCATTCGTAGATGCTTTCGTCGGATTGTGGATGATGTGGAACTGGGATTTAATCAAACTGATTCCTTTTTTGGGCACATACGTTCGAAAGTTGGAGGAGATTGGGGCGAAGAAGTGGAGGAAGCATCGATATTTGAGTGACTTGGCATACACGGGTCTCGCACTGTTTGTAGCCTTTCCTTTTCAGGGGTCGGGTGCTGTGGGCGCCACGGTCATCGGTAGGGTTTTGGGAATGGATCCCCGCAAGGTGTTTTATTCCATAATTTTCGGCTCACTTTTTGGATGTTTCCTCATAGCTGTGGCATCATATTTTGCCATATTCTCCTTTGAAATAATCAACAAAAGCATGTTTATCTGTGTGGGAATAATTATATTTGTAGTTGTGTTTATCATTGCGTATCTCTGGCTCAGAGGTGGTAAAAAATGAGGATCCTCGTAACAGGAGGTGCTGGATTCATTGGGAGTCATGTCGTCGACCGTCTTATGAACGATGGACACGAAGTCGTGGTTATAGATAATCTCAGCTCGGGAAAGATAGAATTCATAGAACATCATATGAACGATGAAAAATTCAAATTCATAAAAGGAGATTTATTGGATTTTGATCTCCTTAAAAAAGTTGTGAAGAATTTCGATGTGGTTTATCACATAGCCGCCAATCCTGATGTTCGCTTGGGAGCCAGTGATACGAAGGTTCACATGCAGCAGAATGTAATTGCGACTTACAATCTCTTAGAAGCAATGCGCATCAATGGAGTCCGAGATATTGTGTTTACATCTACATCCACAGTTTATGGTGAGGCAGAAAAAATCCCCACTCCCGAGGATTACGGTCCTTTGATTCCCATCTCCCTTTACGGTGCATCAAAACTGGCGGCGGAGGCTCTAATAACCTCATACGCACATACATTCGATATGAATGCTGTGATTTATCGCTTTGCCAATATCATTGGGCCGAGAAGCACACACGGAGTAATATACGATTTTATAATGAAATTGAGAAAAAATCCAAAGGAACTGGAAATCTTAGGAGATGGAACTCAGACTAAATCATACTTGTACGTGGAGGATTGCGTTGACGCAATTCTGTTCGGTTATGAAAACCGCAGGGTGGCCGTGGAGATATTCAACATAGGAAGCGAGGACTGGATTAACGTTCGTAAAATAGCGGATATCGTGGTTGAGGAAATGAACCTTAAAAATGTTCAATACAAATTCACCGGGGGAAAAAGGGGATGGAAAGGCGATGTGCCAAAAATGCTTCTTTCCATAAAAAAGATGAAGAGTTATGGATGGAGGCCAAAAAGAAATAGTGAAGAGAGTGTGAGGCTTACTGCACGTAGCCTCCTGAAAGATATTTAAATTTGTGCCAGTATAGCATCTAAATTTTTCTTTGCTTTTTCATCCACATTGTCATAGTAGCTGTTTCCATGAGCATCCATTGTGACCACAAGAGGCCCAAATTCCTCAACCTTGAAGACCCACACTGCCTCTGGAATTCCTAATTCATCCAAGAAGTATACATTTTTCACACCCTTTATTCTCTCAGCCGCTAAAGCGCCACATCCACCAGTGTATGCTGTATATACAGCACCGTACTTCTGCAAAGCTTTAAGCGTTCTCTCGCCCATTCCACCTTTGCCAACTATTATTGCAGGTCTGAATTTCTCTATGAATTCATCCTCAAAAATTTCCATTCTTATGCTTGTAGTTGGTCCTGCAGAGACAACTTTCCATTCCCCATTTTTCTTTGTAACAACTGGACCACAGTGATAGATCACAGCGCCTTTAAGATTTATAGGTGCCCCTTCATCCAATAGTTTTTTATGGGCTTCATCTCTTGCTAAAATCATTTCTCCGGTTATGTAGATTACATCTCCAAGCTTGTATTTCCTTGCATCTTCAATTGGTGTCTTCTCATGATACTCCATTTAGACCACCTCCACATGGCCATTCGAGTCGATAAGCACTTTTCTCTTTCGATTTGCCCAGCACTGCGTGACTATTCCTAATGGTAGTGTGGCAGGATGTCTGTGTGCATATTCAACATGCACATCTAAAACTGTAGTGTCTCCGCCCATGCCCATGGGCCCTATGCCTAACTTATTTGCCATCTCATATAATTCATCCTCTAATTCAGCCACAAATTTTTCCTCATGTCTTGAGGGTACAGGTCTTAAAATCGCAGCTTTCTTTGCTAAAGTTAATGCAAGATCAGCACCACCACCGATCCCCACGCCTATTATGGTGGGTGGACATGGTTTGCCTCCGGATCTGAATATATGCTCTATCACAGTTTTCTTTATTCCCTTTATTCCTACGCCCGGAGAGAGCATGTAAAGTCCGCTCATATTTTCACTTCCACCGCCCTTGGGTATAACATGTATTACAGCATCATCCCCTTCTCGGAGTTCCCAGTGAATGTATGGAACAAATCTACCCGTGTTATCCCCCGAGTTTTTATGCAGGAAGGGATGCACAGCATTTGGTCTCAAAGGTACTTCCTTCGTAGCCCTACGAACCGCTTCAGTTATAGCGTTCTTCAATTCCGCTCGATATGGAAAATCGTAGCCCATATCTATAAAGAAAGTTTGCAGGCCAGTGTCCTGACACATGGGCAACGAACCCTTTTTTGCAACAGTGAAGTTCTCAATTATTGCTTTTAATTGTGTTCTGGCCATCTCATTTGTTTCCTTTTCGTACGCATCCTTCAATGCTTTTACTGTATCCTCAGATAGCTCCGTTTCCGCTCTCCTTATAGCTTCAACAATTTCATCTATCATAGAACCACCTCATGGGGGGATATCCCAATAAAAGATTAAAAGGTTTGTGAAGTTCAAAGAATTGATAGAAGTTCCCCTTTTATGACTTTTGCCACGCTGGAAATGTTATCCAGATCCCCTGCAATTTGAAGGACATATTCTTTTATATCTCCATTAATCACAGCCCCCTGGGGTGTGGGTTTTATAAGGTTTTCATCCTCCAAAACACTTAAAGAATGCCTTACCTCATGCTCATCCAATTCTGTGAGCTGGGAAATTCTAACTATACCTATAGGCTGGTTATTCTTTACAGTTTCCAAGACTTTCACATGCCTCGACAGGAGTTCCAAATCATCGTGCACCTTTTCTGTGAGCATGCTTTTTCACCGTGAAGGGCATGGAACATAACATTTAAAGTTTTGGTGAATTCTCATAATCTCAAATCAGCAATCCTTAAATAGTCGTTTTTATAGAGTTCAAGCATGAACCCTACCCTCAGAACATTTGGATTATTCACCCTTCTTACGCTTCTCTTCGTTGGGATAGGTTACATAATAGGAGCGATTTACGGCGGGACTTTATTTTTCCTTATTATCTTTCTGATCTTCGCAGGAATCATAAATTCTATAGCGTATTTTTTCAGTTCTAAAATTGTACTCTGGAGCTACCATGCCAAAATTGTGAATGAGAAAGAAGAACCCCGCCTCTATAGAATAGTTAAGAAAGTTGCTGAAAAGGCAGGCATTCCAATGCCAAAGGTGGCAATCGTACCAATAGATATTCCAAACGCCTTTGCCACAGGCAGAAATCCGAAAAACGCAGTGGTATGTGCAACCCAAGGGTTATTGAGAACGTTGAACGATGATGAATTAGAGGCTGTGATTGGTCATGAAATGGGACACGTGAAGGACAGGGATATTCTTGTCATGAGCGTTGCCGCAACAATAGCGGGAGCATTATCGTTTATGGCAAGGGCGTATTTCTGGCGCAGCCTGTTTTCAGATAGAGATAGAGAAGATTCTTGGATCATATACATAATACTTGCTCTTGCAGCCTTCGCAGCGGTTCTTATTCAATTGGCCATTTCGAGACAGAGAGAATTCAAAGCCGACGAGCAGAGCGCAAAGATAACAAAGAAGCCATACGCTTTGATATCAGCTCTAAGAAAAATAGAAGGTGAGGTTAGAAGGAAACCATTAACTCAGGGAAATCCATCTTCTGCATCTCTTTTCATAGTGAATCCATTCAGGGGAGGAGGGATAATAAGATTGTTCTCCACTCATCCCCCCACGGAAGAGAGAATAAAGAGGTTGAAGGAGATAGCAAAAACCCTCAAGGAATAAATATCTGTACAGCAATTTACCCCTTATGAAGGTCTTTATAACGAGAAAAATTCCAGAAGAAGGAATAAAAATACTCGAAGATGCTGGCTTAGAGGTAAGCGTGTTTTCCGATGATAGAATACCAAGCAAAGGGGAAATAATTAATGGAATAAAAAACGTGGATGCTCTCATCTCCCTTCTTACCGACCCAATAGATTGTGACGTTATTGAAAGCGGTAAAAAACTCAAGGTCATAGGAAACTATGCTGTGGGATACAACAATATAGATCTGAAATGTGCGAAGAGGAGAGGAATTAAGGTTGTAAACACACCAGGAGTGCTGACAGAAACCACTGCAGATTTAACCTTCGCACTTATTCTCGCCGCCTCAAGAAGAATTGTGGAAGGTTACGATATCATTAGAAAAGGGGAGTTCAAAGGGTGGGCTCCTCTATTTCTCTTGGGAAAAGAAGTTTATGGCTCAACACTAGGCATCCTTGGCGCGGGGAGAATTGGACAGGCGGTGGGAAGGAGGGCAAAAGGCTTTGGTATGAGAATTTTGTATAGTTCAAGAAGTAAAAAGCCCCAATTTGAAAAAGAGACAAATGCTAAATTCGTTTCTCTTGATGAACTCCTGCGTAATTCAGATATTCTCACAATTCATGTCCCCCTGACAAATGAAACATATCATTTAATAAGTGATGAGGAGATAAAAATGATGAAGGATGGAGTAATCCTCGTTAATACTGCCCGTGGTGAAATTATAGATGAAAAAGCGTTGGTAAAATTCCTTCATAGAGGTAAGTTTTTCGCTGTAGCCCTGGATGTATTTGAAAACGAGCCAAATGTTAATCCTGAGTTACTTAAATTTAATAATGTTCTGATAACCCCGCACATCGGTAGTGCCACCGAAAAAACGAGGAAAAAAATGGCGGAAATTGTATGTGCGGATGTGCTTAGAGTCCTGAAAGGTGAAGAGCCATTACACAGAGTTGTATGAGTCTTTCTCTCCTTCGGCGAATCTCTGTCTTCTCTCCAACTCTCTCTGACGCTTTCTTTCCCTTCTTCTTTTTTCCTCCTCAATTTTTTCAAGCTCCTCCGGTGGAAGTTCAACTTCTCTCTTTTCCGCAACTTTTATGAACTTTGGAGGTATCTCTTTTGTAATAAAAATCTTTTTTGATGCAACGTATATTTTATAGTTATCTTCAATTGCACCCTTTGCGTCTATTTCTAGAATTATGGGATCATCGATCCTGTGTCTTCCAGCGATGTATGCATCCTCATAGCTCTTGCTTAAATGAACCCATTTTCTATCGCCGGGCTTGAGCCCCATCTCTTCTATAAACTCCAGCTCTTCCTGTGTTGTTGAATAGTAAAGAGTATCTGGAACTCCCTCGGTAGGTAAATCGCTTAAATCCACTTTTATAGAATGCCCATAAGTAGCGCGTATCTTTTTATTTTCCAGATCTAACTGATAACGACCTTTGTCATCGGTCAAAACTATTGCTTCAATATGCTTTACCTTTAACCACCTGAACCTCCGATGTCTCTTTCTTATCCCTTGAACTATATCGTAAATATTTGCCCATCCATGATCATCAAGTCTCACACCGAATTTCTCAGGAAAATGGCGCAATATTCCGGTAAGCATTCGGCTGAGGGCTACAAGTTCCCAATCATTAAGCAGGAATTTTCCCTCATCCCCGCATATTGGGCATTTATCCCCCCTAAACGGCCCATGCTTCTCGCACACCCTTAACTGTACCATATCGACCACACACCCGTATGGCTTTTTAAATATAAAGGTTACCCATTTCTCCGTTGAAAAATATTTATACAACGCATTCATAGGGCGAGTTATGAGGAGATTCATCATCATAGCAATGATTCTTATCCTTCTACCCACAATGCCAACAATTACAACAGCAGAGAATGTGCGTGCAGCAGCCTTACCCCCCTCAGCCCCTAAGAATCTCACAGCAAGCGGTACCTATGGATATGTGATACTTGAGTGGAATGCATCCATAGCTCCATCCCAGCATCCAGTGGAAAAATACAATATATATCGTGGAACTTCTTCAGGCAACGAAACAATATACCATACTCTTGATGCAAGTTACACATCATACACAGATTACAATGTGGTTGTTGGAAAAACCTATTACTATTATGTTACCGCTGTCAACGATGTGGGGGAGAGCAATAAGAGTAATGAAGTCCATGTGACAGTGCAAAAAATTTCAAAACCAACACCTCCACAGGATTTTAAGGCTGAATGGAATGAAACTGAGGTTCGTTTGGATTGGAGTAACCCATCATACAACGGTGGCTCGCCTATAAAATTTTACAAAATATACAGGAATGGAGCGTATCTAACCAATACCACTGTAACCACCTATGTTGATAAAAATATCAATTACACAAAAACATACACGTACTATGTCACAGCCGTAAATTCAGATGGTTTGGAGAGCAATCCGAGTAATCAGGTTAAAGTGGAGTGGGGCAAGCCGGGTCCACCCAAAAATTTGCAGGCAGAAAAAAACGGAGGATATGTTGTTTTAACTTGGCAGCAACCCGATTATACAGGATATCTTAAAATAAAAGAATACAGAATTTACATTCAGGAGAATGGTGGGTGGAAACTTGTTGGCTCAACAAAAAATACCATGTTTCAGATTCAAACTTCATCTCTTCCATCAGGAAATGTGAAAATAAAGGTTACCGCAGTGAATGATTTGGGTGAAGGAGCAGAAGCTGAGGTGACAGTATCAAACCCTTCAACAAATATATTACCATATGTGATTCTAGGCGTAGGGATAGCCGCCGTAATTTTTGCCATCTATGTTTTGATGAGGAGGAAAAAAAAGAATGAACGAAAAAATAGTAGAGATAATCAAGGAAATCAGAAATAAAGCAAAAAGAACCGCGAGGAAAGATGTGATTGGTGTGTGGAGAGAGAAGGACAGATTAAAGGGGGATATAGTGGATTCCCTCGTTATCATTTTGAGAACCCGTGGCTGTTACTGGGCTTCAGTTTCAGGATGTTCCATGTGTGGCTACTACAACGACACAAATCCTGAAATAACGTCAGAGGATCTGCTGAAGCAGCTGGAATATGCGAAAAGTAAATACAGCGGAGAAAAAATGGTAAAAATATACACTTCTGGAAGCTTTCTTGATGATAAGGAAGTACCCAGAGATATTCAAAGAGCTTTTTTCGAGAAATTTAATGATGCAGATAGAATAATAGTGGAAACACGCCCTGAATTTGTGACAGATAAAAAGATAAAGTTTTTGAAAGAATATGAAAATGTGATGGTTGCCTTAGGGCTTGAAAGTGCTAATGATGATACATTACTCTACAGAATCAATAAGGG
>WALH01000036.1 GCA_015522935.1 DHVE2 group archaeon | reverse complement strand
TAGCGAATTCCTCACAGAGTTTTATGAATTCTTGGCGTGGAGTATCACGCATCTTTATTCCGTATTTTTTCTCAACGCTCACCTCTATGGGCATACCATTCACATCGAAGCAGAGAGGATAGAAAACATTGTAACCACGCATTCTCTTGTATCTTGCGATAAAATCTATGTGCGCGTAATGGGTAGCGTGCCCGATGTGCAATTTTCCGCTCGCGTATCTTGGCGGGACATCTACACTGAAAATCGGTTTATCGCTATCGGGGTCAAATCTGTAAATCTTCTCCTTCTCCCAGTAATCCTGCCACTTCGCTTCGCTCTTTTTGAAATCGTACATAGATAGGTGAGAAGAGGAAGAAATATAAAAATTTGCGGAGTGTGATTATTTATTCTTCCTGTGCATCTTCAAATTGAACTGTACTCTGATGAGATCTATATCTTCAGAAATTCTCTGTAAATTCGTGTATCTTCCGTGAGTTCTGGATGAAATACAAGCGCAATAAATTTCCCCTGTTTAGCCATCACTATCCCGCGATCTATTCCCGCGAGAGCCTTGCATCCTCCATAACATTTTTCAATTATTGGTGCCCGAATGAACACAGCGTGGTATTTTCCAATTCCTTCAATTTCTACGTCAGCTTCGAAACTCTCTCTCTGCCTTCCAAATGCGTTGCGTCTTATATCCATATCCATCAATCTCAGGGGTTCGACGTGAGAATCGTCCACAATATTCTTCGCCATAAGAATGGAGCCTGCACAGGTGCCCATAACAGCAAGCTCACCTTTAAATGCCTTCTGCCTTATAACATCGTAGAGCCCATTTTTTATCATCAACCTAGAAATCGTTGTGCTCTCTCCACCTGGAATAATAAGATGCGTAACGTCCTTCATATCCCCTTTTCTTTTCACATATTTAGTTTCAAAATTAAATTTATATATTCCCACGGCTCTTTTCACTGCTTCGTAATGCTCGCTAACATCTCCCTGCAATGCAAGAACGCCAACTGCCATAAACTGGGATTACAGTGAGATATAAAAAATAAACGGAGAGGTTTTACTCACTCTGCTTGAACCTCTCCGATATTTTCCTGTAGAAATCTATTTCCTCCTTGCCCAACGGCTTAACTCTTTTTAACGCATCTTCCAAATGCTTCATGGCTATCTCTGCATCTTTCGGATTGTCAGGATTATTTCCCTTTGATATATAATCTCTTATGGCGAGCATAGTTGCTTCGTTGCAAACTGCTTCAATATCGGCACCACTATATCCCTCAGTTTTTTCTGCCAATTTATCAATGTCCACATCCTCTGCCAATGGCTTTCCGCGGAGATGAATCTTGAATATCTCTTTTCTTGCCTCTTTATCAGGCATTGGCACGTAGATTAAGCGGTCAAACCTCCCGGGGCGAAGAAGAGCAGGATCAACCATATCTGGACGATTGGTTGCGCCTATTACAACAACGTTGTGAAGGGCTTCCAGTCCATCTAATTCGGTTAAAAGTTGTGAAACAACTCTCTCGGTTACATTCGTGCTTAAATCTCTCCCCCTCTGAGGAGCAATTGAATCTATTTCATCCATAAATACCACGCATGGTGCTGCCTGCCTAGCCTTACGGAAAACTTCGCGCACAGCTTTCTCGCTCTCACCAACCCACTTGCTGAGCAGTTCCGGACCTTTTATGCTTATGAAATTTGCCTCACTTTCAGTCGCAACCGCTTTTGCAAGAAGAGTTTTACCCGTTCCAGGAGGACCGTAGAGAAGAATTCCTTTTGGTATTCTTGCTTTCATATGTCCAAAGAGTTTTGAGTATTTCATCGGCCATTCAACAACTTCACGAAGTTCCTGTTTCACCTCCTCAAGCCCTCCAATATCATTCCAGTGCACGTTTGGCTTCTCTATAAGGACTTCACGCATTGTTGATGGCTGCATTTCACGATATGCATTTATAAAATCTTCCCATGTCACCATAATTTTCTCTAGAATTTCTCGAGGTATCTTTTCCACTTCAATATCTATCTCCGGTAACACTCTACGAAGGGCACGCATTGCCGCTTCCTTAACCAATGCCGCCAAATCTGCACCCACATAGCCATGCGTCATATCGGCGAGTTTGTCTAAATCAACATCACCTGATAGAGGAACACCACGGGTATGTATCTCCAGTATCTCCTTTCTTGCGTTTCTATCAGGTATACCTATCTCTATCTCTCTGTCAAACCTTCCTGGTCTGCGCAATGCAGGATCTAAAGCGTTCGGTCTGTTCGTTGCACCTATAACCACAACTTTGCCGCGGGACTCTAAGCCATCCATGAGAGCAAGAAGTTGGGCCACGACCCTTCTTTCAACTTCACCTGTAACCTCATCACGCTTGGGGGCAATACTATCAATTTCATCGATGAATATTATGCTCGGCGCATTCTCCTGAGCTTCTTTGAATATTTCTCGTAAATTCTCTTCACTTTGTCCATAGTACTTACTCATAATTTCTGGCCCGCTCAGAAATATGAAATGCGCATACGCTTCATTGGCTACAGCCTTAGCAAGAAGGGTTTTACCCGTGCCCGGTGGACCATAAAGCAAGACACCCTTTGGCGGTTCTATACCAAGTCTTTCAAATAGTTCAGGATGTCTTAAAGGAAGTTCAACCATTTCACGTATTTTCTTTATTTCCTCTTTCAAGCCTCCTATATCCTCATATGTTACACGTGGAATTCCCGGCAATTCCTTTGCAGGTTTTTCACTTATCTTTATCTGTGTGCTGGCCGTTATTATAGCCACGTCCTTTACAGGCTTCACACTGTTAACCATAAGATCTATGGGATTGCCCATGACGCTGATTGTGATAATATCTCCACGTGTCACAACACGCCCCTCAAGCATCCTTTTCAGGTACTCCTCTCCACCCATAATGCGAAGTGGTTGGAGAGGCGCAAATGCGATCTGAGATGCAGGCTTCGCAATAACTTTTCTTATCTTTACCTTATCATCAATTCCAACACCTGCATTTCTCCTTATGTGACCGTCAATTCTTATTATTCCTGTACCTTCATCCTCAGGATAACCTCGCATAACAGTCGCCGCCGTTTGTTTCGTTCCCTCTATAAGAATCGTGTCTCCAGGCATAAGACCCATTTTCTCGAATACTACAGGGTCTATTCTTGCTATGCCACGACCCACATCCCTTGAGCGAGACTCTGCCACTTTCACCACGATTTCCTCTTTTTTGTTTTTATTCGCCATTTTTATCACCTCCAAAAATAATTAAAATTTACTCTATATTTATGCGTACCTTCTTACCTTCTACTCTCTTCACGCGTATCTCCAAGATGCCGTTCTCATACCTCGCACTGATGTTCTTTGGCTCAACTTCAAAGGGCAGTTGAATCTTCCTGTAATACTGCGATATCATCCTCTCCCTCCTGAAATAATTTCTCTTTTTCTTATCACTCTCTTTCTCCATATTAGCCTGTATCTCAATGAAGTCCTTGCCAGCCTCTACACTAATATTGTCCTTTTTAACTCCGGGAATTTCAGCCTTTATCACCAGTTCCCCGTTTTCCTCGTACATATCAATGCTTGGAATTCTCACATCCCCATCCTTGAGCAACGCTTGGTATTCTTTTTCAATTCTTTCCATCACATCGTATATATCCTTCACCATCCTGTCAATCATTTTTATCACCTCTTTAGTTGTCAACCTTTAGTTGACTACTAATGGTAGTTATACAAACTCCTATTTAAAACTTTCGCAAAAAATCGCATTTTTGTGTTATACACAGACATATGTCACAGATGCTGTGAGAGGGAGAGGAGAGAGATATATTTAACATTTTCATCACCTATGCACCACAAATCGGAGATAGGGTATGAACCAGATCTTCTTTCTAATCTCCAAGAATTCTTTTACTTCTCTGCTCTTTCTCTCAACTTTGCCGTTCCCGTTTGCATTTTACTGCTGCTAATATGTGCCTTATTTCATTTTTAATTCTGAAATGCATGGTTTAATGTTGCAAGAGTATCTTTCACATTAGGTGTTTTCATAATCTTGAATGATAATTTTGCCTTTTTCAGTCCCTCTTTCCCTTCTTCTCTGTATATTTTTAGATGCCTCCCGGGAGATTCTTGGAGGGGGAAAGTTTGAACGCAAATACGAGAAAAACAGCATTGCAGTATTCAGAAATATGAATCATCCACAAACCAATAGAAAACTTGAGAAATTGAATGATACTTACAATAAAATCAGGGAGGAGCATTGAATCCTTTGAAGAGTTTGTGTGGTGGTACAAAGGCATTCTGGAGAGAGTTGCCGGAGGAATCTAAGATGGGAATAGCAATTAGATTATTCGGAAGGTTAAAGAGGAAAAGAAGAGCTCAAATAGTGAGAAATAATTTGGGACTAAACATATAACTGAGCATGGAAAACAGATATAAAAATTAATATGTGGAAT
>WALH01000035.1 GCA_015522935.1 DHVE2 group archaeon | reverse complement strand
ATTGTATTGAGCGTGGCATCAGTGCTCATGGTATCGTCTACAGCCTTTGCCTACAGTGTGAACTTTTCACCACAGGAAGTATGGACAAAGAATCTAAGTACTGGCATGGGAAATATAAAAAGTGTAATCTCAAGCATGGATACAAATGGGGACAATCTTGCAGAGTTTTTGGTTGAAATGGAAAATTTCACGGCAAGTACATACTCGGTGGAGGTGCTGAATGGAAGCGATGGAAAACAAATATCACTGAGAAACTTTACGGATGTCGGTTATTCTGAAAATGGTGACACGGTATCCATGGATCCGAGCGTCTGGGGAGTAATAATAGAAGACTCAACTGGTACGCCGGTAAAAGAAAAGGATTTTATGATATTTGCCAACCATTCCAACAATAAGAGAATTTCCATTTACAGCCTTGACTACCCATCCATTAACACTGTTGCCTACAGGGGAATAGATATCCCGTCAACAATTACGGTCAACGGATTTTCAGTAACCGTTACCAGTTATACATACTCATTCCACATTTACTCTCTTCCCAACAACGATGTTCAGTTGCTTTACATGGGATATTACAGTGGTCAGGTTTATGGGCATGTTGTTTCAAAGCTTCAAATAATCGCAATGAACGAAACCCTGAATATCCTGTGGGAAAGGAATGAAACAGGATACCAAACTGGTGGTTATCCCACAATTGGCGCAGATACATTAAACCTCAATGGTGCGGGAGTTAATGGCACTTATCCCACACTTATGTTAATAAATCTCACATACAGTTCGGGAAATACCACCGTTTTCGCCATAGATCCGGCTACTGGGCATGAAATATGGAACTTAACGGTACCCGGTTTTTATATGATGTCAAACCCAGTTTACGCGTTTTCATCCCTAAACAGTTATATGTTCGATTACAACAAAGATAATAAGACTGATTTTATGATTTCAACCTTAATTAGCGAAGGAAACAAAACGCATCTCAATTTCATAAATTCAGGCGGCGTTTTTATGGGATATTATGATACGAGAGTTGGTAACCTTACCGTGTTGCCCTATCATACCGATATAAAAACCGGTGTTTTTCATAGGCTAATATCTTCTGTGGACTTCAACAGTGATGATAATGGCGATATTCTCATCGTGGACAACAACACAAATTTAATCTGCTGGGACATTGTGCACAATACAACGCTGTGGAGCAACAATCTTGTCAATCAGAGCTATCATTACCTTCCATATCTCTCAACGGGGGATATAAATGGAGATGGCGTATGGGATGTCTATTTATTTGGGGAAAATGAAACATTAACCAATGGATATAAAGTGTTAACTATCAACGTTACCGCCATATCAGGAAAAGATGGCAATAAAATATACACGAAGATTTACAACGACCTTGTGTCCGGCTATTCAGGAACTGCTGTGGTGAAAGAAGTAACTGATATGAATAGTGATGGAATTCAGGATTCTGCCGTAGCTTCAGGATATTATAACGATGGCTCCGGTGTGTACATAAACGTCTCGGCTATTTCTATGAAAGATGGAACTGCTATCTGGAATGTAAGTGTAAGCACAGGTCTCAATAACAACGACTATGGCAACTGGACAACGACCATAGCCCCCACCGGCGATATTGATGGAGATGGTGTGAATGACACTATTGTAAAAATGGTTTATATGACGAATAGCACCGTTCAGAACGCAACGTACATAAGAATACTCTCTGGTATGGACGGAACCCTCCTGTGGACTGGTGAAATAATAGGTGATAAAAGGGACACCTCAGTTACTGTTTTCAAGCCAATGAGTGTGGAAACTGGCTGGAATCAGTTTGATTACAACGGTGATGGAAAAAACAATGAAATAATGATGTTTGCAACTCATTCTGTATACGTGTACGCAGTAACCGGTCCACAGGTGCCAGAGTTTGCAGTTATTGCTCCAATGATAGCAGGATTAATATTAATCATCATTGTTTTTTACAGAAAGCATCAAAGAAAATAAATACCTGTTTTTATTTATTTTTCTTTACCTCGAACTAATTTGAATTAAAACCGCAATATTTATTAACACCCGTTGCTATATCTTTTTAGGTGGTGAATATGGCGAAAAAGGTCAAAGACACCAAGAAGGATCAGGTAAAAACTGCTGAGAAGCCTAAACCTCAACTTTTTGAGGGGGAGCATGAAAAGAAGGCTGCCTATGAAGAATTTCAGGCTAAAACTCAGGGTGAAGCGTTAAGAGAGAAGGAGAAACTGGACAGGCTAAGCGAGGCTGCAAAATTACGGAAAAAAGCAGCTGATTACAAGAGAAGAGCATCTATCTATCATCAAAAGTATCGAGAGGAAATGCAGAAAGTTGCCAAATACCAAGCTGAGAAGGCAAAGTATAAAGAGAAGGAAAATGCCGAGAAGAAGAAACTTAATGATATAAAAAATAAAATCACAGCTCTGAATGAGAGAATGAGAGCCGCAGGCTCCCTCAAAAAGCAAGAGAAAATAAGAGCAAAAATTGCTGGGCTTCAAACAAAAGTATCTCATATAAATGCAAAAATACTGACTATAAGAAAAAAAGAAGCTGAGATAATCCAGAAGATGACAAAACATAAAGCCAAAGCAGCAGAGCATTTCCAAGAGAGCAAAACATACGAGGAACAGGCCAATACATTTTTAACTACAGCTAAATCTCTTGAAGAGGGGTTTCAGTAAGTTTCTATTTCTATTTTATCTCCTATCTTGAGTTTTAGATTGTTAAAAGCAGAACCCTGATTGGATGCAAATTCTAAAAAATTCTCACTGTTTATCAGAGCTATCAACTCACCTTTTTTGGCAAAACCATACGATGGAACAAATCTCATTTCGTAATTTTTCCATCTCACAATTTTCACGTTTTGAATCATATCTGAAGGGATATTTGTTATCACATTACCAAAGTGATCAACATGTATTATTTCACCCACTATTTTTTCCCTTTCTTTCTTTGGTTCGATCAGTTCATAAGAGTAAAAATCATATATTTCTCTGAGATTTTGAAACTCATGCATATCCACCTTAGCGGCAATAGGTGCAAAGATGTCTCTTCCATGAAAGGTCGTGCTAGATGCTTTCAGAGTTATCTCCCAGACTTTTTCAACTCTGTGCTTTACAAGAGTTAAAATACCGTTATCTGGACCGACATAGTATCCATTATCTAATTTTGCCACAATTCCACGTCGAGATGTCCCAACACCCGGATCCACAACGAAAAGATGAACAGAATTTGAAAAGTAATCAATAATAGATCGAAGAATATATGAAGCATGTCTTATATCATGCCTTCTGATTCCATGGGTGATGTCCACTATTACTGCTTGTGGATTAATATTATAAATAACACCTTTCATCACACCAACATAGTGATCCTCGTATCCAAAATCTGTGCTTATTGTGATCATTATCATCCCTCAGTAACGTATGCGGAAATCGCTATAACCTTCCGGATTACCATAATGAATCTCCACATCATCGACCCTTGCATATGGATGTCTGTACCTGCACAGGTAAATAAGCTTTTCCACATTTTCTCTTGATCCTTCAAAAACAGCCTCAACCCTCCCATCAGGAAGGTTCCTTACCCATCCCTGAACACCTAATTTTCTGGCATTCTCTTCGGTAAATGCTCTGAAGAAAACCCCTTGAACACGACCGGAGAAAAATACATGGGCCTGTATCTCTTCCATATCTCACCTATAACAACGCGTTTATTTTAATTTTTCCTGCGGTTCTTGTTAAATTTTCTCAAAGTTAATTTTCATTTTTCTAACTATAGTCCTGAAACAAGGTGTGTATTGTGATGTAACTATGCTACCCATTACTTTAAATCTTAATGTTCATAATCATCGCATATGGAAACCTTTATGGTTGTGACAGTTATACCCCCACCAAGTGATCAGAATGCCCCTAAAATATCTAAAGAATTTCCTAAATGAGGAAAATCTCAAAAAAATAGAGAGAATCAATAATTCTGAACTCCACGAATTTCTTTTGAGATACATTGAACTCTGCGAACCATCCAAGGTTTTCGTGGCCACAGACTCGTATGAGGACGAACTTTACATACGAAACCGTGCAATAGTATACGAAGAAGAAAGATTGCTCAAAACACCGGGACATACCGTACACTACGACAACTATTACGACCAAGCAAGAGATAAGGAGCATACATACGTTCTCAACGAAGATGACAAAAAATTGCCATACATAAAAACTATGGAGAGAGAAAAGGCACTCAGGGAAGCCCATGAACTTTTAGATGGAATTATGAAAGGAAAAGAATTATTCATCCTCTTTTTCTCCCTTGGCCCAAAGGACTCACCTTTTATGGTTCCAGCAGTGCAACTTACAGATTCGGCTTACGTAGCCCACAGCGAATTCCTTCTTTATCGCAAAGCCTATGATGAATTTGTGAGAAAGCCGGATCTCCATTTTCTCAAATTCGTCCATTCTGAAGGTGAGTTAGATGAGAGAAAGGTAAGCAAAAATTTAGAGAAAAGAAGGATTTTCATAGATTTAGTGGATGATATATCTTTCGCCATAAATACACAGTACGCTGGAAACACAATAGGCATGAAAAAGCCAGCATTCAGAATGACCATAAATCACGCCACTAAAGAAGGATGGCTCAGTGAGCACATGTTCCTTATGGGTGTTAACGGCCCCCACGGTCGTGTATCCTATTTTACAGGCGCTTTTCCCAGTATGTGCGGAAAGACATCCACGTGCATGCTTATAGGAGAAAGGTTGGTGGGCGATGACCTATCATTCATAAAGAATATCAATGGAGAAGCAAGAGCAGTGAATGTTGAATACGGTGTTTTTGGAATAATTCAGGGAATAAACAAGAAAGATGATCCGTATATCTGGGAAGTTATCCATTCCCCAAAGGAGATAATTTTCACAAATCTTCTGATACATGAAGGTATTCCCTACTGGAATGAAATGGGCGAGGAGATTCCATGCAAGGGTGAGAATCACAGTGGAAAATGGTGGTGCGGAAAAAAAGATGCGGAAGGTAAAGAGATTCCACCAAGCCACAAAAACGCAAGATTTACAGCCCGATTATTCTATTTCCCAAATCTGGATCATGAGGCTCTTGATGCGAAAAACGGTGTGAAACTCTCTGGGATGATATTCGGAGGCAGAGATTCAGATACGTGGCCACCCGTTTGTGAATCCTTCAACTGGGAGCACGGAGTTGCAATGAAAGGAGCGTCCATAGAATCGGAAACAACAGCCGCCACTCTTGGCAAAGAAGGTGTGAGAAAGTATAACATCATGTCCATTCTTGATTTCCTTTCAGTGCACATCGGAAAATACCTGAGTAATTATCTGGATTTCGGAAAAAAGTTGAAGAATCCACCAAAAATCTTTGCCGTAAATTATTTTCTGAAGGATAAGGATGGAAATTATCTCAATGATAAATTAGACAAGAAGATATGGCTTAAGTGGATGGATCTAAGAGCTCACAACGAGGTTGAAGCAGTAGAAACGCCTATTGGCTATATCCCAAAATATGAAGATATAAAACCACTGTTCAAACAGGTTCTCAATAAAGACTACACACGCGAAGATTACGAGAAACAGTTTACCATACGGATTCCTGAACTTCTGTCTAAAATAGAAAGAATAAGGAGGATCTACGAGGATATCTGCGATATTCCAAGCGAGATTTTTGAAGAGATTAACGCAGAGGAAAAAAGACTGAAAGATGCAAGGAAGAAGTATGGAGATTATATATCCCCATTCAAACTCTACTGATTTTTATTTTTGATTTTTCCAACTGAAAATAACACTTCCTGAATCAATCTTGCAGCTAAAATAGAGGTGTTTCCATTATCATACTCCGAATTCACTTCCACAATGTCAAAGCCTACCAGCCGTGGTGCGAGGAAATCTATTATGTTTTTCACATTCATTGGTGTCAATCCGAAATATTCCGGTGTACCCGTACCCGGTGCAAATGCAGGATCTATTCCATCAATATCTAAACTCAGGTATATTTTTTCTGTGGATAGCATATTAACAGCTTTTTCAATTGCTTTCTTCCATCCTTTTTCCATGACGCCATAAGAGGTAATCCACTCGTATCCTATACTTTTTGCGTATTTGTATTCCTCTTGCGATACGGAGCGAACCCCTATGGATACCACCTTTCCCCTCAGATATTCATAGCATCTCCTTGCCACACAGGCATGGTTGAATTTTGAGCCTAAATAGAAATCTCTGAAATCTGCATGGGCATCAATAAAAATTACACCCACATCTCTATTCTTCAAAGCCCTGCATACACCAGTGGTTATGGAATGCTCTCCCCCCAACATTATGGGAAACTTTCCATCACCAATAAATTTTGATACGAAAAACTCCACATCATCCACTATTTCCTCAACTGTGGCATTTTCATCAATCTCGATTATATTTCCCGCATCATGGATTTTTAAGTCTCGCAATGAGAATTCATGTTCTTGAGAGAAACTCTCTAAATTATAAGACGATTTTCTTATTTCATCCGGGGCGAATTTCGATCCATGCCGAAATGAGGATGTGCCATCATAAGGTACACCAAAAATAACGAAATACGAGGTTTCGTAATCATCCGATGCATCTGCATAGTGGAGAAGCATTTTCAAAGCACTTTCATTATCTTTCTCTTACCCATAGCATCCCAGTACTGTGCGTTCTTTCCTGGTTCAATCTGATCCTTCAATTCATCTGGTATAGGCAACTCGAAGGTCTCGAAGGTTTCAGAATCCATCAATTGAACTTCATCACCCATAACTGATAAGATCTGAGCTTCTCTCTTTTCAATTATGGGAACTTTGACCTTGTGCTTCACAGGATAAACCACACTTCTCTTCTGCCCATCAAATACGCCTATGGCAACAATTCTTGCCTTAGCTTCTCCATGCTTCCCCGGCTTGCTTGTGGTCATCTCCACGATTTTGCATGGCTCATCATCAATTACCATGTATCCGCCAACCTTGAGTTCCCTTACCTCAACATCTCTCCAAGACATATTAACCACTCAGAGGGTTAATGTCATTGGCTTTATATAGATTTTGCATATAGATACCCGATACATTTCGTAATAATACCTGTGAATTTTTCCCTCCGCCCGAGGAAAAACTATTTATATGACTTAAGACATACATAATGTCGGACAAAAAAGTTCGAGGAGATGAAAAATGTCGGATTCAACAAGGATTACAATTCGCCTTTCCAAAAATGCAGCTGAGAGGTTGCAGGAGCTTGTGGATAAAGGAGACTACAAGAACTTATCTGATGTGGTTCGTGCTGCAATAGAGGATTTTCTAGCAGAGAAGTTTGCACCCAGAAACATAGAGAGAGTAAATGTAGATCTTCCCAAAAAGACTGTTTCACTCCTTTTAGAGCTTGTGGATTCAGGAGATGTGGAAGCGGTGGATTTAAATGATGCTATTCGATTAGCAGTTAAAGAATATGTGCACCACAAGGTTGCAGAGGCGGCTAAGAAGGAAATTAAAAAAGGTATAAAGGAAATAGCCGAAGAAACTAGGGAGGAGGAAAAATGAGCTACACATCCATACTCAAAAGAGTCTCTGATTACACAAGCAAATATGGAGAACATTCGTTTTCCACACCTAATATTCTTGTAGTTGGAGTTGGTGGTGCAGGATGCAACGCGGTTACAAGAATGAAAAAACTTGGATTGAGCGTGCCTACAATAGCGATAAATACAGATTTAGCACATTTGCGCACTGTAGATGCAGATAAGAAAATTCTCCTGAAGGCATCTGGTACTCGTGGCACGGGAGGGAATACGGACCTGGGAGAGAAAAGTGCTATTCTAGCAAGAGATAAGATCAGAGAGATGATAAAAAATACCGATGTGGTATTTCTTGCCACGGGTCTTGGAGGTGGGACAGGAACAGGGGCTTCTCCCGTTATAGCAGAAATCGCAAAGGATGAGGGCTCACTTGTCATCTCAATTGTAACATTACCTTTCACAATAGAAAAGGTCAGAATGAAGAAAGCCAGGGAGGGACTTAAGAAACTTATGAAAGTGTCCAACACGGTAATTGTGATGGAGAACGAAAAACTCATAGACTTAGTTCCAAACAGACCTCTTAATGAGGCTTTTATGGTTATGGATCATTTGATAAGTTACACGATAATGTCCTTTGTGGATATGATTGTGAATCCCTCGCTTATAAACGTGGATTTCGGAGATTTGAGAAGCGTAATGGAAAGAGGTTTGCTATCCACTATCCTGATAAGCGAGGGAGATATAAGGGATACAAGAAAGATTATAACTGATGCACTTAACAATCCATTCATGAATATGGATTACAGCACCGCCGATGGCGCACTCATACACATAACTGTGGGCGAAGATGCGCCCTTGGAACTTATTTATTCCACAGTTGATACAATATCCTCTTTTCTGAAAAAAGATGCAAATATAACTATAGGTGCAAGGGTTGAACCCGAGTACTATGGCAGAATGCGTCTGCTCGTGATTCTCACAAATATTCGTGTTCCGTTCGTGGAGAAAGAGAAGAAAGCAGAAGTGGAGGAGAAGTTTGGCATATTCACGGTAAGGTAAAAATTAAATTTGATAATACAATATGCTGAATGGAGGTCTGAAAATTGGCCAGTCCGTATCTAAGCAGGTTAAAGCTTCAAAAAGAATTGGAGAAGAAGGCGCAAATTTACAGGGAGAAGAAGGAGAAATGCGATGCTTTAATGGAAATTATAAACAAATTTATTGATATCCTGCGTGATAAAACTTCACTAAAAGATGTAGATGAGGAATACAAAAAAGCAAAAGAGCTCTATGAGTTAAAAGATTTTGATGCAGCTACCAATGCTCTGGGAT
>WALH01000034.1 GCA_015522935.1 DHVE2 group archaeon | reverse complement strand
GAACATGGGGAAGGAGAAATCCTTTTCTATAGTCTTTGAAGCAGGAGGAAACAATGGCATTAAAAATCAAAAATCAGAGTTTCAAGAGGTTAGCAAATCTCTTACTAGTTTTCCTAGTTTTATTTCTTATTATAAGAACAGGGTTTCTTGTAGGCAGTTCCGGAGCCGATGGTGTTGTGCCTAGTGCCACCGGTAGTTTTAATATAATTCAAACACCATTAGGTACGAACACAAGCATCTCTTTAATGGTTTATCTTCCAGGTTCAGGCAATGTATCGGCAATAAACGTAACTGCTCCCGTGTCATTTGATGGAGAAGATATGTGGGTAAAGGATGTCAACACATTTAACGGTACTTGGACTAACGGTAGTGGTAATACTACTCTTAGAGGTACAAACTCTAGTGGAAATAGATTTGTAAACATCACACTGAGCCCATTTTTCAACAGCACCTCTTCTGATGATAAAATAGAGATTAACTTTACGGCAGTATCCGGATCAGTTCCTGCTAATGAAACTTTTCTCATCCAATTATTTAATGGAACCAGGGCAAATTCCGGGCCAATAACTGTTACTACGGCTAGCGGTGGAAATCTCTGGATAAAAGTTATAGATAACGATAAACCTCAGATAGTTGATACTACCTCTAGGGGTCCTACAACCGGCGACTCATTCACTATTAATGCGAGTGTAACGGATAATGTCGGTGTTTCCTCTGTTCATCTCTATTACTGGTTTGAGACGACTACAGGAAATACGATAGCACAGAATTTTACCATGAATGACATTGGTGCTGGGAACTATGATTATACAATAATTTCTGTTCCCTCAAACGCCTTAGTACTGCATTATAACATCTCTGCGAACGATACATCGAATAACTGGAACGAAACTGGTGATTTGACAAAGAGTGTTATAGATAATGACCTTCCGATGATAACAGATGCCACCTTTGGCAATCCAACGACCGGTGAATCATTCACTCTCTACGCGACTGTAACTGATAATATTGGTCTTCAAGGTGCGTGGTTTAATCAGACAATGGTCTCTGTTTACGGTTATTGCCATACATGGCACTCTTTTGTCAATAATGCAGGGGATGTTCACTCGTTTAACATAACGGTAGCGGTGTGGAACAATGCGACCTGGCTGAACTATACAATCTGGGCTCAAGATGCATCAAGAGAGTATAACTACTCTGTAAGGAATCTAAGTGTTACAGACAACGGTGTTCCTCGGATCGTCGATACGACCTCTGGCAGCCCTACAACTGGTGACTCTTATGTGATAAGTGCTAGAGTTGATGATAATATTAATATTTCTTCTGTTCGTCTGTATTACTGGTTTGAAACGACTACAGGGAATACGGTAGCGCAGAATTCTGCCATGACTAATATTAGTGATGGGAACTACAATCACACCATCTTAATCCCCTCAAATGCCTTAACACTACATTATAACATCTCTGCGAACGATACATCTGATAACTGGCAAGAGGGCAGTGATGTAACAAAATCAATTTTTGACAACGATGGCCCAGAGATCGTCGACACCAGTCCATGGTTTCCAACAATTGATGAATCGTTCACTATCAATGCGACCGTTACTGACAATACAGCTGAGGTTTTTTCCGTTCATCTGTATTACTGGTTTGAAACAACGACAGAGAACACAACAGCGCAGAATTATACCATGGCTGCTCCTGATGGTGTAAACTACAGTCACACCCTCTTTATTCCATTAAACGCCCATGTTCTGCATTACAAAATCTCCGCTTACGATTCCCATGGCAATTGTAATACAAGTGGAGAGTTAAATAGAGGTGTCCAGCTTTCAACACCGCAGAATTTGAAGGCAATTTCTGGGAACGGATATGTGAATATTACATGGGATCCTCCTGCTAATGGGGGTTCTGGTGTTACCTACAGTATACTTCGTACAACGGTCTATTACAGTCCTTTCCAACTTAATCAACAACATGTCCCCCCAAGTGAAGAATTTGATTCACCTCCTCCACCAACAACGCCTATAGTTACTAATGTTACATGGTACAACGACACCTCTGTAACAAATGGAGAGACCTATTACTACTGGGTGCTTGCTGTAAACGACGCAGGAGCCAGCCCATTTTCAGAAAGTGTCAATGTGACTCTTAAGAATTGGGTGGATATCAGTATCGGTACCAACCTCCTTCTAAGTTATGATGGAAACGGAAGTGTTTCTACTGGCTGGGTGGAAGCGCCAAATGCAACAATTCCTGAAAATATGTCCAGTGTAAACCTTTTCTTTAAGATACAGGTTAACGGCTCCGTTGACAATATCACCCTTGAGATTTCATATGATACTTCCGCACTTTCTGATTTGGAGAAAAATCAACTTAGGTTGTATAAATTGGATAATGGGACTTGGGAGGAGGTTGGCTCAATCTCCACCAGATTAAATATAGCAGCCAGCAATGGGACTTACGGCCTGTTCACGACTAAAAATGCTTCTAGTATGAATTCGGGTTCTCAACCTAGCTTATTGTCTAGCATCAGTTTTTCGGCAATCTTTGGCATAATCACCGGTTTATTGCTAATCTCCTTTGGTTTAAAGGAGAATAAAGATTCTACCTTCTGGATGGGGATTGTTATACTGTTGCCTTCTATTTTCTCTCCCGTCTTATCCCTGTCCACCTATGTCTTGATACTGCTAGTTATGTCTGCAAGTGGTGTTGGCTTTTTTGGTGGGCTATTGCGTAAGGATGGCGGTACCTGGCCCGCTTTGGCGCTTTTCATTTATTCTTCACTAGTTGGTGCAGATATTTATTGGGACAATCCAAATCTTCTCGTTTGTTCTCTTGTAATCCTTGGCGTAATTATCTCTTTATTACTCATCTACTTTGGTCTAGAAAATGAGGAAGGCGTTGCTACTGGGATGGGGCTCATCAT
Organism: DHVE2 group archaeon; assembly: GCA_015522935.1. Taxonomy (GTDB): domain Archaea; phylum Thermoplasmatota; class Thermoplasmata; order Thermoplasmatales; family Aciduliprofundaceae; genus S014-50. Next base: position 2,572 of record WALH01000034.1, on the reverse strand, counting down.
ATTATTACTATCTGTTTCATTTTCATTTCTTTTTTTGTCTCTTCCAGCTTATGTCTGGATACTTGCAGTCATGTCTGCAAGTGGTGTTGGCTTTTTTGGTAGTGAGCTTTCTGATGATAATGATCTGGGCATTTTTGCAGGGATATTAATATTCATTTCTTCTGCTATAGTCGGTGCCATTATGTATTGGGGCAATCCGAATCTTTTAGGCGTCTCTCTTGTAATTCTTGGCATAATTACCGGTTTATTGCTCACATTCTTTGGGGTAGGAGATGATTCAATCCCTGGCGTACTAATGGGAATTATCCTCCTCTCCCTGTCATTTTCCTCTATCTTCCTGTCTCTTCCCGCTTATATCTGGATACTTGCAGTCATGTTTGCAAGTGGTGTTGGCTTTTTTGGTGGGCTTTTCTCAACAGATTATGATGTTAATGTTATTTTTTGGGGAGCAATAGTCTTCATTGTTTCCGCGACAGGTGGTGGTGTTATGTACTGGGGCAATCCGAATCTTTTTGTAGTTTCACTTAGTATAATACTTCTCAGCATTATGGTTTCAGGTTTTGTTCTTTTTGCTCGAAAGATAAAAGGTTGTTTTTTCAGTTATCTAACAGAAATAAGGCCACTGTTGAAAAATTATGAGGAATCCTTAGATGTTAGCTATAAGACAAAACTTTTAGCAAAGTCTGAGGGGGCTTGTAAGAGAGTGGTAAATTCTCGCATTCTCGAGATTGAAAATGAATATGCAAGAAGAAATGAATGAAGAAACAGAGGAATATAGCCCCTTCTTGATGACTTTCGGTAAGAAAGACAAGATTGCCCATGTCGTGTTCTATTCCGAAATTATTTTACAGTCGCTTCCGGGAAGGGTATGACATTGAGAAACAAGCTGCTCTGTTGCATAATTCCTGCAGACTTCCGGATTCTCCATTCGGGCACCCCTCCAGCCAATATTTCCATTTGTTAGATATTGGTCTAAGCGGTTTTTCACCTATCCAGCAGTATATTGTACATCAGAAACTTCCTTTCCACCTCCTGAATTGCAGAGTTTTGGCCCTGTGCCGTTACGCTTTCTCCGAAAATTCTCTTAACGGATGAGAATATGCCTTCTACGGCCCATCTTTTTCCATACTCCTGCTTTTCTTTCCATCTTTCATATCCCAGCGTATTGACTTCTCTTACGCATTTTTTCTGTACGGAGAACCTCTTGCCAGAGTGCTTGCGTTTTTCCTTATCCGTATGCCGGATTCAATCCCCCTTTCATGTAGAAGATTGAATATCTCCCTTGCATCATACGCGTCAGGGTTTCCGTTTTGCCTGCACCCGCAATAACTCTTACAAATCTTTCAGTTGATAGCACAGCTTTTTTCTGGTCCTCAGAAAGGGTACTGGCTTGTTGATAATATCCTCTTCTACGCCCATGATATATCCCTTAACACGGTTCGGCAGGCTCAATTATGTGCCTGTGCGAAGAGGAGGAGTGGTCCTGTCAAATCGTTAATATTGGTATTGATGACCTCAAAAATCGATATACCACAATACTTAAAAGGGAGTGTATTACTGGTTTGTCCCCATCAGCATATGCTCCATGTAGGGAAGAAACCTCTCTTTCTGAGAAATAAAAGCATCAATAACCACATCATCGTCTGTCTTTTCCAGCATCTTGGAGGTTAAGTTCATGGAGATTCCGTCAGTTGCCCTTATCATTGCTATAACTTTATATGGCTGGCACTCCATACTTCTAGCAATCTCTAGAGCCAGCTCTGACTCCATTCGAGCAATCCCGCTTGCCACTGTAAAATTTGCGGAACAACGAAAGTCTGGATTAACTACCTGCTCCGCAATGGAGATGGCCTTGCTCGTTGAAGATTTTGCTATTTTTCTGAGCTGTGTGTTTAACATAGAGAGTGCTCTTTTTTCCTCCTCACCGCTCAGGGCACCCTCATTGAGCTCTCTAAGGAATTCCTCTGCCAAAGAGAGGCTGTTCTCTTCGGTCTCCTCTTCGCCAATTTCAGGCTCCTCGTATGAATCGCCTCCAAGCATCAACGCCCTTCTGCTTCTCTCCTTAAAGTTATGACAAATGGTCCAGATTAGATGCTCCATATCATCCTCCGTCATGTAAGTGTTTCTCATAATATCAACAGCAGCCTCCATGTCTACCGCAGACATAAGGCTTACAAGATAATCTATAAGACTGTAGTCAAACAGGTTGTGCTGCTGCACCAGTTCCAGAGCTTTTTCCATATTGAGCGGAGCAATATGCCTTACAATCCCTGATAGACATCGTTCCTCGAGGCAGACCTCGCCGTTCCCTATCATCTGGAGCGCTTCCTCCAAATCCATTATGGAGATGTACGGAACCATCGTGGTATAAATAAGGGAAAGCAATTCATCGTCCTTCTGGTCTCTAACAATGGAAGAAAGCTCCTCTTTTCTGAGATATGCCACATTTTCCAAAGAGAATTCGAAATATGGCGTAAGAAAATACTTCTCATCCCTTTTAACCTCTTTCAACATCTCCAGCGATTCATCCAGCAGTGTAAGAGTTCTCGAAACAGGCAGCCGTAAATTTTCG
>WALH01000033.1 GCA_015522935.1 DHVE2 group archaeon | reverse complement strand
GGGCTCGGAGATGTGTATAAGAGACAGATCATAGATAATGCAGGAGATGGAATGACATTGTGGAATGCCAGTAGCAACAAAATTATTAATAATAACATTAAGAAAAATAGTGGAAATGGTATAAAATTGAAATATTCCAGTAACGTAATTATAAGCAAGAATGATATTGCATATAACTTGGGATTTAGCTCGAATAACATATATTTGGAAAATTCTAACAGTAACATAATAAATGCGAATACTGTTACTAATAGTGGACAGGGGATACTTCTGACTTCCAGTAATAATAATACTATAAAAGGGAATAACATAATGGATAATGGTGATGGGATACGGATTGAACGCTCTAAAAACAACAGCATATACAAGAATATTATCACAGGTAATGAATTCGGTATATATCTTGCAGATTCTGACAACAACAACGACATAAGTGGGAATAACATACTAAACAATAGGGATAGTGGCATATCTCTGTGGTGGTTTTCAAACTATAACTGGATAAGTAAGAACAATATAACGAACAATGGAGAAGGTATAGCACTGGAATGGTATTCTAGTAGTAATGTAATAAGCGGGAATAAGCTAGTAGGTGATTCCATAATTTTGGAGGATGATGATACTACATTCACAACACAGGAAATAGATACAAATAATACAATAAATGGAAAGCCTGTTTATTATTACAAGAATGTGAATATGGATAATTTTGTGATTTCTGAAAATGTGGGTGAAGTTATCTTAGGAAACGTTACATGGCTAAAAATTGAAAATTTAACTCTTTCTAACGCCAGTGTGAGTATTGATATAGGCTACTCCTCCCACATAACTATAAAAGGAAACACCATTATGTATAATAAAGATAATGGCATAATTTTGGAATATTCTAACAACAATGTGATTAGCAGAAATATTATTAGTAATAATTATAATGGTATCATGGTTATGAATTCTTCTAACAGAAACACAATAAACGATAACAACATTTCGTGGAATAAATACTATGGGATCTACATTTATTCCAGTTCTTACAATCAAATTTACAACAACTCTTTCTATTACAATCATGGCTCTGGGGATAACTATAACGCATCACACATTCAAGCGCGCGATGATGGTTCAAACAACTATTGGAACTCTTCCGCAGGATTTGGTAACTACTGGCACGATTGGGCTAATAATAACGCCACAAACGATCATAATCACGATGGAATTGTTGACTGGCCATACCGCATAGACGGCCCATCTGGAACAAAAGATTTCTATCCGCTTAAATGTGCCCCTTCAAAAGAAAATGAAGAAATGCAAAGAGAATTACTGAGTGTTTTATATTTCTGGGTTATAATTGGAATTTCTGTGGTGTTAGCGGCCGTGCTTGTAGCAGTTGTCGTAATATTCAAAAGAAAAAATAGCACTCCATAACAAATTAATAAAGGAATCGTTGAGTTTTTAAACACAAAGAGGATAACCCTCTATGCTCAGAGAGATGTTGATAGAGTGTGGCGCGATTAGATTTGGAAATTTTACCCTCACCTCTGGAAAGAAGAGCAAATACTATGTGGATATAAAGAAGGCAAGCACAAAGCATGAAATCCTGGAATTGATGGGTGATATGCTTGCTCGGCACGTTAAGGGAGACATCCTTGCCGGCGTGGAACTGGGTGCCGTGCCTCTCGTAGCCATAACTGCCGTTAAGGCGAAAAGGGATTACCTGATAATCCGGAAGGAAAAGAAGGAACACGGAACTTCAAAATTCATAGAGGGTGATTTCCAGAAAGGTATGATCGTGGACATAATAGAGGATGTGGTCACCACGGGCGGCTCTGTTCTGCGTGCAATAAAAATCCTGAGAGAAAATGGATTAAAAGTTAAGCGTGTGATTTGCGTGGTGGATCGGGAGGAAGGAGGGAGGGAAAACCTTGAAAAGGAAGGTGTGCATCTTATATCTCTTCTCACCGCCGGAGATCTCCTGAAAAAATGAAATCATCTTTTTTCCAGATCCTCCCCTCCTGCAAATACCATCTGAATTGTGTTGTAAACATCCTCGTAGCCGTAGAGCATCCTTGCGGATGTGGGTATAAGTTTCTTGAATGCGTCCATAGTTTCCAAAGATTTGAAGAGTTCTATATTTAATTCTCTACGCATGCTTGGCTTTTCTTTGATAAGAGATTGGTATAAAGATTCCCAGTTCTCGCTCCATTCTGCTATATCGCTCAAATCATCATCGTCTAACAAATCAATCTTTGTAAGGATATTCACGTATGGTTTGTAAAAGCGAAAATGAACAGTGGAGGATAGAAGAAGAAGAGACACAAATCCTGATGGAGTTCTGGCGAGAGCGGGATCGAACATAAATGTGATCATGCTTCTTTCTTCTCCCAAAAAATCCACCAGAAAATTGCTCGATGCTCGGAACGCAAAAAGTTCAAGTTGACCTGCAGTGTCATAGAGAATATAATCTGAATCGTATGAATCAACATTTTTCTTTATCTCTTCCGCGTAATTTGCTATCATATCCGCTGCAACGATTTGCGCTCCATTTGGGCCTAAACCATATTCGCTCATAATATCCCCTAAATTTATGAGATCTCGAACATCAACATCAGGTTCATACGGCAAAACATCCGCACCGGGATCAAGGTTTACAACTACGGCATCGTACTCATTCTTTATCATCCATTCTCTAAATGCTGCTGTAAATGTGCTTTTTCCACTGCCCGCTGGGCCCACAACAAATATACTGGAAATCATGACCAGAAATTGTCAAGTGTTATTTTATCTTTTTCTTCATTCTCACTCTTGGAGGATATCATGTTATCAATTGACCTCTTTATCACTTCGACTCTCTGTTTCACATATGGAGACACATCATACTCAGTGATTAACTTTATGGACAGGTTGAGGTACTTCTTAACAGTGTTGGGGGATACGGTCAGTTTCAAATCACCACCACATTTAGGACATTTTCCACTAAGTGGAATTCTGCGATATTTTGCTCCGCATTTTTTGCATTTGAAACTTTGAGTTGCAAACTTTTTCAGATTCCCAGCTATGTCGCGGAGAAGGTGGTGCGATACAACCCGCGATGCCATATCGTGCTCATCTACAGCCCTTATCCTTCTGGCGAGCTCCATCTGCAATTCAGTTTTCTGAATGGTGCCTCCCTCCTTGTAAGCTGATTGAAGCACACCAATATTTATATCGGATGTGTCATGGGTGAATTTGAATCCCTCGTATTGCAAAGGTGTGCCTACCCTCTTCTTTACAAAATCCATTATATCCTCAACGTCTTTAGGTTTAGCTTTTTTCATGGTAGCATAGTAAAACTCTAAAGGATAAAGACCCATAACATCAACGTTCAGGGCTTCTTTATCTATTTCCCTCGGATCAATGCGAGTTGTTAAAACTAACGGGGCATCCATCAATCCCCCTCTCGTAGTTGGCAGAAATTTGCGTGAAAAATCCAAGAGAGCGTTGAGGAGAAGCATGATTGAATCCTCATCCCCATCACAGTTTCTTCTTTTTGCAGCGTGGAAGAAGGGGTGAGCCAGACCAACACTTGCCTTGGTGAATCCAATAATTCTTCCTAAAACACCCGCAGATGTGTGAGGTGCAAGTCCGATGACAAGATGCCCTATTAAATCCTCCCTCCTTCTAATGTTGTAGAATCTGCGCATTTTGTAAAATTTCTCTAAAAGTTCATCAACGTAATTTGCCACGCGAACCAAGTAATCGCCCGCTTTCTCGGGTATGATCACATCCTGAACTCGTAGCTCTAAAATCTGATCTTCGCTAATCAATTCATTTCCAAGATAATCCTTCTTATATCCTAATTCTTTTGCTTTCTCTATGGTTAACCCTATTTCTCGCGGCCTGAAATGGGTTATGGCCATATCGGTCATATCATATCTTATCGTTCCATCCTTGAAAACAGGCAACTTGTGCTTTGCCCTTAAAATTCCTTTCTCAACAGCTTCTGGAAGATGCTCTTTGGACATCATCTTTTTTACGCCTTTTACCTGCCAGTCAATTTTCATACCTAAGTTTCTCTCCGCTTTGCTGAAAAGCTCATCCACATTCATCTGAACGGTGACAATCTTTCCAGTGAATTCTGTCCTCGCACCGCATTTGGGGCAGTATGGTGTATATGTGGTAGTTCCGCATCTGGAGCATTTTCTCTCGCCTATTTCTACGGGAATCTTACCCATTTTTCTCCCGTC
>WALH01000032.1 GCA_015522935.1 DHVE2 group archaeon | reverse complement strand
TTCCAACCCATTCTCATTCCATTCTTTTAACCAGATATAGCCTGCGACTTTACTAACTCCAATGGCACTAGATGCTTGAGGTACACCCATCCTACGATATAAAAGCCGAATGAAAAGGAGTTTTCTGAGAATATCTGCCTGAATTCGTCTGTTACTAATCTCTCTGTCAAGCTCATCAATTGTTAGCCATTTTACAGGTCTTTTCTCTATTGGCCGAGACATAGACCCGCATACACTTATTAGTTAAAAAGGTTTCGTCGTTGACTATAATAATAACTGCTGTAGGTGGAGTAGGAATTATAGCAGCCACATATGTGGTTTCAAATCCAGATACAAATGCAGTCATGGCGTTCATGGGCGATGCTGGAAAAACCTTTGATTTCTCGCAAAGTTTCCTAGAGTTTATAGCAAAACTTCTAACATGGCTGGCCGGAATGATTTCATTTTCTCCTTCGATGGTACTTGGATTATTAGCTATAATTTTTACAATCTTTTCCACAGAGTATGGAAATGGATTGATAACGCTTGTAGCTGATTTCATCTCTGTAGTCCATGTAATATATGCGGTATTTGGTGAGAACAAAGAACGTTTCAATAAAATTCTCGAAGATATGTTCCCATTTGCTGGACTTGTAAACAAAATGGTAACCTATGGTTCTGCATTGGTTGTATCTTCGAGTATAGCAAATCATCTTGCAACAGGAGAATATACAAAGGGGTGATACTATGGAAAAAGGAAAACTGATAGCTAAATCATCACCCACATCCTTGAAATCTAAAATCCCTAGTGTATTCATGTTTTCCTTGATGATTTTCGGAGGGATTGTATTCACATATGCTTGGTTTGCATATCCTATTCCATCCAATCTATCCTTTAGTGAAAAACTTTATCACATAATAGCTCGTCTAACCCTGATATTCGCATCTTTCTTGGGTTCTCTTGTAACTCCATACTACGCATGGGGTCTCGGCTTTAACATATATGAAAACGGATTAACGGTTCCATATTCCAATTTCTTTAACTGGATTTTCCATAAGAACAGAAAAGAGGGGCAGTTCATCCCATATTCTGAGATACTGGGTTATATTGGAAACGAAGATTTGGAGGACGCCAAGACCCATGAAAAATACCTTAGAAAAGGTAAAGATGCCATAATGATATTTTACTGGGACAGAAAAAGGAGAAAGATAAGGATGACCATGTATGGAGAGAATGCAGAGGATGTCAGAATTCTCAAAGATATGTTCAAAAGAAAAGGTGTCAAGAAATTGCCCAGAACATGTCCGAACTGCGGGAAAAAACTCCTGGGATTTGATTTTCTCGAGAACGAATGCAGAAAATGCCACTACAAAATCTTTGAAATACCGAAAAATTTTTCGAATGAAGAAAAGACCAAAGGCAATCTTTAAATAATACCTTCCCAATCAGACCTCATGGAAGAGCGTAAAAGGCTCATTGTCAGAGGCTTCGTTCAGGGTGTGGGATACAGGGCATTCGTTAGGTTTATGGCTAGCCGATACGGCATAAAAGGAAAGGTCAGAAATCTGGAAAACGGGGATGTTGAGATAATCGCAACAGCTGATGAAAAATCTATGGAGATGTTCATAAAATCCATAAACATCCATGCGGAGAGTCCATTTGAACCAGATGTGCATGACACCATAACAGAAGAATACACAGGAAACGAGGATTTCGAGTCATTCTATGTGGACTATACCTATGATATGAGCGTGGCAGAGAAAGAGATGATAGAACGCTCTGAAATAGGAATACTTGCATTCGGGTGGATGGGAAAATACCTTGGGAATAAGATAGATAAAGTCAGCGAAAAGGTAGACAGAGGATTCTCTGAGGTGGGTGAGAAGATAGATAGAGGATTCTCTGAGGTGGGTGAGAAGATAGATACGGTGAGCGGAAAGATAGACAAAGTGAATGAGAAACTCGATAATCTGACTGAGAAAACTGAGTCAGGATTCGGTAGAACATACAAAAAACTCGATGAGATATCCTCAAAATTGGATGCTAACACCGAAAAAACCACGGAATTGCAGAGGGAAATGACAGACAAATTCGACTATCTCGATGTCAAATATGGAGAGTTCAGTGCAACCCTCAAATCCATGCTTGATAGGTTCGACAATTTGGAAAGGGATGTAAAGGAGATCAAGGATGCATTTCTAAAACTTGTGGATTATATAACCGAAAAAGGATAGGCGAGTTCCGATGCGGTTAGGGATAGAAATTCAAACCACGATGTTTGAAGACGAATTCCAAGAGTTCATGGATTTCAACCGGAATCGGTCCTACATCAGCTATTCTGAGACTTCAAACTGGTCTTTTGAATATGTTTGTTCGAACAACTCTTTCTATCCTAAAAACCACCTGAGAGACATAGACCAAGATGGCATGCCTGACTACAAGGAAATCCATTACAGAGAATACTATCCCTTCCTAGTCAAATGGGCGAATAATAAGCACATCCAGAATCCGAATGATTTCAACGCGACCGAATACCTCAAGAATCAGTTCAACCCATTCGTGAAAGAGAACATACCGCCTATGCTTCTCACAGTCTCAGTGAACCACTGGAATGAGTGGGGATGGGAGAAATGCGAGATTCGTGCGAGAGTCTACGATGCGGGAGGAATAGGCAATCTCTGGATATACCACGACAATTTCGGGGACTTCCATTCATTCAAGGCCTCAAACAACGGATGGTACAACATTACCTTAGACATAGGCTGGGGTGCAGGCCTGGGAGAATACACGATACACATGGAAGCATGGGATATAGCGGAGAATCATTTAATGTACAATTACACGGTAAAAGGACTGTTCTCAGGAGTCCTTGATTTCCTGAAGGATATATGGAATGCTGTCACAGGTGCGTTGAGTGCGGCGTGGAATGCTATAAAGAGTGCGTTGAACTTCATAGTTGAGTGGATAAAGGGAATAATAGATGCAGCGATTAGTGCAGTATTGGAACCATTGATGGAGGCCATATCAAAATGGTACAACGGTTTCATAGAAATCTTAAAAGAAATTGTTAATCAAATAACATCGAGTAATAAAGATAATGTTATATCTATTCTACAGACAACCTCAAGTAATAAGGACTTCCCTCAGAATACCGAAGACCTTGCTGTTAAGTTTGCCCAAGCATTCTTCTCTCCACAGATGTGGAGTCTTGCAATGTCTTTTTCGATTGCAATAGTGAGTTTAGTTACTACTATTAATGTATTGTTAAAAGCATTAAGCGGCGGAGCTTTAGCAGGTGCAGACAATCTTATCGTAGTTCCAATCGTTCAGGCATTTGGTGCGTCTATGGTGAAATTTACAATTATTCAAGGTATTTCTGAAGTTGCTCTTGGAAGTATGGTGCCATTATTGCATCTATTCATTCCTGCAAGTAATCCTATATGGGAATCATCTGTATTTATGAACCTCATAAGCATTATCCAAGTACCCATCTCATACTCGATAAATTATGGCATGTGGGAATCTAGTCTTGGATCACTCTTCGGAACGGGCGCACCAAAAATTACAAAGATGGATGCTATTGGATTAACCATTGCAATAATAATGCTCCTATTAGATATTGGGATAAGCTCGCATCCCTTAGATAAATGGAGTAAATTGGCTCTTTCCGTGATTTCTACTGTGTTTTCTGGGATAGCCTTCGCCTTCACACTTTCGAATACAGACTTTATAGATAGATACATTGGAGGTGGTTTGGCATATATCGAAGAAATCATTAGTGGGATATCAACGGTATGCAGTTCTATGATCCTTGGGAAAACTATAGCTGAGATAGCAATTGGAACATGAGGTGAGTTCATGGAAACCACAGAAAAACTTAAAAAAGAGAAATATATTTTTAGATTTTCAACGGTAAGAAGAAAAACCTATGAAAAAGAGAAGGATGCTGCAGTAAAACGGATTTTGTTTTTTAGATTCATATATTTGGTTGCTTTAGGCATATGGATTTTTATTACAATCGAACATAGAGTTTCTTATATGCTCTATATGCT
>WALH01000031.1 GCA_015522935.1 DHVE2 group archaeon | reverse complement strand
TCATCCAACAATGCAACTTGGAAAATCATAACTGTAGGTGACATCTATGTGGATTCTTGGTCTATTGGAAAACTTGTGAGAAATCATACATCGCCAATAACCGTCAACATCTACTCAACCTATGCTGTACATGACACGAATGTATATCTTTATATAGATGGTACCCGTGTAAAAGTTTGGCATGAACTAAGTGCAGGGACGAACACATTGACTTATGACTGGTTTGTTAATGGTACAACGGGCTTAAAAACATTTTACGTTTATGTAAATTCCACCCAACTGGATTCCATTACCAAGACTGTTTATAGAGATGTGGATGTTGCCATACAGCAGATATATACAAATCCATCCACCGTTTATCAGGAGGAGATTTCCTATGTTGTGGTTTCAGTAGCGAATTTAGGTACTGATCCGGCAACATCAATAAACATTGAAGTGGATATATACAATCCGCTTCATGAAAGAATATATCACAGCATGACACCGTACACTGGTTTCGGAAGTGAGAATATTCAGGTGCAAATACAACCACAATATATCGGTTATTATATGGTTAACGCCTCAGTAATTGGAAGTGAGGACTGGAATCCAATCAACAACTTTATGAACTTGACTTTTATGGTGAATTCAAATCCATATATTACGACACTTCAAAAGGGTACCGGCGAATATGAGAATGGCACCGATATCGTTATTTCCTACGAAATACACAGTGCCATCTCTGCATCTATTAACGCTACCCTATACATTAAAGAGCTCTCTCTCAAGTTATTGGCTGTAAATGCTGTGAATCCAATCAAAGTAGGTAAAAATGGGATAGTGAATGTATCCTTCACACTTACTCAGAGTCAGTATGTGGTTCTGCTGAAAAATGCCACGAGCATTAATGTCCATTTCTGGATATCCATAGAATCAAACAGAACAGGTAAAGGAAATTTATTAAATTATACAATATACACGTTTACTCTCAAAGAAAAGCCTGATTTTGAAGTTGTACCCGGGTCTTTCTACGTTGTTGAAGATGGAAAGGAGGTTTCAAAAGCTGCCGAGGGAGTAAAGGTTCAGTTGAATTTCACTGTGAAAAACATTGGAGGAATGGCGGCAAACGCATCGTACGAGATTCTGGATGGAAATAACACAATTTATCAAGGTACAATATCATCACTTCAAAGCTATCAAGAATATAATGTGACCTATAACTATACAGTGAAAAGTGTGGGTATGCACACATTTAAAGTTTTGCTAAATCCGAATAAAAATGTTAGCGAAAGATCGTATTCCAATGACGAATCCCAGATAAGTTTCGATGTGATAGCTCCAGCTATAGAAATTTACTATTCTGTTACTTCTGAAGAGCATGATAACACGATATACGCAGGGGATCATGTTATAATTACTGTAACTATCATAAATAAAAATGCATCCAAGTCGCAGGGTAGAAATATTTATGTTAGTGGTGCCCGGGTAACTGTTCACTTTGGATCACAAACCAAGAGTGCCTATACTAATTCAGCTGGAATTGCCTCTCTCACCTTTGTTCCGGGCAGTGCAGGAAATTATAAGGTAAGCATAAATGCAAATTATCATGGTTCTTCTGAGGTGGTTTCACCGGCAACACCTTACACTGTTAAAGCAAAGCCATTCGAGATTCCATGGCTATGGATAATAGTAGCGGTAATAGCAGGTGCAATTGGTGGATTCTTCCTCTATGGATATGTCAGTTTCAAGAAGGAAGCAAAGGAATATATGATCTGCGGAAACTGTGGTCATCTTGTGCCTGCGGATGCTGAAAAATGCCCCTACTGCGGTGCGGTATTTGAGAAAGAAAAGGTCAAATGCCCTGAATGTGGCTCTTGGATCGACGAAGATGCGAAATTCTGTCCTGTCTGTGGTACAGTATTCTTAAGCCCGGAAGATCCGGAGTATGAGAAGGATATGTCTCTAAAGAAGAGGTATGAACAGTATCTGAGTAAGTACAAGGAAGAAGCAACGAAGTATATAGGAGAGGAATACACTACGGAAGAGTTCTTTAACTGGTGGAAGACTCATCCAGAATACATATCTTTTGAAGACTGGGTAAAAAGGCAGGAGGAAGAGATAGTTGGTGAGACAGTGAGGTGCCCCGTGTGTGGTGCTTTGAATCCAAAGGGTGCTAAAATATGTAGAGTTTGCGGTTCACCACTGCCCACTGAGGAAGAGGAGAAGGAAGAAGAAAAGCCTCCCAAAACAGAAACTGAAGAGAAACCCGCTGAAGTGGAGAAGAAACCACCTGAAGAGGAAGAGAAGAAAGAAGAGAAGAAATTTGCAGGGAAAGAGCTGGAAAAAATAACCCAGCCAGGTGTAGTATCCTATGAGGAATGGGCCACTGAAAAAGAGAAGAAACCTGAAGAAGCAAAAGAGGAAAAAGTAAAACCTGTTGAAGAGAAAAAAGAGAAAGAGGGCTATATTAAATGCCCAGTTTGCGGTGCTTTGAATCCTCCTGATGCAAAGGTTTGCTCTGTTTGCGGTTCACCACTGCCCACAGGCGAAGAGGAAGAGAAAAAAGAAGAGAAGAAGAAAGCTCCTCCAAGACCTGTGGTCAAGAGAAAAGTGATAAAGAAAGTGATACCGGTGAAAAAAGAGGAGGAGAAAGAGGGGTAATTACTCTTCACTCAAAACCTCATCTACCCTTTTTAGTACTTCGTCCGGGTTTTTGTAATACGCAGAAACAACTCTTGCTACATCACGGTAATATCTCACGCCAAGCTTTTCCATATATTTTAGGATTTTTCCCCTCCGCTTCACTTCTAACTCCATTCTCCGCTGTGTCCATCCCTTAATCGTTGCTATCTTCTCATATACATAACTATGGCCACTGTAGTTAAAACTATCATCGGCTGGATTCCACGTATATGCGTTATTGGTTATAATTTCATTAGTTTCTGGGTCAAGTCCCACTATCTCAGTTATAGATTTGACTCTCCTTGTCATGGTTGTACCCACCTTTACTTGGGCTTGAAGAATAACTATATTTAGCGCAATTAGCAATGCTCTCGGAAGGTTTATGGGTGCATTCTCAAATCTGTGAACCATAGCTTTTACATCTTCTGCGTGGAATGTTGTGTAGCATGTTTTGCCCGTTGCCATAGCTTGGAAAACGGTGTAGGCTTCAGCACCTCTCACCTCTCCAACCATTATATACTGTGGTCTCTGCCTCAATGCAGCTTTAAGAAGATCGAACATGTCTATTTCTCCCGGTTTTTTGCCCGTAACGGGATTTGGTTCTCCTACACCTTCTCTCACAAGAGAGGGGATCCAGTTCTCGTGAGGTAAATTCAATTCACGGGTATCCTCAATACTCACGATCTTCATGTTTGGGGGAATGAACAGAAGAACGGCATTTAGTGTTGTTGTTTTACCGCTTGCAGTTCCACCGCACACAATCATACTCATACCATTTTCAACAGCAAGCCACAGATACGCCATCATTTCACGGCTCATGGTCTTAAATCTTACAAGATCCACTGGTGTAAATGGATTAGGTTTGAACCTTCTAACTGTAAAAGATGATCCTCTCTTCGTAACGTATGTCCCCAAGGTTGCCTGTAACCTTGAACCATCAGGAAGTGTTGCATCCACCATCGGGCTCGCGATTGATATGTGCCTTCCAGATTTCTGCACTATCCACATCACATAATCATCAAGCTCTTTATCCTTTTGAAATTTTAAATTGGACTTTATGGATCCGTACATTCTATGGTAAATGTAAATGGGTATATTGGTACCATCACATGATATATCTTCTACCTCACCATCTATCATAGGTACTTGTACAATTCCATATCCGAGGAAATCCCGATAAAGATAATATTTTAATCTTTCCCATATCAACGGGTCAAGGTTTATGTCCTTTTCCTGTAGTATCTTCTCGGCCATCTCAAAAAGATATTCTTTCCGTTCCTCCTCCTTTTCAAATTCTTTAATCTCAAATCTTTCTATGAGTTCCTTTTTCAAATCGTTTAAGATTTTTTTATCCTCCTCCATAAGGGGAGGCTCTATTATCTCGTATATGTACTCGCTGTTTAGATTATCATAAAGTATACGCACATATGAATAAGGCTCCTCTATTGAATTTATCTCAATTTGCCTCAGATTCGTATTCTTTATTTCCGGTACAGGCGTTACTTCTCCTTTTACTTCTATTTTCTCTGTTGTGGGCTTGATTTTAAGGTTATTTGTCTTGAGCACTGGTTTAAGGATATTGTAAATTTTTACTTTTCCTGAAATTGCCATTTTTCATCACCTCACATACCACCTGCAAGCCGCAGGATTAAATAACCTGAAATGAGCAGAGCGAAGCCGTAAAACATGCCCGTTTTCAGTCGCCCATCAATGAGGATACCCATCATTACTCCATCTCCAACACCGCTTATTATAGATGAAAGTACAAACAGAAACTTTATGATTGGTACGTTCTCATAGGCAATTCTCACAGGCACATTGGTTATGGCGCTGTGAGCGAGACTCTCGGATACTGCCTTTCCTGCTTTTGCCATCTGGGGAAGAAACGATGTATTCAGAATTATTATTGTGGCAAGGTAAACGTAGAAGGCAGTTGCAAGCACGAATGCATAGGTTGACATCTCTATAGACCTCTCTTTCTCCATTAACTGTGTTTCTCTTGCAGCATGAGCAACCATACTTAAGACATCTGCCACGTTACCTCCCGCCTGATTTGCCTTTATTATTATTGCAACCATCCTGTTAACAAGAGGTGTGTTGACCCTCTTATTAAAAGTCTCCAGAGCTTCATTCACGGGCACACCCCATTGAATCTTTGCTGCCATTCTCTTAATTTCATCCGTAAGGGCGCCGTACCTGCCGGATGACGCAACGATTATCGCTTCCGCTAATGTCATTCCGAATCTGCCTGCTTCCGCTACATCCCTGAGGAAGTCAGGAAGCCTCGCCTCTATCTTTTTTATTCTACGATAATAAAGAATATCATATATCCCGGGAAACAGAAGAATAACAGAGAGCCCCAAGGTTATAAAATCAAGATAATTCAAACCTGCTATAATCATATTTTTTGTATACATTACAATCCCTAATGCCATTAGTATGCCGCCAATGCCAACCGAAGTATACATTATAGTTTCTTCTTTTTTAGCCAATTTACCCCACCTCCTTACTTGTGCTGTATATGAAGTAACTGAACACGAAGATTATAAGGGGTATCATAACAATTACCGTTACCTCTAAAACCATAATCACCATCGCACTGGAAGATGCGTTAATCAGTGCCATTATAGCTAGGATAATAACAAGGAAGAGCGGAAAAGCTACACCAACAGTTACGTAGACTTCTGCAAATAAACCCATGTTTTCAAGTTTTTTACGGAGATTAAGTTTTTCTTCCTTCTCATATTCATCCGCTTTGCTTATAAAGAATGGCTTTAACCTACCTCCTGATGTGGCTGTGGTAATCACTCCCTGCAGGAATTCCTGCCATTTTGTTGATGGGCTTCTCTTGGATGCATCGGCTATGGCAGTTAAAATATCCTTTCCCAAGAGTTCGGTATCTCTTGTTATCCATTCAGCTTCCTTGGCAATTTCCCCGTATTCTGGTCTGGTTGCCAGTTCCTTAAATATGGTAGCCACAGTTACATCCGCAGACGATAACGATGCAATGAAATTCATAGATGATGCTAAATGTGCATCTATATCTTTTGCCCTCTTTTTAGCTTTTGATGAAGGTGATGATGGAAGAATTGCATAAACGATGGTCGGTCCTATAACTATTATCATAAGGCCCGTCATGACCATCATGATCATTGCACCACCAGAGAGTTTCAACATACCTAAAATCATAAGAAAACCGCCTATAACTACGCTTATTATCCCCACAAGTAGAGTTGTAAAGTAAACGTAGGCCAGATACTCCTGTGGTCTCAGGAGAATGTGAGCCCTAAGTAAATCAGTTTCAAGTTTGGCATATTTTTTATTTTTAACATTTTTTTCTGCCAGTTTCCCCATAACCTTCCAAGCTATCCTGTAATAGGATGGGAGAGTTATGTAGGATGGAAGGCTCCCCCGAGGAAGTCTAACCTTGTAGTTCATTTCCTCAGTAGGATTGGGTGCATACTTTGCAAATAATTTTGCAAAAATGCTCATTTTATCTCATCCTCCTCAAGTTCTTTTCTTATGTTTTCAATTGTACCAAGCGGGTCCTTATAGTAATCGGATATTGTTCCCCATATATCCCTGTAATCCAGAACCCTCTTTTTAACCCAGTATCTTGCTATGTCAGTTCTTCTTTCAAACTCCTCCATCATCTCATCATGAGTGAGGTTCTTCATTGTCATGATTTTATCAAACAGGTAGCTGTGACCCTTGTAAACATGTCTGTCTTTCTCTCCATCCCACTCAAAAACCACATTCGTGATTAATTCATTTGTTTCAGTTTCAAAACCAACAATCTCGACAATCTGCGTTATTCTTCTCACCATCTCATCCTTTACCCTCACAATCTTCTCGATTATAACGGTATTTAAAGCGGTCATGAGAATTCTCGGGCAGTTAATAGGCGGATTCTCTAAACGATGAATCATGGATACTATGGAATCAGCATGCATGGTGGAGTAGGTTGTATGACCCGTGGCCATTGCCTGAAACATCGTGTATGTCTCTTTACCCCTCACCTCACCCACAACAATGTAATTCGGTCTCTGTCGAAGTGCAGCACGAACCAAATCATACATATCTATCTCACCTGCAGCTTTTCCAAGTAGAGATTTCTCCCCTGTACCGCTTCTTGTTGTTCCGGGAATCCAGTTTTGATGTGGTAAATTGATTTCTCGTGTATCTTCCATACTGACTATCTTTGCAGCTGGAGGTATGAACATTGTAAATGCGTTGAGCGTTGAGGTCTTTCCGCTTGCCGGACCTCCTATAACTATTGCGCTCTCTCCCTGCTCAACCATCAGCCACAGATATGCGACCATTTCGGGCGATGCCGTTCCATACAGCACAAGTTCTGTGGGAGTGAACGGTTTTTCCTTAAACCTTCTTATGGTAAAAGTTGCACCTCTTGTTGTGACTTCCCGACCGTAGGTTGCCTGAACTCGGTGTCCTTCCGCAGTTGTTCCATCCAATATTGGGTCCGCCACGGAAATCTGCCTGCCGCATTTCTGGGATATGTACACCACAAATGAGTTGAGTTCATCATCATCATCAAATTTCAGCATTGTTTTTACAGACTGATATTTTCTGTGATAAACATATATCGGTACATCCACACCATCACACGAGATATCCTCAACATTTTCATCCCTCAGCAAGCCATCTATTTTTTGGTAGCCTACATAATCTCTCTTAATGTAATACATAATTTTCTGCTTGGATATTTTGTCTACGTTGATTGCTCTGCTTCTGAAAAAACTCTCTATGGACTCTTCAAGATACTGTTCCTTATCTCGAAGTGACATTATCTGCCAAGAATACTTTAATGTTCTTTCTAACGTATTCTTTATCCCGTTTATCAGTTTGGTTTCTTCTTCTGAGAGTGGGGGTTCTATGAGCTCATAGAGATATTCATATTCCTCACGGTCATAAATGATGCGGGCGTAAACAAAGGGTTCGTAAATAGGATAAATTTCCGCTACTTCATATGTCTCTTTCTGGAGAGGGGGGATAGGTGTAATATTCTCACTTTTCTGAAGTACGAATCTTGGAATCTTAATTTTAACATTGGGCTTAACTATATTCTGAAAGAGCGCCATATTTATTTTTTTAAATGGAGTTACCTTTGCCACCTTTCTCACCTCGTTATTTCGAAACTCAGATAAACCATATTCAGGTTTACCGTATTTGCGCCATAGATTGTTATCGTTGAGCCGGATATTGTATAATCCACCTCATACCTCAATCCAATATTTGAGAGTGTAGAATTCATATATTCAATCCATGAGTCCGTGAAATCAAGAGAGAACGAAGTGCTGTATCTGTAAAAATCGTTTAAACTTATGTTTAGTATCCCTCCATTAAGTTCATAGGACTCAGATGACACACCGTAAAGACTGATGGCAATATTTCTCGTTTCTGTACCTGTAACACTATCTGGTCTTCCAAATATGCTTTGCAAAGTAGTCGCTATATTCACACCAGTTCTCGG
>WALH01000030.1 GCA_015522935.1 DHVE2 group archaeon | reverse complement strand
GTAATAGGTATATAAATAAAATTGGAATTTATGTCATAGGACTTTACAAGAAGATGATGCAGGCCATTGGAAAAATCCGAAGAATTCAGATAGAGAGTGAGATTGCTAACTCCTCCATTCACAGATACATTTTTTATTAGAACATTTCCCTGTTTTTCATAACAACTGATATTTTTTACAGCCACATTATCATAGGCGGTGAATTTTATCCATCCAGTACTTAAATCATAATACCCTACAGAAGTTTTGTTTCCTAAGACAACTGGTGGATTTTTTTCTCCCGAATTGTTAACTATAATCATAAAATCGGTCTCATTTTTATTTCCGCTGGTATCGTAGACAGTCACATGAGCTTTGTATGAGCCCTCTGATACAAATATAACTTTTTCAGATAATACAAAGAAGGTATGAACATACGCTTCATTTCCCGTAGAATTGAAGAATTTTTGAGGGTATGTCCAGTTCACATAAACACTTACATTCTTTACAGCTACATTGTCACTTGCTTTAACAACTATATCACTTCCACTCCATATTTTAACCTCGCTGGGTACATCAATTTGTGGTTTTATCACATCACGCTCTACAATAACCGAATAGGTGGAATGATAGGTAGCGTGCCTTCCCCACATATCCCTGAAGTACAGGAAAACATTCATAGTAGGGGTTCTGTTAATTGTTAGGTATATTGTATATGTATAACTTACCATACTAGCATTCAGATTTTGATTTATTGGAATGTTTTCCTTTTCATTATTTATGCAAAGTGTTGCATTTATTATAGGTACAGAATCATAAAACTTGTATTCCACAATGCTTCCATAAATCACCCGTGAATAATTCTGAGATGATACAATTAAAGGTGGATTATTCTTAAACACATACAGCGTGTAGCTTTCAACAGCCATATATCTCCAAGAAACAACAGTTAAGTTAAGCTTGTGGTTCCCATACATGTTTTTAGGTATGGATATAATATTCCCTTCCGCAAAAGCACTCCCATCTATTGAGTAATAAACCGTACCTCCAGTATATACCTCTATCTGCTCAGTAGAATTGACAAATATTGCTCCGTTTATGGGCTGAGGTTCTATTAATGCTATTCGGCTCATATTCACCCTTTCGTATACACTAACATTAAGCGTTTCATTCTCGTAGTCATCACCGGTGAAATGCAAAGAATATTTACCTGCAGAGGGATATGTTATGTTCACTGAACCTTGAACATGGTATTCCCTTTCAAAATCTTCTCCCTTAACTAAAAGAGTACCGTTTTTGATGCTTTGATTATTGAGAGTTTTAAATGTATAAGTGACCGGTGTATTGGGAAATGCTATGGATGGGCCCTGTGCAAACACGGGGCGTGGAAATACAGAGATCTCCGTATAGCAGGTATAGTAAAATATATCATTTTTAACTGTTGCCGTCAGATTCTGGCTTCCCATCTGGTTCAAGGTTAAATTAAACTGTACTTTCTTCTCCTTGTCCACATATAGTTTTATTATTTTGCTACTGTTTTCGAAAGATATGAGCAGTTCACAATTTCCTCCATTTTCACCTACATTTTTTATTGTTGCATTTAAACTTATAGTTTGATGAACAAAACCCATATGTGTCATATTGAGATTCACCATAAACTTTGGTGTATTTGGATCAAGAAGCTTCTCAATTTTATCATGAGCATCTGTTTTAATGCGAATAATGGATACGGTTCCGGGTTTAATTCCGGCCAGCTTTTCTGCCGTGGGAATGGATACAAGAATCTCATCATCTGCAGGGCTATTGGTTTTAAAAATACCAGTTATATTCACAATTGCTATGGAGGATGTGAAAGAGCCCCTGAGAATAACTGTATCCCCAATATTAATATTCAGCATTCTTTGAGCGTTCACACCGAGCAGTGCATCAAATAGAGTATGTGGAAAAGAGCCGTCTATAATTCCTCCACCCTGGAGATTGAAGAATTTTTTGAACATAACCCCCCTTATTGTTGTGGATTTGCCGTTAATTGTTGTGAATGCGTAGATTTCCGGGCTTACAGCTTGGACATAGCTCAGATTCTCTATGCCGTAAGCAAAATTTATGTCTATATTGCTCCTAATAGGGTTCTTATCTGTAGATGATACCAGCACATAGATGTCTTTGCCCCCTAACACTCTATCGGGCATTTCATAAATGGACATCAAAGATACGAACATTCCCGTAAAAAGAATGAAAAGGATGAATATGGCCATCCATATACTTCTCCTTATTATCATAGAGATGCCTCCCTCATACCACGAATTATATCCATATTTATGGCCTTTCTGATGGGGTTTATGGATGCAAGGATCGCACCCAAAAGAGCCACTATTATATCAACATACACGACCATAAATGGTACGAATACATAAAAATACGTAAGCATTCCCATGGCCGGAATCATCGTAATTAAGAGATAGGAGAGTATGACTCCTAAGGAGAAACCTGTAACCATCCCTGCAAGTCCTATGAAAAGGGATCTGAGTAAATATATGGAACCTATATTAAATCTGGAAGAACCGATTGCCCTTATTATAGATATCTTCTTTGTATTTTCCCTGATTTCCATGCCAAGAAGAGCGTTGATGAAAAGATACACAACAACAACAGAGATAAGGTCTATTATCATCAAATCGAAACTCACCTCTTCTGCTGCGTGGGAATAGAATACCCCAAGTGTAACCATCTTCTGAGTTGTGTATCCATCAACGCTTATGTCTTTGGTGGTGATAATAAAATTGGGGTTCTTTCCATTAAAAAGAGTACGATTCACTATGACCCAGTAATTCGGGAAAAATCGGAAATCAAATACTCTGGTGGTATTGAGTGTGTATTCCCGCCCACCCATAAGGAGATTTTCGTGGGGTTTGTATTTATATAAGGTACCAAGAACTATTCCATCGGTGGGACACTGGTACGATGAACCAAGGATACTGTGAGGATCGTATATAGATAAAATATATGTTTCATTTCCATCCAGAGAACCACGGGATATCCACACATATGCACCGTACACATTGAGGCCACCAACATCGCTTTTTGTTATATCTCTATCGGATGAAATGATGTAATATTTTGATTCGAACCTCTCGGCGAGAGATTCATTGCTCACTTCATAACTGTAAACTATGATGAATATGGATGTTACAAACATCATAACTATAGCTATTGTGATTATGGTCATCTTGGACTTTTTCGAAAGGGATACCACATAACGGAGAGGTGCAATCATTTATGATATCAGCAAAAGATTTATACCTTTATTAACTTTATGTTTGCTGGTGCCCTTCATAGAAGTGGTTGATTTAGCCAAGGAATACGGTATAAAAAAAATTCTGGATGGAGTGAGAATGAGCTTGGAAAAGGGGGATATATCCATAATAGAAGGACCATCTGGAATAGGAAAGACCACACTTCTAAACATCATTGCGGGTATAGATACACCTACTAACGGAGAGGTTATTATAGGCCATACAAAAATATTCGATTTGAGTGAAGATAAACGTGCGAGATTTCGACTGGAGAAAATAGGAATTATATTTCAGCAGATGAATCTGATAGATGATCTCAATGTAATGGAGAATATAGCCCTCCCGCTAAAACTCGCAGGTAAAAAATGGAAAAAGCGCGTTGATAAACTTCTGAAATACATGAAGATCGAAGGCCTGAAGTACGAGATGCCCCACACCCTGAGCGGTGGGGAGATGCAGAGATGCGCTATAGCCAGAGCACTTGCCAATGAACCAGAAATATTAATAGCAGATGAGCCCACATCAAACTTAGATGATGATAACACAAGAAACATTGCAGATTTAATTCTTAAGATAAACAAGGAACTTGGTACGACAATAGTTATTGCAACCCATGATCCAAGGATACATTACCTTGGAAACAGGAGATTCGTACTTGAAGGAGGTAAAATATATGAGAGATAAGGACATCGTTGCTCTGATAACCATAATCTTCCTCATTCTGTATTTCTACCCGTTTTCCATAATTAAGTTTATCTCTCTCTCCATGCTTCTCTTCTTCTCTCCAGGATTTTTTCTTCTCAAACTTCTCTACAGGGATATGAAATTGGAAGAACTCATCCTGTTATCATTTGGAGTCTCCATTGCCGTATCTGGTGGGGTTGCCCTTCTCCTTGCCGCTCTTGGGATTTTATCTGCCCTCGGAATGCTTGTATCACTATCTCTTATCGTGGTAGCAGGTTATTTTCTCTCATCGTCAATTGATATAAAATTGAAGAAGTTCACAAAGCCGGACAAATTCGTGGTTGTTATGGTTTCACTCATGCTAATCCTTATGGGGATATGGCTGTACGCGGAATTTTCCACCAAGAAGTACAAGGAAATAGATATTGGCATAACCTCCTGGCCGCAGAATTCAACAATCAACGATACTCTCCATTTCACTATTTACCTTAAAAACTGGAACTACGGAAGGGCAAATTGTACGGTGATTTTTCACCTTAACAACAAAAACATAGAGAAGAAATCCACTCTACTAAATGACGGAGATAGAACCTACCTCTACTTTCAGGCAGTAAGCAACAAGACAGGAATGAATTTAGCATCATTCGATCTTTTCGTGAACGGTAAATATTACACAAATGTGCACGTGTATTTTGAACTGAAAGATTAGCTGTTATGGTAAGCAATGTGGTAATCAAAAATTTAAAATCCCGCAATTCATTCGCATCTTCAATGGTTCAGATGAGCAAAGATATGAAAAGATATTTTGAAAATTTAGAAAATAAGGCGGATGAAATTTATCGTATTGCGAGAGAGGCAAGAGGTATGGGGTTCGATCCAGAAGTGGATGTGGAAATTCCCCGTGCAAAGGATCTCGCTCTCCGAGTTGAAGAATTAACAGGAGTTAATGGCGTGGCGGAGGAGATAAGGAATTTGAGTTCTGAAACGGATGATAGGGGGAGCATTGCGATTCTAATGGCGAAAAAAATAGCCAGAAAGTACAAAAATAAGAATGAAGCGCTTGAAAAGGCAATTCGTGTCGGGCTCGCAATATTGACTGAGGGAATTTTAGTTGCACCTCTGGAAGGCATAGCTGATGTGAAAATAAAGAAGAATAAAGATGGAGAAGGTTATGTATCCGTCTATTACGCCGGGCCAATAAGGGGCGCAGGAGGAACTGCTCAGGCTCTAAGCGTTCTCATAGCAGATGCGGTAAGGAGAGAATTAGGTATAGGACGATATCAACCTACTGAAGAGGAGGTGGAAAGATACAAGGAAGAAATACAGCTTTACGACAGAACAAAGCATCTTCAGTACAGACCAACGGATGAAGAGATAGAGATCGTGGTGAGAAATACGCCCGTGTGTATAGACGGCGAAGGAACAGAAGATGTGGAGGTCAGCGGATTCAGAAATTTAGAAAGAATTGAGACAAATCGAGTTCGAGGAGGCATGTGCCTTGTTATTGCAGAAGGTGTGATTCAAAAGGCGAAGAAGATAAAGGGTTATGTGGAAAAATTGAATATCGAGGGATGGGACTGGATTTCCAAATTGATTCCAGAAGAGAAGGAAGAAAGTGAAGAAGAAAAATTAGAAAAATATATGGAGGATATCGTTGCTGGTCGTCCAATCTTCGCTTATCCCTCCCGTGCAGGTGGATTTAGATTAAGGTACGGAAGATGCCGTGCAGGAGGTCTGGCGACGATAAGTGTGAATCCTGCGACTATGCATATTTTGGGAAGGTTCATAGCCATAGGCACGCAACTTAAGACAGAAAAACCCGGAAAAGCTGGAGGGATGAGTTCGTGTGACAGCGTAGAGGGGCCAATCATTCTTCTCAAAAATGGAGACCTCGTGCAAATTAACACTTTAAAGGATGCTATGAAGGTTTATGATCCGCAGAATGGTATTGATGAAGTGGAAAAGATAGTAGACGTGGGGGAAATTTTGATACCTTTTGGAGAATTCAATGAAAATAACTATCCGCTCCTTCCTGCATCGTACACAGTTGAATGGTGGGTTCAGGAAGCAGAAAAAGCAGGATTCAAGGGAGAAGTTAAAGATGCGTTTGAGGCATTTGAAGTATCGGAAAAATACGGAATTCCATTACATCCTTCTTTCAATCTCTTCTGGCACGATTTAACAGCGGAGGAAATTGTTAAATTATCGGGGTATATTGAAAATAAATCATTCTATAAGAATGGAAAACTCTACGTGGAAAAAGATGGGAAAATAAAGGAAATTTTGATCAAATTAGGTGCTTTGCATAGAGAAAGAGAGCACTATGAATTCGATAGATATGCCTATCCCCTTCTCAGATGCCTTGGGCTGGATTTAAAAGGCGATAAAATTTTCAGAAGAGAGAAGTTAGAAGTGATGGAAAATCCTGTGGATTTAGTGTCTCATTTGTCAGGAGTGAAGATCATGCCCCGTGCACCCACAAGGATAGGTGCAAGAATGGGGCGCCCTGAGAAAGCTGCAGAGAGGAGAATGGACAAAAAAGTGATAAATGTTCTCTTTCCAGTTGGGGAGAAGGTTGGAAACAGAAGATTTCTCACCGACGGGAGAAAAATGGGTAAGATTCCCGTAGAAATAGGTGAGAGAAAATGTCCCAAGTGCGGAGCTACCACATATACACCATACTGCCCTAAATGCGGTGCGAGGACAGAATTCACTGGAAAGATTGTCACCGTTCAGATGAATGTGGATGAGCTTTTCAGCAAAGCGGAGAGAAACTTAGGAATGAAAATTGACTGGCAGGTAAAAGGCGTAAAAAAGATGATGTCCAAAGAGCATCTTCCAGAAGCGGTTGAGAAAGGAATTTTAAGGGCAAAGCACAAGTTGCCTGTTTTCAAGGATGGAACGATAAGATATGATATGACCGATATGACCATAACCCATTTCAGGCCGCGAGAAATAGGGTTAACCATAGAGAAAGCAAAAGAATTAGGATATAAGAAGGATTATCTTGGAAATGAATTGATTAGCGAAGATCAGATTTTAGAGCTACGAGTTCAGGAT
>WALH01000029.1 GCA_015522935.1 DHVE2 group archaeon | reverse complement strand
TTTTATATACCCCTTTGCTGTATCTAAATTTATGCCTATAGTGATAAGTTCTCTATGCTGTGTAGCCATAATTATAATTATTCTTGCATTGTTAGGAGTGCTGAAATTCTTTCTCAAACTTCTTCTTTGGCTGATACTCATAATCATAGTAGTTATATTAATAATCGTTGGTGCAGTATTGATTTATTATAACCTCATTCCGTAGTAGCCGGTTTTTTAGGGCGTGAGCATATGGCCTCCTCATCACCATCCAAAAAAATCTCTCTATCTGGATATTTCTCAGTTAGCTCACGCATTATTTCCGCAAGTTCCCCTATCGTAAGATCAGGATGATCCTTGAGCCTCAAATGTACTATCTTATCTTCCACGAGATGTTGAATTTACTGGCACTATTTATATTTAACTCTCCTTCTTCTCAAATTTCCTGATAGCATCTATAAGAGGAATGAGATTCTTGTAAGAGTTAAATACTTCAAAGGAGATACCTCTACGTGATACCCAAGGACAGGATGTTCTACAAGTTCTCCCTCTACGGGTTCCTGAAAAATCTTCGATTATTTGAGCCGTTTCTCATTCTCTTTTTCCTGAGTTCAAATCTCACGTTCACGGATATAGGTATTCTTTACGCTACCGCAGAGATCTCAACAAATCTATTTGAGATACCTACAGGCATTTATGCAGACATATTTGGAAGGAGGAAATCAATGCTAATGGGCTTTAGTGCATATTTAGTTACATTCACTATTTTCTATCTCACTTCAAATTTTTATCTATTCTTAGTTGCGATGGTTCTCTATGGATTGGGCGATGCATTTCGCTCTGGAACTCATAAAGCGATGATTTTAGAATATCTGAAGATAAAGGGGATGGAGGATAAAAAGGTGGAATATTATGGGGCTACTCGTTCAGCATCGCAGTTTGGCTCCGCTATAAATTCCCTTCTTGCAGCATTTGTTGTTTTTTACACCGGGGATTATCACCTCATATTTTTAGTAACTATCATTCCCTACATTCTTGATTTCATAAATTTAGCCACATACCCGAAGGAATTAGATGGAAATATTGAAAAAGTTCTGAAAAAAAGTGTATGGACACAGGTAAAATTAACTCTCAGGGATTTTGCTTCCATGTTCAGAAATATAAAAGCTCTGAAAGCTCTCCTCAACTCCTCTCTATTTGATTCTGGATTCAAAGCTTCCAAAGATTATCTCCAGCCGATACTCCAATCCTTCGCCTTGTCAATACCAATAATGCTTGCATTCACAGGAAGGCAGAGAACTGCGGTTGTTGTTGGAATTGTTTACTTCTTTCTTTATCTTCTTTCTAGTTATGCGTCCCGCAAGTCCCATGTGGCAGTTAAGAAATTTAAAAAGATTACTTTAGCGATAAATACTACATTTCTTATTGGCACATCCTTCATTATATTCGCAGGATTGAGTTACTGGTTAACACTCTCCATAATTTCAATACTCCTCTTCATCGGGCTACACATTCTTTTCAATCTTCGAAGGCCTATGAATGTGAGTTACGTGAGCGATCAGATTTCATCACGCATAATGGCCTCTGGATTGAGTGTGGAATCCCAGTTAAAAATGATTTTCTCGGCCACTTTTTCCTTTGTGATTGGTGTTTTGGCTGATCTGCTTGGCGTTGGATTATCATTGTTTATCGTTGGATTCATCATCCTCTCCCTCTTCCCTCTTGCAATTCTCAGAGAAAATTAATTTATTTTGCCTCTATTCTCCCCTTTATGAATCCAAAGGTTCATCCTTCTGTATATATAGCGCCAACTGCCGTTATAGTTGGAGATGTGACAATAGAGGAAGGTGTAAGCGTATGGGATGGTGCAGTGCTTCGGGGAGATGTCTCATACATTGTTGTGGGAAAGAACAGTAATATACAGGACAATGTCGTCGTTCATGTTTCACATGATATGCCGACAATAATAGGCGAGAATGTAACGGTCGGGCATCTGGCCATGGTTCATGCGGCAAAGATAGAAGACAACGTTATAATTGGAATCCACGCCGTGGTTTTGGATGGTTCTGAAATAGGGGAAGGAAGCGTGATAGGCGCAGGCGCTGTGGTGACACCTCGCACAAAAATTCCGCCCAACTCACTCGTCTTAGGAATTCCGGGTAAAGTTGTGAGGCAGGGAGAGGATATAAGAAAAATGGCCATGGAGAATGGACTGATTTATCAAAAACTCAGAGATGAGCATTTATCCAAAAAATATGGGAGATATAAGCCATAAGAAAAATTTTTTACCATCCTGTCATTTACCACATTATGAAGGTTGTAGCTGGAAGTGCATCTTTCATTTTAGGAGAGAGAGTCGCAAAAGAAGGCGGGTGGGAATTCATTAAACCGGATATAAAGAAGTTTCCCGATGGGGAGATATACGTTAGAGTTCCAGAAATTGACGAGGATGTGATCCTTGTTCAAACAACCTATCCCAACGATAAGATAATCGAATTATTCCTGCTTCAGGATGCCCTTAGAGAAATGGGTGTGAAGAAGATAATAACAGTCGTGCCCTATTTCGGATATTCAAGACAGGATAAGATTTTCAATTCAGGAGAGGCGATAAGTGCCCGAGCCATGGCGAGGCACATAGCGTTAAACGCGGATGCTGTAATCTCAATAGATTTGCACACCCTATCGATTTTATCTTGGTTTGATATTCCCACCGTGCATCTCCATGCCACTGTGCCCATATCTAAGTATCTCTCTTCCAAAAATGTTGAAGTTGTAATATCTCCAGATAAGGGAGGATACGAACGTGCTAAATTAGTCGCAGAAAAGATGGATGCGGAGTTTGATTACTTGGAAAAAACGAGGTTGAGTGGAACAGATGTCGTTATAAAACCGAAAAATTTAGATGTGGATGGAAAAATTGTGGGAATTGTGGACGATATAATTTCAACGGGAGGAACAATAGCGAGAGCCTCAGAGCAATTACGCAATCAGGGAGCGAAGAAGATATACGCAGTGTGCACGCATGGCCTTTTCATAAATAACGCTATTGAGAATATGAAGAAAACAGATGATTTCGCATCAACGGATACAATTGAAACTCCATATTCCAACATAACAGTAGCGGAGATCATAGCGAGAGGAATTGAGGAGATAATGGAAAATCTAAAATAATAAACGTGAATAAAGGGCTCTATGGAGAAGATAGAGACAGTGGAATTTGAATATCCCAATACGCATACACTTGTGGAATATGTATATCCTGAACTCACAACTGTGTGTCCAACTACTCATTTACCCGATTTCTACACAGTGCGAATACTTTTCGAGCCTGAGAAAAAGTTACCTGAGTTAAAATCACTCAAACTCTATTTTGTATCTTACAGAAACGTGGGAATTCTGCACGAGAATCTGGCCAATAAAATATTGGAGGATTTCGTCAACGTAGTGAAGCCAAGGTGGGTTCTCATAGAACTGTACGTGAATAATCGTGGTGGTATATACACAACAATTCGAAGATACTGGTCAAGGGAAGGTGAATCCATCGATCAAATTCTCAAACTGTCAAAAATGAAAATAAATAGCGAAATTCGGGAAAAAAGATACTACTTGCAGGAAGGATAGGCTCCATGCTTTATCTTTCAACCACGATGAAAGGACTTGAAGACATTGCAATGAATGAACTCAAAACTCTTGGTGCAAAAGATTTTAAAATAATGGAGGGAAAAATAATTTATCACGGGAATGAACACTTCTTTTATCGTGCCAATTATCTTGCAAAGACGATAAATCGTGTGGTGATTATCTTTTCCATGGAGAATTTCGAAAATCTGAAAGACATAAAGCGCATAGTTTTGAACTCGGATCTCTGTTTCAAAGGAACATTCGGTGTAACTACGGAAAGGCATGGAAAACATAATTTCACGAGTATAGATGTGAACGCAATTATAGGCGAAGCACTACTCCAAAAATGCCCTGATACTAAGGTGAAGTTAGATGATCCCGATGTACGTGTTCTCGCATGGATCCTAGATAGTCTTTTTCTCCTTGGAATTGACACCACGGGCATAAGTCTTCATCGTCGGGGCTATAGAATAAAAAAGCATCCCACCTCGCTCAATTCTGTGATAGCCGCTTCAATGATCAGAATTTCAGGCTGGAGAAAAGGGATTTTAGTAGATCCCTTCTGTGGCTCTGGAACAATTCCAATAGAGGCGTATCATGCATTCAAGGGTATTCCCAACATGTGGCGAGATTTTGCTTTTAAACGAATTTCATTTTTTGACGAGGAGAGGTGGGAAAAAACGAAAAGAAGTGTTAAAATAAAGAGGGGTGAGCCTGATGTATATGGTTTTGATAGTGAGAAGAAATACATTCAAAACGCAATGGAGAATGTATCAAGAGCGAATGCGAAGATTATATGTGGAAAAGGAAGGGCGGAGGAACTGCATAAAAATATACGCAACGTGGATTACATAGTAACCAACCCACCCTATGGGTTAAGAATGGGAAACAGAAAAAAGATTTTCAAGCTGTACGAGGATTTTGCAAGAGAATTGGAAGAAAATTTTTCAGGTACAATAATGGTTGTGATAACCCCTCACAAAAAATTCGAATATTATTTTGATGTTCTGGAAATGAGAAATGTACTTTACGGAGAATTGAAGGCGAGAATTTACAAATTAAAAATATAAAAAAATTAGGTGAGATTATGCTTCTTAACAAAATCTTCAAGAACGTCGTTTAGATCAGGCTTACCTATCTCATCAAGTTCATAGCGCACACGTACTATGGGCTTGTTCACTTTAATCACACGATTCAAGTCTATCGGTGTGCCACTAACCACAACATCCACATCCGCGTTGTTTATCGTTTCCTCCAATTCTTTCATCTGCTTCTCGCCGTAGCCCATGGCTGGAAGAATTACATGAAGATGCGAATATTTCTTGTACGTATCTATTATTGATCCAACTGCATACGGCCTCGGATCCACTATTTCCTTTGCTCCGTATTTCTTGGCGGCAACGTATCCTGCGCCGTATCTCATGCCTCCATGCGTTAATGTGGGACCATCTTCCACCACCAAAACACGCTTTCCTTTTATCAGCTCCGGCTTATCTACGAATAGGGGTGATGCAGCCTCAATAACTATGGCATCGGGATTTGCCTTCTCAATGCTATCGAAAATTTCCTGGATATCATCTCTGTTCGCAGTGTCCATCTTGTTAATTATTATCACATCCGCAGCACGGAAATTCGTCTCACCGGGATGATATTTCATTTCGTGCCCCGGACGATGGGGGTCGGCAACGACAATCCAGAGATCCGGTTTGTAGAATGGAAAGTCGTTGTTTCCACCATCCCAGATTATAACATCCGCCTCCTTCTCCGCTTGACGAAGAATTGCTTCATAATCAACGCCAGCATACACAACTCCGCCCATGTCTATGTATGGCTCGTATTCCTCACGCTCTTCAATTGTGCACTCGTTCTTATCAAGATCTTCGTAACTTGCAAATCTCTGAACTTTCTGCTTCACCAAATCCCCGTAGGGCATGGGATGGCGTATTGATACTACTTTCAATCCACGCTCTCTCAAAAGGCGGAAAACCTTGCGGGATGTTTGAGATTTCCCACTTCCAGTTCTCACTGCGGTAACTGCTATAACTGGTTTACTGCTTTTCAGCATGGTGCTTTTAGGTCCTAAAAGAACGAAATTCGCTCCGCTTGCATGGACTATAGATGCTTTATGCATTACATACTCGTGGCTGACATCACTGTACGCAAAAACAACCTCATCCACGTTGTATTTCTTTATAAGTTCAGGCAGTTCCTCCTCAGGATAAATAGGTATACCATCAGGGTATAATTTCCCTGCCAATTCCGCCGGGTACTTCCTTTTCTCAATGTTTGGTATTTGTGTCGCCGTGAAAGCAACAACCTCGTAATTTTCATTGTCTCTGAAATATACATTGAAGTTATGGAAATCCCTACCTGCAGCGCCCATTATAATTACTCTCTTCTTCATTTTTCTCACCTCAGAGGGGCATGGAGAGGATTTATATTAAGGTTTCAGAAGATTCAAAAATATCATTCTGCTCATTCACATGCATGATGACGAATAGATTTTTATATGCAAATCCTTTCTCTTTAAATAAATCCAATACCACGAGGTGATGAAAAATGGATGAGGAAAATGAGAAAAACTATGAGACAGTTCGCATACCGGTCACACTGTACAAAAAAATTAATGAGAGAATAAAAGGCACAGGATTTACAAGTGTGAGCAGCTACGTAACGTATGTTCTTCGTGAAATCATAGCGGAGGATGAAGAAGAGGAAGAAAAATTCAGCGAAGAGGACGAGGAGAGAGTAAAGGAAAGGCTTCGAGCATTGGGATATCTGGAGTGAGGTACCTTTATGATAGCACCCCACGGAGGAAAACTTGTTGAGCGGCTGGATTTCAGTGATAGAGCAAGAGAGGAAGCAATGGAGCTGCCAAGATTATCAATAACACTTGACGAGGCGAGGGATCTGGGTAACATCGCCCATGGAGTATTTTCCCCTTTAGAAGGATATATGGCTCGTGAAGATTTTGAGGATGTTCTTGAGGAAGGAAGGTTGGCGAACGATTTACCGTGGACAATACCCATCGTGAAGGATGTGGATGAAAAGGATGTGGAAATGCTCCTTAGGGAGGATGAGGTTTCTTTATTTTACGGGGATATGCCCATTGCAACTCTGAAAGTGGAAGAAATTTATCCGTATGACAGAAAGGAATATGCACAGAGAGTTTTTGGGACTACAAGTATAGAGCATCCCGGTGTGGCAAATCTTATGAATAAGAAAGAGCATTTAGTGGGAGGAAAAATCACGCTCGTAAATGATGCACCTACCGATTTCCCCCAGTACAAACTCTGGCCAAAGGAAACTCGAGTTCTTTTCAAGGAAAAGGGATGGAAGAGCGTTGTGGGTTTTCAGACAAGAAATGCACCCCATATTGGACATGAATATGTGCAGAAAACAGCACTTACATTTGTGGATGGTTTATTCATAAATCCCCTCATAGGAAAGAAAAAGAGGGGGGATTTCAAAGATGAGGTTATAATAGCCGCCTACGAGACGTTGTTCAAGCATTACTATCCAAAGAATTCTGCCACATTGGGAATTCTTGAGACGGAAATGCGCTATGCAGGCCCCAGAGAGGCGATATTTCACGCAATAATGAGGAAAAATTTCGGATGCACCCATTTTATAGTCGGCAGGGATCATGCAGGTGTTGGCAACTTCTACGGGCCATACGAAGCGCAGGAGATATTCTACGATTATCCTGATTTAGGTATCACACCCCTATTTTTCCGCTCATTCTTCTACTGTAAGAAATGCGGAACTGTTGTGAACGAGAAGATTTGCCCGCATGGGCCAGAGTATCATGTGAATTTCTCAGGCACAAAAATACGAGAAATGTTAATAAAAGGAGAGAAGCCTCCAGAAATTATGATGCGCCCTGAAGTCGCCGAGGTGATTCTCCAGTTTGAAAATCCATTTGTGGAGTGATAATATGATTGTTCATCACTGGGATACAGATGGAATAACTTCAGCGGCAATATATATAAAATTGCATGGTGAGGATGAATTATTTACTCCGAAGATAGGCAATTTTTATTTAGATGCAGATGATTTTAAAAAAGTCAAATCTTCCCAAAAAATTGTCATACTTGATATGAATTTGCCAGAAGCAAGTAAACTGTGCGGCCATGAGATTTACATCTACGACCATCATCGAGCAACGAAGGTGGAGTGTGCAAAGGAGCATTACAATCCATATCTGTGGGGAAAGCATTACCCATCTTGCACTACCGTGCTTATGGAGCGATTTTCATACAAGCCGAATTATTTAGTTGCACTTGGAATATTAGGAGATAAAGGGCCAGATGCAAAGAAAATTAAAGAATGGAGAATTGTGGAGAGAGTTATGAGTGATGAGAATTTGATATTTGATGATCTCATGTTAGCAGTGGAACTCTTAGACTCGAGTTTCAAGATGAACAAAAGGGAAGAAGTGATAGATAATGTACATTTAGTGCTCCATGGAATCACAGAAGTTCTGGAAAATGACAAACTTCACAGGAATTTAGAGTTCATATCCAAGGAGATAGAAAATTGGAAGCAGAGAGCGGAGGATTATGGCAGATATGTGTATCTTGAAATGAAGAGTCCATATATGATAATCTCTGCGGTTACAAGAAGGATTGCATGGAGCGAGCATAAACCCACAATAGTGATAAACCACAAGGATGACAGAGATGAATTCTACATAAGATTTCCCAATAACGAATATTCTGCGCTAACTCTGATTGAAGTGGCGAAGAAAATGGGATACAATGCAGGAGGAAAGAGAGAGGTTATGGGTGCAATCCTTCCACCGAAAAGGGGAAAAGAATTCGCAGAAAGAGTTCTGGAGGTACTTGGATGGTAAATTACATAGTTTCAGGGCTTGAAAGATCCGGCACATCAATGATGATGCAAGTTCTATATCTTGGAGGTATGAAGGTTGCATTTGACCACAAAAGAAAGCCTGATGAGCATAATCCTAAAGGATATTTTGAACTGGAGGGGGGAAAGATAATAAACCGCCTTATGGCAGGAACGTTCCCTATGGAGAAATATGATGGAATGGTGATAAAAGTAACAGCCTATGGAATCAAATATCTTCCCCGTGGTTTCAAATATAAGGTCATCTACATGCTCCGTGACCTTGACGAAATAATAGCATCAATGAGCAAGATGATTGGAGAAAAATTGAGCAACGAGGATAAGAAAGCATTTGAAAGATTGAATAAATATGCGCTTAAACTCATAGAAGACAGAGATGATATTGATTACATAACCGTGCGTTACAACAAGGTAATTGAGAATCCGAGGAGGGAAATTGAAAGAATCAACGAGTTTTTGGGCGGATTTCTTGATGTGGATTCCGCAGTTAAAGCTGTGGATCCTTCATTATATCGAAATAGAAAGGAGGTGAAAAATTGAAAGGTGCAACAATATGGTTTACCGGATTGCCATGCAGTGGAAAGAGCACGATAGCAGATAGGATTTATGGGATTCTGAAAGAGAAAGGATATAAGGTTGAGAGACTGGATGGGGATATAATAAGAAAAAGTCCCATATCTAAGGATTTGGGATTCACAAAAGAGGATCGAAGAAAGAATCTTGAGAGGGTGGCTTTTATAGCCAAATTGCTCTCAAGAAACGATGTAATTGTCCTCGCCACATTCGTATCACCCTACAACGAGATACGCAGGGATATTCGAGAAATCATAGGCCCGGAGAGATTCCACTTGATATGGACTCGCTGCCCTGTGGAGGTATGCATGGAGAGGGATGTGAAAGGAATGTACAAAAAAGCACTCGAGGGGGAAATACAGAATTTCACGGGTGTGGATGACCCATTCGAAGAACCCACTGATCCTCCTGCTGATCTCATTCTTGATACGGATAAGGAGAGCATAGAGGCGAGTATTGAGAATGTCCTTGCCTATATGAAGAGGCGAGGCGTTATTGAATAAAAGAAAACTCATTTACCTTTTAATCGCAATTTTTATCCTATTAATTTTCTATTTTTTGCCTCAACCCAACGGATTAAGCTATGAAGGAAAGATGATGATTGGTATTCTTATTTCAGGTGCATTTCTGTTTATAAGCGAAGCACTGCCTCTCGGTATGGCTGGGCTGTTTGTTATGATTCTTCCACCGATCTTGGGTATATTCCCCCCACAGGAGGTATTTGGATTCTTCGGTAACGAAGCTGTGTTTTTCTTAATAGGTGCATTCATGCTTGCCGCAGGAGTGCAGAAGAGTGGTATGCATAAAAGGATCGCATATCATATACTCCGATTTTTTGGCAAATCCCCGAGATTTTATGTTTTAGGTATTTTAATTCTCGCATCATCCCTTTCTTTCATAATCTCTGAGCATGCTGTTGTGGCTCTTCTTTTACCTATAGTTACCATATCCTTAATCAACGTAGAGAGGGGGAGCAGGATGGGAAAGGCTGGTATGATTGCCCTCACATACGGAGCAACGGCGGGAAGTGTGGCAACGTTGATGGGCGGTGCCAGAAATCCATACACAGTTGCGTACCTTGCGGAGAATTACGGGATACATATATCCTTTCTGAAATGGATTATAATGGCCCTTCCGGTAACGCTCGTCATGGTTCCTGTGCTCTGGATTACAATTATATCCATCCATAGACCGGAGAGGTTTGATATGCCAGAAATTGAGAGAGGCGGAAGAATGGACAAACAGGAAATTGTAGTTTTAGGTATCATCATCTTAACATTCATAATACTTCTTACTATTCGAAGCTGGGGTATAGCAGTCGCAGTTATAATAGGTGCGATTCTGCTCTTCGTTTTTGATGTGCTTAACTGGAAAGAGGTTGAGAGAAGCATACCGTGGGGTATAAT
>WALH01000028.1 GCA_015522935.1 DHVE2 group archaeon | reverse complement strand
CCCCATCCCTTTATTTTTCGTCAAAAGTCGAATAGAAAATACGCCAAGAGTTAAATAGTTGAAGGGTTTAATGTTCGGCAGGTGAGAATATGGTAGGAATTGTTACCTACGGGAGTTACATACCCCTTTACAGAATAAAAACTGCGGAGATTGCAAGAATCTGGGGTGACAATCCAGAGCATCCTGAAAAAGGTCTGGGAATTGTGAGCAAATCCGTGCCAGCATATGATGAAGATGCTGCAACCATAGCTGTGGAAGCAGTTAGAAATGCATTAAAGAGAAAAAATATACCCGGTGATAAGATAGGGGCTATTTTTGTGGGAAGTGAATCACATCCATATGCTGTTAAGCCCACTGCGTCGCTCATCGCCGAGGTTTTAGGAGCATACAATGCCCATGCATCGGATTTAGAATTTGCATGTAAAGCAGGCACAGCCGCGATGCAAAATGCATATGCTATGGTTAAGGCAGGTATGATAGATTACGGAGTTGCCATAGGTACCGATACATCCCAAGGACAGCCAGGAGATGCTTTGGATTATTCTGCATCCGCCGGAGGCACGGCATTTATAATTGGGAAAGACGAGGTAATTGCTGAGATAAATCACACTGTTTCCTTCGTAACCGATACACCTGATTTCTGGCGGAGAGAAGGACAGAGGTATCCATCGCATGGGGGTCGTTTTACGGGAGAGCCAGCGTACTACAAGCATATTATGACTGCCGCAAAAATGCTCTTGGAAAAGGCCGAGAGTAAGCCACAGGATTATGATTATGTTGTGTTTCATCAGCCCAATGGCAAATTTCCATATCGTGTAGGCAAGAGATTGGGTTTTACAAAGGAGCAGATCAAGCAAGGCCTTTTAACTCCTTACATCGGCAACACTTATTCTGGTGCCACACCTACAGGATTGAGTGCAATTCTTGACGTTGCCAAGCCTGGTGATAGAATTTTCGCAGTTTCATTTGGAAGTGGTGCAGGCAGTGATGGATTTGATATAACTGTGACTGATGAGATTGAGAGATTCAATCGTAATGCTGCACCGAAGGTCTGGGATCAAGTGAAAAGGGCGAAGTACATAGATTACGCACAGTATCTGAAATTCAGAAGGATGATTGTGGAGGTGATACCATGAGAGATGTCGCAATAATTGGTGCAGGTGAAACAAAATATGGAGAGCACTGGGATAAAAGTCTGAGAGATCTTGCAGTAGAAGCAGGATTAAAGGCATTGGAAGATGCAGGCATATGTGCCGAAGATATTCAGGCTATATTTGGGGGGAACATGAGTGCGGGTAGCTTTGTCGGTCAGGATCATGTCGGTGCTTTGATCGCTGATTTCGCTGGTTTAGCAGAGCATAAAATTCCTGCAATGCGTATAGAATCCGCCTGCGCAAGTGGAGCTGCTGCTCTGCATACGGGTTACATGGCTGTAGCTTCCGGAATGTACGACATAGTTCTTGTTGGGGGAGTGGAGAAAATGACAGATTTACCGGGGGATATGGTTACTGATATCCTTGCAGGCGCAGCAGATCGTGAGTGGGAAGTGTTTTTGGGAGCAACATTTCCTTCCCTTGCAGCAATGATGGCCCGAAGGTACATGTACGAATATGGAATGACAAGGGAGCAAATGGCTTTATTCCCTGTGATCGCACATAAGCACGGTGCGATGAATCCCGATGCACATTTTCAGAGGGAAATAACTGTGGATGATGTGCTTAACGCACCTATGGTTGCGGATCCTCTCACCCTCATGAACTGTTCACCTGTGAGTGATGGTGCCGCTGCGGTGGTTTTAGCACCAGCAGAAATTGCGAAGAAATACACGGATTCTCCCATTAAAATTTTGGCATCTACCTATGCGAATGAATACATCTCGCTTCATTCTCGAAAATCTCTAACTGAATCTCTATCCACCATTGAAGCTGGAAGAAAAGCGTACAAAATGGCAAAAAAAGAGCCTAAAGATATAGATCTTGCAGAAATACACGACGCCTTCTCTATAATAGCCATTGAAGGTTTAGAAGGTTTGGGATTTGCGAAGAAGGGTGAAGCCGCTAAACTGGCGGAAGAAGGACAGTTATATTACGATGGAAATCTGCCCTACAACCCATCTGGCGGACTAAAAGCAAAAGGCCACCCTGTTGGTGCCACAGGTGTTGGGCAGGTTGTGGAAATTGTTAAGCAGCTAAGAAATGAGGCTGGAAAGAGACAAGTGGAAAATGCTCGCGTAGGCATGGCGCACAATGTGGGTGGTACCATGACCTCAAGTATAGTTCACATTTTAGAGGTGATGTAAATGGTTGTTCCAAGGTTCTGGAGAGAGAGGAGATACCGCTATTCGCTCATAGGAACACGTTGCCCTGTGTGCGGGACAGTTTACTTTCCTCCAAGAAGTGTATGTCCTAAATGCGGAAGAAAAAGTATGGGCAAGATGGAAGAGGTTCAGCTCAGTGGAAAGGGAAAGGTCTACTCATACACAATCGTACATCAGAACGTTCTGGGATTCAAATACCAGAAGCCTTACGTGATGGCAATCATAGAAACACCCGAGGGACCGAAGATTACCGGTCAGATAGTGGATGTTGACCCGGAAGAAGTGCATATAGGCATGCCTGTGCATGCAGTATTCCGCAGAATAGCTGAGGATGGAAATTCGGGCATAATTCAGTATGGGTACAAGTTCGTGCCTGACGAGA
This sequence comes from DHVE2 group archaeon, assembly GCA_015522935.1. Taxonomy (GTDB): domain Archaea; phylum Thermoplasmatota; class Thermoplasmata; order Thermoplasmatales; family Aciduliprofundaceae; genus S014-50. The sequence goes on along the minus strand of WALH01000028.1, from coordinate 7,003 downwards.
ATCCGTAATCCTTATCTATCTTTTTAACATCGTCCATCTATGCCAACAATAGTTGAGAAAATTCTTCAGAAACACACGAAGGATAAAGTTGAACCTGGAAAGATAGTCTGGATTAATCTTGATATTATTACAGCTCGAGAATTTGGCGGTCCCAATGTTGTGAAACATCTGAGACAGAATTTTTCTGGCAATTATGTGGCCAAACCGGAAAGCACATTTTTCACATTTGATTTAAGCGTTCCTGCAAAAACCTTAAAATACGCTCTTGCTCAGGATATATGCAGGAAGTTCGCTAAAGAGGCGGGGATAAAGGTATTTGACATAAATCAGGGAATCGGAACCCATGTGCTTATAGATAATAGAATAGTCAAGCCTGGAATGACTGCTGTTGGAACTGATTCTCATTACAATATTTTAGGTGCTGTAGGAGTATTCGGTCAGGGAATGGGCGATGTGGATATAGCATTTGCATTCAAAACAGGAAAAACGTGGTTTGAAGTTCCTGAAACAATGAAGATAGTGGTGGAGGGAAACTATGATTTTCCAGCTGTTTCCAGAGATCTTACTTTTGCTGTTATGCGTGAACTCGGCCCCTCTGGTGCGCTGGGCAAGGCAATAGAATACGAAGGAGAAGCAATAAGTGAGTTGAGTATAGATGGAAGGATAACTCTCGCTTCCCAAACCACGGAGATGGGTGGTATTGTTGGATTCACACCGATGGATGAGAAGCTAAAAGCATTTTATCAGGAGAAGGGCAGGAATTTCAAACCCATAAAAGCAGATGAAGATGCAGAGTATGTGGATGAAATTTATATAGATGTCAACAATCTTGAGCCTTTAATGGCTGTTCCGCCCAATCCATGCAACGTGCACCCTGTTAGCGAATTTGAAGGAATGGAAATTGATGGTGCGTTTATTGGCTCTTGTACCAATGGGCGGTATGAGGATTTGTTATCTGCAGCTAAGATTCTCAAGGGTGAGAAGGTGAAGGTTCCACTTACAATTACGCCTACCACTAGGGAAATATGGCTGAGGTTGATGCGCGAGGGAATATGGGAGATATTTGCCGAAGCAGGCGCCGTCCTCACCAATCCCGGATGTGGGGGCTGCGCCGAGGGTATGCCGGGTTTAATCGGAGACGAAACTTACTTGAGCACAACGAATCGCAACTATCCCGGCAAGCAGGGTCCTGGCAAACTTTATTTAGTATCACCTGTGATTGCGGCGGCCAGCGCGGTGGAGGGAAGGGTAAAAATTCCATAAGTTGGAGAAAATTATTTATATATCCTTTTAATCACCAGGTATGAGCCTATTTAAGAAAATATTTAAAGAAGACATAAGAGGGGTTTACCCGAATACGCTTACGGGGTTTAAAGCATTAAAAACATTCGAGGCGTGGGATGTTATTATAATAACGTACCTTATTCTAATTGGTGTTGAAATCTTAACTGGACAAGTAATATCTTGGAAAATTACGGATTCATGGCTTGCTTTGCTTCTCTCTCTTTTCATTGCACCTCTTTTACTGAATCTAACCTTTTCTGTTCCTTTAAATAACTGCTTTAAATATCTCCGCGAATACAAATCGTTTTTTGCGTACTACTTTGTTACAATCTTTTTGATGTTGGTAATTGTGTTTTTAACTACTTTTCTGTCAGCAGATGCTCTGATTTTTGCAGGAATGGGGTGCTTCGCACTGACTATTATACTTATGCTTATTTTTTTGTTTTATGTAATTTTTAAGATTATATTTGCTCCTGCCTATATTCTTATAGAGGATATAGGGGGCATTGGAGCCATAAGAAAATCTATTCAATTCACAAAAGAGAATAGGAATGCTGCTGGTTTCTATGTGAAATGGCTCATCCTCATACTTATAGTTTATGTGTTCTCAAAACTACTTCCTGTAATATTCAATGATTGGAAACTTCAAATTGCAATTTTTTCCTATCAATTCTTCGAGGTAATATTGGCAGTCGCTATGAGCTCATCCATAACAGTGTTTGTTGGGGCATATGAAGACTGGCAGAGAAAAAGGAGGGAGGAAATAAGCTCACGAACTCTTACTTAATGATTTCAATAATTTCTTTAATTCTCCTAATGTGGCATTTACCCGTATTCCTTGAGGTGAAAAATGGGTGCGGTAAGCCTCATAACCAATTTCTCGTAGAGAATCTATAATTTTTGATATAGGAGGTTGTGAAATTTTCAGAGATGAGCATATCTGCGGAATTTCATAATACAAAAAGAATTTCTCGTTTCTCCAGAGTTGGAGGTACTTTTCAAATTCCTTACGAGTTTGTATATCAGGAATTTTAGCATGCTTCAAAAATTCCAAATCATGAATATCTGCAATCCAGAGTGGCCCTCCAAACTCAGTGGTTTTTATTTTTTCCAGTGTTCGCATAGCATACTTCACACCCTTTTTCACTCTTATGTAAATTCTGTATGCGTGTCCCTTCCAGAAGGAAAATATGGGTTCAATTCCAATGTCGAATCTCGCAGCCATTCTCCCCACATACCCAAGAAGTATGCGGATTCCAATCTCGTGATTCCCACTACCTTTAACCACTTTTGCAAGATATCTCCTTTCAACTTTTTTTCTTCGACCAGAAAGAGTGGCAGTGTCTGTGGCTGTTATACCAAGAATTTTCCCGCTTCTAAGTGCGATATCTATGAATGGAACAGGTGTGCCAAATGGATCAATGTCTACATAATCAAATCTCCGAATAGACATAAGTGAATTAGCATTCATATTCAGAATTTCCGCTTGAACGTTATTAAGTTCAGCGTTTTTCTTTATTATTTTGTATGCCTCTTTGCTGAAATCATTTATGGTCACTGGAATTCCTATCTCCCTTACAATTCTTATTCCTCGAACACCTGTCGCTGCAAGGGCATCAAGTGCGTTTTTAACCTTAATATTGTAGAGAAGAAAAATTGTGGAATCCCGATTAAATATCATTTCCCGATTATAGAAAACACCTTTAATTTTACCGGGTCCTTTTTCATTCACGGTGGGCGCAATTATTTTTACTTTTCCCTCTTCAACGATCACAGCTGCTCCCCTTTTATCAGTTTTACTATTTTGAAAGGAAGCAAATTACGGTTTATAGGCGTGACTTCTAACATACGGATATCGTCTCTGCGCCGAATTTCTTGGAGAAGAGGATTACGGGATTTTTTGTGAAGTGTGAGAATCATGTGCTTGTCCATCTCCAGAATATCCCGGACAGTTTTTATAAAATTTTTGCTTTCTACCTCCATCTTTCCAATCTCATCAATAACAACAACGTCGGCTTTCTCGGCGGCTGTTTTGAGTGCATTAACTCCAATTTCATCCAGAATTTTTATATTCACTCCATACCTTCCTACTCGGTATCTGGATTCAAAATCTTTATGCGCAAAAATTTCTTTTCTTTTCGTCATCCAGTCAAGGACATAGAATCCTACGCGTCTGTAGCCTTCCTTCACTTCTTCTGTTAGCATTCCTCCCACAACAAAACCCTCCTCCTCAAGCATCTCTATTGTTTTTATAAGAGTTGTTGTCTTACCTACCCCGGGCAAACCACTCAAGCCTATTTTAACGTACATGCTCACACACTCCTTATCTCCTTTATATACATAAGGGGATAGTCCATCTCCTGTATGTATTCTAATTTGCAAATTGCAATTTTATCTTCATACTGCACTTCCAAATCTATGTTAAGCATATCACCATGGAGGGTAAGATACTTGTAAAATCCCTGCTTTTTAGTTATTCTTGACCTGTCAATTCTCACCTTAACGCTTTTCACAAAGGGTTGCACCTTAATGCTTTCTTCTATAGCTTTTTCCAGATACTCTACATTTTCCAAACTTAAAGGTGTGCCCACAAACTGATGATATATAGTGCCTAATTTAACTCCTGCTTCAAATGCGGCTCGTTCACTGGCCGTGCATTTAAAATATTTTTTTGCAATATCCTTTTTAAACCTTTTGTCATCCATTTGATAGGGGGCATGTCATACATCCATATTATTGTTTTGCCAAAATTTCAGATGTTATAAATTAAAAATAAAAAATATTTAGGGATTCTCTAAACCCTCTCCTAACTCAACGTTCTCTTTGTTTTCTTTTGGTATGGATTGTTCACCAGTTTCCAATCGTTGAGCTTCCACACTTTTCTCCTCTCCCTGCTGTATACGTTCTTTCTGAATGGGCTGTGGTGGTGCTTTAAATGGTTGCGGTGCCCTCGGTCTGCGAACCTTGCTTTTTCTCTGCCAGAATATCATAAACAGTGCAACGATGACAAGAACAAGGGCGATTATTACCAGTATAAGATTGAGAAATGTACCCATTGGCATACCTGCTATGCTCTGCATTGACCAAGTGCCTTTTTCAACATTTATTCCTATGGCATCTCCAATGGAGTTGTGCCCTTCACTATCCTCAGTCCATACCTCAATTATCTTATTGCCTCTGATATCTGATGGTATAGCCAAGGTAATTGTACCATTTAACTCACTGCTCTCTATTCTCTTGTTCCACACGTAATCCGTGCCTGCTATAGCCCAGTAAAGTAAGAGATTGTGAGACTGGAAATCTCCATATTTCACAATGCTGTATGCAATTTCTATTGTTTGACCGGGTTCGTAAATTCCATTCTCAAATTTTGATTTGGTCTTTATGTAAGCGTGCACCTCATAGCCTGTGAATATCCATACATTAATCACATTTGATGTGTAATATGTTCCATCTATAGCCTCAACTTCTATTGAGTAAACGTCAGAATTCTCGTTAGGTACGATGAATGTATAGTTTGTGCTCAAGGAGAAGGGAATAGTGACTTTTGATATTTCCTGGTTATGATAATCAAAGACCTTTACCGTGTAGTTTGAGGGATGCATCACATTGCTCTCAAATTGCACATAGATATTTATCTTATCTCCGGGATTTTTGAAATAATACTGTGATGCCTGCAGGTATATGGATCCATAATTCACGTAAACTATAGCAATATCGGTTGAATTTTCGCCTGTTGAGAAATAGGTGGTTTCGTAAACATCAAGTTTTCCGGAGTAATTTAAGGGGATTTTATAGGTCGCCATACTGCTATTAGAGGATGTGTAATACATCAACCTGCTGCCACTGTAAATCTTATACTCGTAATTGGTTACCATAACGTTTTCAGGTGTTTGAGTATTCACAGTTATCTGAATTACATCTCCCGCAAGGTAACTGTAATCATGTACCATAACCATATGTCCATTCCACCATGTCCATGCCCAACCAATGGGCTCTTTGTTTAATTTTATGCTTGACGATGCCCCTGATTGTACATTGAAAGATGACGCTGCTATATAATTCTCATCGTTCATGCTGACCTCAGCAGTTATCTTTACATAGGTCCCCACTTCCAAGTTAGGCACGACCCAGATGTAACTGGTATGCCCTGCTACATCGGTTATTCCCATATCTGTACGGTTCTCATACCAGAGCACTTCCCAGTGATCCAGAGCGGAGATGTTCAGGTAATTTACAGTAACGTTTCCAAGTGAGGACTCCATCCCATATCTCTCAGCTTCAACATAAGTATAGATATTCGTACTCACACGCTTTCCGGGTGAGAAACTGCCATCAAGGGCATCAAGGTTTATCCTTGCTCTGAGGTGCCCTGTATAAAAATAGATGTCCTTGGTGCCGTAGTGCAGGCCGGTAGAATTTGTCATGTTGTATTCGATCCTGAGAATGTACTCCTGATTCACTCCAATCTTCTTTCCTGTGGCATTCACATAAACATTAAGAGGATATGTGTAAAATGAGTTCTTCTCCTCAAAATACGGACCGTACTGCTCATTAGGATTGCTTGCATTTATGATCCACCATTTGTATTCAGCATTTTTAATGACCGTGTGAGTTTTGAGCCAGTATATTGTCACAAAACCATGTATTTTCTCACTTAAAAGATAGACATTTTTATCTATACTGGCGGATATCTCAACACTCGTGACCGTGAAATCTTTGGATTGAATGTACAAACTTCCATTGTAAAGGTTCATGGAATAACTTCCGTCGCCCATACTTAGTGTTACATTGAATATGCATACTCCGCTACTATCTGTGGTAACTGTGACGTTGTTCCCCACTTCGGGATACACCACATTGCCATGATTATCAGTTATGTTTATCCTATATTCCTTGTAATCCTCTCCTGTTAATTTCACCCAGAGCGTCTCTCCACTTAAATAAACTGTATTGCTGTTTGTGTATTTGCTGGGCCAGAATTCCAGACCATTTCTAACCTCAAAATGGCTCGTTGCAAGAACTGTATGTGCATTGGGGAAGTTTCTGAGTTCAATGGTATTACTTCCGAGAGTTATACGTCCGTTGTACGTAGAAATATAGTCTGTGTAATCACCTGTACTGTTTGTGGTTATCCAGTGATACCTATATCCATTCACGTAGATATAATAATCAGTACTGGCGTCTCCATGCACAAATATTGTTATCATTTCACCCATAACATAGATACTTTTGTCTGTGTGTATGCTTTCATTTGCTTTCGTGGAGGCGCTAATAGATGCAAAACCGTTCATTGACTCTCCTATTGTCAAAAGTAGTAGAGTAACAACCACTATTGCCATCGCAGTTCTTCCCAAATTCATATGGATCACCAAAAAGGCATCGGGATGGAAATATATAAGAGTTTTGGTACAAAATTTGCATAATTCCTGAGTTTGAGAGGAAATGGGGCCGCCCGGATTTGAACCGGAGTCACCGGCTTTTCTGGAGGGTTGCAGGAGGTAAAGGAACTCGCTGGTGGTTCCTCTCCCAAAGCCGGTAGGATAACCAAGCTACCCCACGGCCCCCTGTATATCCTGCGTATGCACATCTCATTTATTATTTTTTCCACGAGAGAGACGAATTATCTTTCTTTAAACAATTACAGATATTTAATCTTTCAACTCTTTTTTATTTTATACAATATAATTAATTTGTGATTAAAAAGATGGACATCCCT
>WALH01000027.1 GCA_015522935.1 DHVE2 group archaeon | reverse complement strand
GATATACATATGTGGAAGGAGAAAGGTGCAATGAGAGTAAGATAAAATTCGATTTTTCAAAGATGAAGGATAAAATTTTTTACTTACCCGCACATACACCCGCATGGATTTCCAACAAATAGAGAAGAAGTGGCAGGAAAGATGGAAAGAAGACAGGGTATTTGAGCCGAAAGTAGATAAAGATAAGGAAAAATTCTTCATAACCGTGCCATATCCTTACATGTCTGGCTCGCTTCACATCGGGCACGGAAGAACCTTCACCATAGGAGATATTATTGCGAGGTTCAAGAGATTGGAAGGATACAATGTTCTTTTTCCCATGGCGTTTCACGTTACGGGCACTCCCGTTTTAGCCATTGCTGATGCTATACGTGCTGGAGATGACAAGGTCATATCTCTTTATCGAGATTATGTGGGGATATACGAGGATGATGAGAAAAAAATTGAGGAAATTCTTCACTCTTTCAAAAATCCTGAAAACATTGCGCGATATTTTGCGGACAAGGTCATAAGGGATTTCATAAGCATGGGTTATTCCATTGACTGGCGCAGAAAATTCCATACGGCAGAGCCGATATACAATAAGTTTGTGGAATGGCAATTCAAGAAATTATACGGGAAAGGGGTGATAAAAAGGGGAAAATATCCTATAACCTACAGTCCTGTAGACGGCAATCCTGTTGGCGAAGATGATATAGAGGATGGAGATGTGAATAAGGTCACGATAATGGAATTCACCGCAATTAAGTTTGAATTCGGAGATGGATTTTTAGTGGCAGCTACTCTCAGGCCAGAGACCATATTCGGGGTGACGAATCTCTGGATCAATCCCAACGGTGAGTACTGTAAAATTCACGTGAATGGAGAAAAGTGGTATGTCTCAAAGGAGGCGGCCGAGAAGCTGAGGTATCAGAAGGAGAAAATTGAGATGGGGAGATGTTTATCAGGCACGTATTTCATTGGGAAATTTGCAAAGGAACCCGTGAATTCCCGCAAAATCCCGATTCTTCCTGCGGAGTTCGTGGATGTGGATAATGCAACGGGAGTTGTTTACTCTGTGCCTGCTCACGCGCCATACGATTACCAGGCTTTAGCTGATCTTCAGAAAAATGAAGAGTATTTGAGAAAATTCGGATTGAATCCTCAGGATGTAAAGAAAATTGAACTCATAAAGATAATAGATATTGAAGGCTATGAAATGCCAGCGAGGGATATATGCGAGAAGATGAAGATAGAGAATCAGAAGGACCCACAATTGGAAGAAGCAACGCAGATAATATACAAGGATGAGTTCTATTCTGGGATTCTGAACGAAAAATGCGGAGAATTCGCCGGAATGAAAATAGGGGAGATAAAGGATGAGGTGAAGAACTGGCTTCGCACCACCGGCAAGGCGGATGTTTTCTACGAAACATCGAGAAAGGCAGTTACGAGAAATGGCCACAAGGTAATCGTGGCGGTTCTTCAGGATCAGTGGTTCATAGATTACTCTCAGGAATGGTGGAAAGAGTTGGGGCATAGAGCAACGAGCAGGATGATCTTTTACCCTGAAAAATACAGAGATATGATGCATGACATAATAGACTGGTTAGACAAAAGGCCATGTGCGAGAAAAAGAGGTCTCGGTACTAAATTCCCATGGGACAGAGAATGGATGATTGAAAGTTTAAGTGATTCCACAATTTACATGGCGTTCTACACGATAGCCCATATTATTCGCGAAGAGAATATAACGGCGGAGAGATTGAAGGAGGAGCTATTCGATTACGTGTTTTTAGGTAAAGGAGATTCGAAGGATATAAGTGAAAAAACTGGTATTCCGAAGGAAGTCGTGGAAAGAATGCGTGATGAATTTCTCTACTGGTACCCAAATGATCTTCGTCATACTGCTCCTGCGCACATGAGCAACCATCTTGCCTTTTTCATAATGCACCATGTTGCAATATTTCCTGAAGAGCACTGGCCAGGAGGAATCTCGCTCAACGGATTAATGATACGCGAAGGTGCAAAGATATCAAAGAGTAAGGGCAATGTTATACCCCTCGCCCACATTTCCGAGAGATATGGAGTGGATCTATTTAGGTTGTATTGTGCAACGGCCGCTGATTTAGATACGGTCATGGACTGGAAGGAGAGCGAGGTCTCATCTCTGAGAAAACGATTTCAGAGAATAGTTGCAATAATAGAGGAAAGTGTGAATTCAAGGGAGATTGATAAATTAAATCATTACGATCGCTGGTTACTGTCCAGATTTTATAAGAGATACAAGGAGAGCGTGGAGCTGATGAAGAATTTCAGAATAAGAGATGCCACGCTGAATATGATGTTTCATTTTGTGAACGATATAAAGCAGTACGAAAAATACGTTGGGAAGGAGAGGAGAAGAAGGATAATACGTAAAATTTTAGAGGATTGGCTCCTGATGATGAGCCCGGTTGTTCCCCACATTACAGAGGAGTTCTGGCACAGGTTGGGGCATGACTCCTACATCTCGCTTGAGAAACTCAGAGAAGCGAAAATGGAATATGTGGATGAAAGGGTCGAAATGGAAATGGATTACGTTGATTCTCTGATCGAGGATATAAAGGAAATTTTGGAAGTGACAAAGCTCAAGCCAAAAGGAGTTTACATATACACATCGCCAGCGTGGATGAAGGAGGTAGTGAAAAAAATCTCCGACGCATCGCCGAAGGATGCAATGCGCATTGCTATGAGTGTGGATATTCCGGTGAATAAGGGAGAGATTGCAAAATTTGTGAAACGCGTTCTCAAAGAGAAAATAAAGTATATGAATATCGAGGAATTGGAAGTTTTGAAAAGGGAGAAAGAATATATCGAGAAAGAGATAGGAGCCAAAATTTTCATCAACAGCGATTATGATCCCAAGGGTAAGAAGAAAATTGCAGTTCCATTTAAACCGGCAATTTACATAGAGGGATGAGCATGGGTGTGAGAATAACGCTCTTAGGTTACATTGCCGGAGCCCTCACCACGATATCGTTCGTCCCGCAAGTTATAAAGGCATGGAAGACGAAAAGCACTCGAGATATATCTCTCGGCATGTTTCTGATCTTCACGCTCGGTGTTCTCCTTTGGCTCGTTTATGGAATCCTTCGC